>JBGTHW010000137.1:0-18249 GCA_041746035.1 Parasphingopyxis sp.
CCTCTCCCCTGAAGGGGAGAGGGGTGGGCCGCGTTTACATAAATCCCGCCCAGTATTTCGCCAATGTTCCGGAAATCGCGTGGAATTTCCATATCGGCGGTTATCAGCCCGCACGGAAATGGCTCAAGGACCGCAAGGGCCGCGCGCTCTCTTGGGACGATATCGGTCATTATCAGAAAATCGTGAAAATCCTGATCGAAACCGACCGGATTATGGGTGAGATCGAATTGCCGCTGGATTGAGCGCCCACCCGTGAAACATCCGTTTTCACGGGGAATGACCCTCCCTTCCTGAGGGAGAATTCGCTCAGGCCGTCGCCGATTTCCCCTCGGCATTATCGCCATCGTCGGCTGTCTTGGGCTTGGCGCGCGTCGGAGCCTTCTTCGCAGTCTTGCCGTTTAGTTGTTCGCCCTTCTCGTCGCCATCGCTACTGCCGAGCGACAGCGAGGCGGGAAGGCGGTCGGCTTCGATGGTTTGTTCGTCCTTGCCGTTGCCGCTATCCTTCGCGACGGCTTTGCGCGGCGCGCGCTTTTTCGGGGTGTCGTCGCCGCTATCGGATGTGTCGCTGCTTTTCGTATCGTCATCGGTCTTCGGTTTGCTCTGGCGGGGTTTGGGCTTCCGGTCCTGCCCGCCGTCATTATTCTGCTGATTGCCCTGTTGACCGGACTGCTGATCGGACTGGCCCGACTGTTTGCCCTGCTGCTGCTGATCGTCCTTGCGATTGCTATGCTCGGCCAGCACGCGGAAATAATGATCGGCGAACTGGAGATAATATTCGTTCATCACGCGATCGCCCTGCTGGTGCGCGTCGCTCGCCATGTTCCTGTATTTGTCGCACAGCTGCTTGGCGTTGCCCGGTCCGCGATTCTGGTTGGCCGTATTGGGTCCGCGATTGGTCTGGCGGGTACCGCGTCCGCGACGGCGGCCTGGGTTGCGATTATTCATCAAGGCTGTTTAATCCTCAGTCCAGTTACAAGGGCGCATGCTACGCGCGCCCTGCTCGGTCGGGACCGTCCCGGCCGTTCGGGATTCATACCTCTTCCCAAGGGCTGGCCAAAGCCAGTCCCGAGCCAGCACCGCCGGACTATGGCGGTATGACGATGAGAGGTCGTTCTGCGGTGGTTCCGGAGCTGTTTGCTGGTGGAACCCCCGTTCCGATATCCGCCATATCGGCTTTACACAGGTCAATGCAAGGGAAAATATCGCGACGGGGGTGGGTTATTTGTGGATAAGCAGGCAGCGGTCGCGCCCCGCGAGATCCTGGCGGATGGCGGTTTTCAGCGATTGCGCGGCGAAAAGCGCGGTGGCGGCAAGGCCTTGCATGTGGCCGATTTCGATACAGGCGATACCGCCGGGCGCAAGCAGCGCGGGGATTTGCGGGGCGAGGCGGCGGATATCGTCGAGGCCGTCGGCACCCGAAAACAGCGCCTCGTACGGCTCGTAATCGCGGACATCCGGGGCGAGCGCGGCGCTTTCCTCGACATAGGGCGGGTTGCAGAGAATGAGATCGAACCGGCCCTCCAGCCCCTCCCCCCAATCGCCGATGCGGAACGCCGCGCGGCCCCCCAGTCCCAGCCTTTCTGCATTGTGCCGGGCGCAGCAAAGCGCGGTTTCGGAGCGGTCCATGCCAAGCCCTTTCGCGCCCGGAAATTCGGAAAGCGCGGCGAGCAGCAGCGCGCCGGAACCGGTGCCGAGATCGAGAATCGATGCTGGCGACGTTTGCGCGCAATGCGAAAGAGCCGTTTCGATCAGCGTTTCGCTGTCGGGCCGGGGGATCAGGACGCCGGGCCTTACCGCGAATTCCAGGCCCCAGAATTCCCGAAAACCCGTGATATAGGCGATGGGCTCGTGCGCAAGGCGGCGCGCGATCAGCGGTTCGAGTGCGGTGCCATCGATCTTGTCATCGAGATGACGAAGAAGCATTTCTTCCCGCGAAATACCCAGAAAACAGGCAGTCAGGAGTTCCGCATCCAGCGTGGCACTTTCGGTGCACTGTCGTAACTTTTGTGCACTTGCGCGGATCGCCTCGCGAACTTTCAACCCCTCCCCTTCAGGGGAGGGGCAAGGGGTGGGGGAGTCCGTGGAGGCTGATTTACTGTTTCCGGAAGACACTGCCCCACCCCAACCCCTCCCCTTAAGGGGAGGGGCTTTTCTATCCTTCATCGCCATCCAGATGCGCCAGCCGTTCCGCTTCGTCTTCCGACGTCAGCGCGCTCACCAGCTCCTCCAGCCCCTCGCCCGCCAGAATCTCGTGGAGCCGGTGCAGCGTCAGGTTGATCCGGTGATCGGTCACCCGGCCCTGCGGAAAATTATACGTCCGTATGCGCTCGGAGCGATCCCCCGATCCCACCATCGATTTGCGCGCCCCGGCATATTCGGCCTCGGCAATCGCGCGCTGGTGTTCATAGAGCCGCGCGCGCAGCACCTTCATGCCCTTCTGCTTGTTTTTGAGCTGCGATTTTTCGTCCTGCTGCGAAACGACGATGCCGGTCGGGAGATGGGTGATCCGCACCGCACTGTCGGTGGTGTTGACCGACTGCCCGCCCGGCCCGGACGAGCGGAACACATCGATGCGCAGGTCTTCGTCATTGATCTGGACATCGACTTCTTCGGGTTCCGGCAGCACCGCCACGGTCGCGGCGGACGTATGAATCCGCCCGCCGCTTTCGGTTTCAGGCACGCGCTGGACGCGATGTACACCGCTTTCGAATTTCAGTTTGGCAAACACGCCCTTGCCGGTGACGTTGGCGACGACTTCCTTATAGCCACCGACATCGGCACTGCTCGCCGAGATCATTTCGAAACCCCAGCCCTGCAATTCGGCATAGCGCTGATACATCCGCAGCAGATCGCCCGCAAACAACGCCGCCTCGTCCCCGCCCGTCCCCGCGCGCAATTCGAGCATCGCGGGCCGCTCGTCGGCGGAATCCTTCGGCAGCAGTGCCACGGCCAGCGTCCGCTCGGCCTCCGGAATCGCCGCCTTCAGTTCCCCGGCCTCCAGCTCGGCCATTTCCTTCATTTCCGGATCGGCGAGCATGTCTTCGAGCGCCGCCAGCTCCTGTCGCAACCGCCGCAATTCCCGCGCCGTTGCCGCGACCTCACTGACCTCGGCATATTCCTTGGAGACCTCGACAAACTTTTCCGGCGCCAGATCCCCCGCCGCCATCAGGGCTTCGAGTTCCTCATGCCGCGACAGGATCGCGTCGATACGTGCGGGGGAGATTGTGGTCATTGTTGGTCGGCACCCGGTTCCGGCGCGAGAATATTCCATGTGCTTTTATCGTTGGGATTTTTTCTGACAACCCAACCTGTTCCGCCGATATTTTCGACTTCGTTTAGTAATAAAGGTATCGGAACAGTATGCTGACTGCCGTCCAAAAGACACTTAATCGTAGCTTCGCCGCGCGCGATCTCATCCGGTCCCAGCAATATAGCCCAGACAGCCCCTTGGGCATTCGCTTTGCTTAGCCGTTTTTTCAGATTTCCTCGAAAAGCCATATCCGCCGAGGTGCCCCAACGCCGCAGCTTCGTTAGTATTTCTAAAGCAAGCGCGTCGCACTCTTGAGACAGAGGAATCACTACTGTCGATAAACGATCATTGTGAGGCGCATCGATCAGCATAGCCAGCCGCTCGATCCCCGCCGCCCAGCCGACTGCTGGTGTTTTCGGCCCGCCAAGCGTTTCGATCAAGCCATCATAGCGACCGCCGCCAAGCACGGTGCCCTGCGCGCCCAAGCGATCCGTCACGAATTCGAACGCCGTGTGGCGATAATAATCGAGCCCGCGCACCAGCCGCGCGTTGCGTTCCCACACCACGCCCGCCGCATCGAGGCCCGCGGTTACCTGCGTGAAGAAATTCGCCGCCTCGTCGCTCATCGCATCGTCGATGGAGGGCGCGGCATCGGCGATCGGGCGGTCCTGCCGGTCCTTGCTGTCGAGGATACGGAGCGGATTGCGCTCCAGCCGCTCCTGGCTGTCTTCCGAAAGATCGCCCCGATGCGCCTCGAAATGCGCGACCAGTGCGTCCCGCCATGCGTCCCGCGTCGCGCTGTCGCCCAGCGTATTGAGTTGCAGCGTCACGCCGTCGCTCACCCCAAGCTCGCGCAAAATCTGATCCGCGAAAACAAGAAGCTCGACATCCGCCGCCGGTTCGGCCGCGCCGATAATCTCCGCATCGAGCTGATGAAACTGGCGGAAACGTCCTTTTTGCGGGCGTTCATAGCGGAACAGCGGCCCGTGCGTCGCGACCTTAAGCGGCACATGCTGCTGCCAGCCATTGGTCAGATAGGCCCGCGCAATGCCCGCCGTAAATTCGGGGCGCAGCGTCAGCGAATCCCCGCCGCGATCCTCGAAACTGTACATTTCCTTCGACACGACATCGGTCGTCTCGCCCAGCGAGCGCGCGAACACCGCCGTCGATTCAAACACCGGCACCTCGATCCGCCCGAAGCCATAGAGCCGCCGCACGCGATCGAATGTGTCGACGACATGCTGGAAACGTTCCGCGTCCTCGCCGAGCATATCCTGCGTGCCGCGAATGGCCTGTGGTGTGTTCTTGCCCATGCGGGGGTCATTAGGGGGTGATGGGAGGGAGGGGAAGTGGGTGGTATCCCCCTCCCCTTCAGGGGAGGGGTTAGGGGTGGGGACGTCCCTCGCCACATCACGCTCGCTGCGCTTCGCTCTGTCCCCACCCCTTGCCCCTCCCCCGGGGGGGAGGGGTTTAATAGTGCCACCGCCCCGCTATATTCCCGACCATGAATATCGACCTCATCCCCATCGGCGATAACCCGCCCGAAAGCCTGAATGTCATCATCGAAGTGCCGGTCGGCGGGGAGCCGGTGAAATACGAATTCGACAAGGCGTCCGGCGCGCTGTTCGTCGACCGCATTCTGCACACGCCAATGCGCTATCCGACCAATTACGGCTTTATCCCGCACACGCTGTCGCCCGATGGCGATCCGCTGGATGCGATGGTCGTCGCGCGTTCGCCCTTCATGCCGGGCTGCGTGGTGCGCTGCCGCCCGCTCGCGGTGCTGATGATCGAGGACGAACAGGGCGGCGACGAGAAGCTGCTGTGCGTCCCCATCGACGCGACCTTCCCCTATTATCGCGGGATCGGCGAAGGCGGCGATCTGCCGGAAATCGTGATGCAGCAGATCGAGCATTTTTTCACGCATTATAAAGACCTCGAGCCGAAAAAGTGGGTCCGCGTCGGCAAATGGGGCGACCGCGAGGAAGCCAAACAGATCGTGATCGAAAGCATCGAGCGGGCGAAGGCGGACACCGCTTGAGCCGGACCCGAGCCTGGTGGCTCGCCTGCACGATTGCGGGCATCGTGACCATCGCTACGTCCATTTATTTCGGACAGATTGCGAACCTCGCTATTCCGGATTCGCCCGGCGGGGCGGGCTCGATTATCGCATTCGAGATCGTCCGCACCCCCGCCGATGTCGCCGCATTGTTCGACAGCGCACCGGATACCGGACTGTTCGTCGCCGCCATGCGCCATGCGACCTGGGTGGATGCGCTGGTCTTCATCCCGGCCTATACGCTGTTTGTGTGTGCGGCCCTGATGGCCATGCGACCACGCGGGTCCAAGATCGCCGCCGCCGGTATTGTCGCGATGCTGCTCGCCGCGCTGTTTGACGAGCTGGAGGGTGTGCAGCTCTTCGCGATCATGGACGCTCTGCCCGGCACCCAAGCGACCATTGACTGGCTGATCCCGCTGGTGCGCGCGAAATTCGCGCTGCTGGGCGTCGCGGCGATGACCATTGGCTGGCTGCTGGCGCGGACCGGTGGATGGTGGCGCTTGGCGGGTCTCGTCGTCACGATTGGCGGCGCGGTGACGATGATCGGGCTGTCGAGCGATGCGCGCGCCGGCTATCTCGGGCTGGGCGGGGCGTTATCGTGGCTGACGCTGCTCGGCGTCGCGATGGCCAGCCTATGGTTCGAGCGGGGCGACCGCCGACACGCCGACTGACAGACCGGCAAAGCGCGCGATCCGCTGCAACTCGCTTTCCAGCCGGGATTGCCGCGCGGACGTCCAGCGCCACGGTGCCTCCGGCCACAGCCGCGCCAGCGACAGCAGCCCCGCCCTGCGATCCATATCGACCTCGATCCGCCCGACCAGCCGGTCGCCTTCCAGCAGCGGATAGACATAATAGCCCCAGAGGCGTTTGGCGGCGGGGACGAAGATTTCGATGCGGTATGCGAAACCGAACAGATGTTCGAGCCGCTTGCGGTCGCGAATGGCGGGATCGAACGGGTTGAGGATACGCAGACGGGAGGTCGGTGCGGGGGCGTCCAATAGCCGCTGTTCGATATCGGCGGGCGCGAGCATTTTGGCGAGGCTGCCGTCATGGCTCTCCACTTCCACCGGCACCAGCGAGGCCTTGTGTGTCGCGACCCAGTCGTGCGCTTCTTTCATCGTGACCGCGTCCCAAAACCGCTTGATATCGCCCGGTGTGCCGAAGGCCAGTCGCGACAATGCGTTTTCGCACAGCCAGTCGATCTGCGCCTGTTCCGCCACCTCCTGCTCGCGCCACCGGGCGGGGATCGCGCGCTCCGGCAGGGCGTAATATTTGGTGAAACCGACCCGGTGCGCGGTCGCCAGCGCGCCGCCATACCACAGGAAATCGAGCGCCCGTTTATGCGGTGCCTTCTCCCACATCGCGCGCGGGCCGGTGGACGGCGCATCGAAATTGGCGGAACAGAGCGGGCCATCTGTCGCGATCTTTGCCATGATGGCGGCGCGCTCGCTCTCATCGGGCATATTCTTCAGCCAGCCCCTCGCTACCATCCAGTCGCCCAGCCGCTGCATCCGTCGCCGCCACATCGGATACATCTCGATCGGCAGGATCGAGGCATCGTGGGTGAAATGCTCGAAAATATTCCGCTCCTCGCGCATCATTCGATAGAGCATCGGCGCGCGATAATGCTGGTTGCGCGACCAGAGGATATGATGATGCGCGCGGGCGATGACGCGGATCGTGTCGAGCTGCACCAGACCCAGCCTGCGGATCGTGCCGATAAGATCGAGCGGCCCGGTCGGCATCTCCGACAGCAACTGCGCGTCGAGCCACAGGCGGCGGGCATCGCGATTGGAAATCCGGAGCGGCATGACAACCGGCATAGACTGCCCGTCGTTCGACGCAAACGTACCGAGCGACGAATTGACAGGCAAGCCGGTAAGACGTATCTTACCACAATGACCGAGCACACCCGTCTTTCGTCCAAAGGCCAGATCGTCATCCCCAAGGATGTGCGGGACCGGCTGCGCTGGATCGCGGGCACCGAGCTCGTGATCGAGGAAGGGCCCGCAGGCGTCAGCATCCGCGCCGCCCAGCCGGAAAAGAGGCTCACCGTGGACGAAGCGCTGGCGCGCATACATAAGGCCACCGCGCCATTCCGGCCCGAAAAGGCGCTGTCGATAGAAGATATCAGCAGCATACCGGCCGAGGCGCTGCGCGAACATTACGCCAAGGAATTTCCAAATCCGGATATCGACGAGGCGGAATGAAGGCGATCGATACCAATATCGTGGTTCGGCTGGCCATGAACGACAATTTTTTCCAGACACGGGAAGCAAGGCGCGTTCTCGGCGAAGCTGTGCTGCTTCCGCTAACCGTTATCATGGAAAGCGAATGGGTGTTGCGTTCCCGCTACGGCCTCGATCGGATGACGATTGCGACAGCCCTGACTGCGCTGCTGGATACCGCTGGCGTCAGCGTAGCCGACGAAGCCGATGTCCGGTACGCCATGGCACGGTTTCGCGAGGGCGCGGACCTTCCCGACATGCTGCACCTGATATCGGCGAAGGGCGCGGAGCGGTTTGTGACGTTCGATCGCAAACTGGCGCGGTCCGCCGGTGAAAATCCGCCGGTGCAGGTCGAGACGCTCGCGCCGTGAACCGTCTCGCGCTTCCCGCCACCCTCGCCATCGTCGCGCTCGGCGTCCTTGTGATGGCGCAGTTTGCGAGTTTCGCGCTGCCGGGAGGGGAGCGCGCGCACGGCATTACCGTGGTGCTGACCCCTGCCGGGACGCAGGGCACTGCCGGTGCCGAACCAGGCGTCATCGAGCATCTCAATGCGCGATCGGGACTGGTCGACTATAACGAACTCGACCGTCGGCTCGAAAGCCTGATGGACGATCCGACGATGATCGGACTTGCCGTCGCCGTGGTCGAGAATGGCGAGACGGTGTTCGCGCGCGGCTATGGCGAGACGCTGAACGGGTCGGGCGAGGAGGTGACCGTCGATACCGTGTTCCGCTGGGCCTCGCTTTCCAAGGGCGTTGCCTCGACAATGGTCGGCCTGCTGGCGGGGGACGGCGCGGTGGATCTTTACGCGCCGGTCTCGCGCTATGCGCCGTCGCTGCGGCTGCCGGGAAGCGGGGAGATGCGGATCACCGTCGCCGACCTGCTCGCCCACCGCACGGGACTGGAGCGCAATGGCCATGACATGTTTCTGGAGCAGGGCGAAGACCCGCATGTCCTGCGCGGTCGGCTCACAAGCTACCCGATCGCCTGCGCGCCGGGCACCTGCCATCGCTACCAGAATGTCGCCTATGATGCGGCGAGCGAGATCGTCGCGGGCGTTACCGGCGAAAGCTATGAAACCGCGGTGACGCGCCGCCTGTTTGCGCCGCTCGGCATGACCAGCGCTAGCATGACCATGGCGGGGCTGTTCGCTAGCCCGAGCTGGGCGCGCAGCCACAAAAATGACGGCACCGAAGAGCCCGTGGTGCAACCTTATTATTCTATACCCGCGGCAGGTGGCATGAACGGTTCGATCCGCGATCTTGCGCGCTGGATGGAGGCGCAGATGGGAGAAACGCCCGGCATTATCCCGCAGGCCGTGCTTGACACCATCCACCGTCCGGTTGTCGAAACGACGCGCGAGGATCACCGCAACCGCAAATATGCCGGGCGGATCGCCAATACCCGATATGCGCTGGGCTGGCGGGTGTATGATTATGCGGGGCACACGATGATCGCCCATCGCGGCGCGGTGCGCGGCTATCGGGCGATGATCCTGTTCGACCCGGCACGGCGCAGCGGGGTGGTGGTGGTGTCCAACTCCAACAGCGGGCGCCCCTTCTCGATCCCGATGGATGTCTTCGACCAGATCTATGGCCTGCCGGATGCTCACTGGACCGAGGCCGGCGCGGTGGCGGTTCCCGGACGGGCCGAGCCCGCCCCGGTCGAGCCGGTCGACCGACCGCTGATCGAGGGGCGGCGCAGGCCCGGAACCATCGAAGGTCCGGGCGCGGCGCGCTAGGGGGTTTCTGGCCGGAGCAGACCCAGCGCTTCCAGTTCAGTCTTCAGTCTCTCCGCACCCCGGAAATGATGGCCGACAAAGCCGTCGCGTTCGCTGGCCGAGGCGTTCGCGGCGAGATCGTCGATAAACAGACCCTCGCCCTCGGTCAGGCCGAAACGCTTCAGCGCCAGTCGGAAAATCGCCGGATCGGGCTTGGCGATGCCTTCATGACCGGACACCACGATATCGCCGAACCGGTCGAACAGGGCTGCCTGGTCTTTCCGGAAAACATCCCAGAACTCGCCGGGGAAATTGGTGATGCCGAACAGCGGCACGCCCGCCATATCGAGCGCGCGGACAATTTCGTGCATCCCGGATATCGGCCCGCCGATCGTTTCCTGAAAGCGCGAACCCCATGCGCGGATATAGTCGGCATCGCCAGGATATTGCCCGATCAGGCCCGGCTCGATATCGGCCCAGGTCCGGCCATGATCGAGCGCCCAGTGCCATTCGTTCGACATGACAACGCCGGTCATGCGATCCAGCTCCGCCGGATCGTCGATCAGCTTCTCATAGAGATAGCGCGGGTGCCAGTCATAGAGAACATTGCCGACGTCGAAAACGACGGCGGAAACCGGCATTAACCCTGGCGCGCCTTGAAGCGGCGGTTGGTCTTGTTGATGACATAGACTCGGCCACGACGACGGATGACGCGGTTGTCGCGATGACGGCGCTTGAGGGACTTGAGCGAATTACGGACTTTCATGGCGACTACCCGGCCATCTGGCCGACCTTTTTACTGTGTTCGGTTGTCGGAAACGAGCCGCGCATCTATGTAGGAAGCCTGCCAAAGTCAAGTTGAAACCGGAAGGATGGTCCGCTGAAATCGCTGTTCCACAAATCTCCCAAACCCGCGCTTCCTGCGGGCGAGCGCGTCTATGCGGTGGGCGACATCCATGGCCGGCTGGACCTGATGGACCGACTGACAGAGCAGATCGCGAGCGATAACGCGCCGCGGGGGCGGGCGAACGTCACCGTCATCCTGCTCGGCGATCTGATCGACAGGGGCCCGGATTCGGCCCGTGTCGTCGAACGCGCGATCGGGTGGCGCGAAGAATTCGCATCGCTCCAAGTGCTGCTCGGCAATCACGAGGCATCGCTGGTTTCCGTCCTGAACGGCGATACAGGCTGGCTGGCAAGCTGGCTGACCTATGGCGGGCGCGAGACGCTGACGAGCTATGGCGTCGCCCCCGGCCTGCTCCGGGTCGGCAGCGAAGACGAGATTGTCGCGGCGACACGGGAGAAGGTGCCGGCAGCGCATCGCGAATGGCTTGAAACCCTGCCGCTTTCCATCGAGAAGGGCGGATACTGGTTCGTCCATGCCGGCATCCAGCCGGGCAAGCCGCTCGCCGAGCAGGAGGCCGAAGATTTGCTCTGGATCCGCGAGAAGTTTCTGAACAGCCGCACCGATCACGGCGCGGTGGTCGTCCATGGTCATTCGATCGCCGACGAGATCGAGGAACGCCCCAACCGCATCGGCATGGATACCGGCGCTTTTTTCAGCGATACGCTGAGCGCCGTGGGGCTGGAAGGCGAAGACCGCTGGTTTTTGCAGACATGAAGAGGAATTCCATGAAATTATTTCACGCCATCGTCCTGCTTGCCCTCGCGGTTGCATCGCCCGCCAATGCGGACACGCTGATCGTGGGCAACAAGGGCGACGACAGCATCAGCCTGATCGATCTCGATACGGGGCGCGAACGGGCGCGGCTGCCGACCGGGGAGCAACCGCATGAGGTCGCCATATCGCCGGATGGTGCACGGGCAGCCGTCGTATCCTACGCCGGCACCACCATCGATATTTTCGATATTGCGCGCGCCGAGAAGATAGAGACGATCGACCTTGCCCCGAATTCCCGCCCGCACGGGCTGGTCTGGACCCGCGACAACCGGCTGATCGCCACCACCGAGGGCAGCGGAACACTGACCATTGTCGATATGGACACGCGCGAGATGACGGCAATCGAAACCGGACAAGACGGCTCTCACATGGTCGTTGTCAGCCGGGACCTGACCCGCGCCTATGTCAGCAATCTGGGCAGCGGCACGGCAACCGTCATCGATCTGGAAGCTGGCGAGACCATCGCCAATCTCGAAGTCGGCGACGCGGCAGAAGGGATTGCGCTGACGCAGGACGGGACCGAACTCTGGGTCTCGGATCGGGACAATGCGAAGGTCGTCGTCTTCGACACCGCGACACTGGAGCAGATTTCCGAGATCGCCGTCGGCAATTTCCCGATCCGGCTGGCGATCAGCCCCGATGGCGCAACGGCGGTGACGTCCAACTATGCCGACGGATCGCTGACGCTGATCGATGTCGCGACGAAACAGGTGACGCGCACCCAGACGATTTTCGGCACCGCCGATGCGGCACAGGTGACGATCCTGTTCGATGAAGCGGGCGACCGGCTCTATGTCGCGCAGACGGCGCTTGGAACGATCATCGAGGTCGATCTGGCAGAGGGCGAACTGCTCGGCATGATGGGCGCGGCGGACGGCAGCGACGGACTGGCGATTTCGCCGGTGACAGTTGAGCGACGCTTGCGTCCGGACGCTACGGCAGACTAAACCACCGTTCGCCCTGAGCTTGTCGAAGGGCCGTTCTTAATTTGACCGAAGAAAAGAACGGGGCTTCGACAAGCTCAGCCCGAACGGGTCAACCGGCTTTGTCACCCTTACCCCGCTCCGCCAGTTTCCGTTCCCATGCCAGCGCATGACCGACGATCGTATCGAGATCGTCATGCTGCGGTTGCCAGGGCAGGGTCGCCCTGATCCGGCTGTTATCCGCCGTCAGCGCATCGGGATCACCCGCGCGGCGCGGCTCCATGACACGCTCGATGGTCCGGTTGGTGAGGCGATCGACGCTGTCGAGCACTTCCAGCACCGAAAAGCCCCGGCCATAGCCGCAATTCATGACGTGGCTTTCCGTGGGATCGGCCATCAGCGCCTCCAGCGCCAGCACGTGCGCATCCGCGAGGTCGCTGACATGGATATAGTCGCGCACGCCGGTGCCGTCCGGGGTGTCGTAATCCGTCCCGAACACCGCCACCGATTCGCGCTTGCCCAGCGCCGCCTCGACCGCGACCTTTATCAGATGCGTCGCCCCGGCTGTCGACTGACCCGAGCGCCCCTGCGGATCGGCACCGGCGACGTTGAAATAGCGGAGAGCCGCGTAATTCATGTCATGCGCCGCCGCGGCATCGCGCAGCATCCATTCGGTCATCAGCTTGGAGCGCCCATAGGGATTGATCGGCACGGTCGGCATATCTTCGCGCACCGGGATTTCGTTCGGAATGCCATAAGTCGCGGCGGTCGAGGAGAAGATGAAATGGGGGACGCCCCTGGCGACAGCGGTGCCCAGCAACACTCGAGTCCTGGCGGTATTATTATCGTAGTATTTCAACGGGTCGGAGACCGATTCCGGCACGACGACCGATCCGGCGAAATGCACGATCGCGTCGATGCCATGCTTGCCGATCAGCCGCCCGACCAGCGCGCTATCCGCAATATCCCCCTCGGCAAACACCGCCGCCTCCGGCACCGCCCAGCGAAAGCCCGTCACCAGATTGTCGATCACCACCACAGGCCAGCCCGCATCGAGCAGCGCCAGCACTGCGTGACTGCCAATATAGCCCGCGCCGCCCGTCACCAGAATGGCGGGCTTTTCGCCCTGTTTCAAATCCTTGCCTCTATCTGCCACTATCGCAAGACTCCCCTTCGCCGGTTTTTCGTGCCACACTCCCCGGAGAATCAAAAGCGCGGATGTCGCGTCAGGGAGAGTATCGCATGAAAAATCTGTTTGTCCGCACCGCCACCATAGCCGCAACGTTCACCGCTCTGGGCCTGCTCGCCGCCTGCCAGACCGGCGGCATCCAGCGCGGCACCGAAGTGACGCGCTTCCATTTGGGCGATACCATCCCCTCCCAGACCGTGTCGATCGAAGCGGCGGAGGGCGAACAAGCGGGCCTCGAATTCCGCACCTATGCCGCAATTGTCGGCGAGGAACTGGGCCGCATCGGCTTCAGCCAGACCACGCTGGAGGAATCCGAGATGGTCGCGGTGGTCAATGTCGAGCGGGGTTCACGTGCGGCGGCGGCGCAGGGTTCGCCGTTCCGCATCGGCCTTGGCGGCGGTAGCTTCGGCAGCAATGTCGGCGTCGGCGTCGGCACCAGCGTCGGTGTCGGCGGGTCGCGCGGCGGAGAGATCGACGTCACCCAGCTCGATGTCGCGCTCAAACGCCGCTCGGAAGGCACCGTCGTCTGGGAAGGCCGCGCAATCCGCGAGAACCGCCCCGGCGAGGAAGACCCGGCAAGCACCGTCCGCCGCCTCGCCGCCGCGCTGTTTCAGGGCTTTCCCGGAGAGTCCGGCGAGACTATTGTCGTCGAATGACCATCAGCATCACCGACGCCTTCGACGGCGGCAATATCGACGTCCTGTCCATCGACGGCAGCCAGGCCGAGCTTGCGATAAAAAAGGACCATCAGTCCGATTTCTATCAATGGTTCTATTTCCGCGTCATGGGCGGGAAGGGCGAGGAGCTGACGCTGCGCATTACCAATGCGGGCGAATCGGCCTATCCGAAGGGCTGGGAGAATTATCGCGCGCGGGTTTCCATCGATCGCGAGACATGGCGGCAGGCCGATACCGGCTTTGAGGACGGCATCCTCACCATCCGCCATACGCCGGAGGCCGACAGCGTCTGGTTCGCCTATTTCGCGCCTTACACGGTCGAACGGCATTACGATCTGGTGCAACGCATCACCGTCCGCTCGGGCGTCTCGCACAGCTCGCTCGGCAAGACACTGGACGGGCGCGAACTCGATTATTTCACAATCGGCGGCGGCGACAAGACCGTCTGGCTCTATGCCCGCCAGCATCCTGGCGAGAGCATGGCCGAATGGTGGATGGAAGGCGCGCTCGACCGGCTGACCGATCCCGCCGATCCGGTGGCGCGCAGCCTGCGCGAGCGCGCGACCTTCCATGTCGTGCCGAACATGAATCCGGACGGCTCCGCGCGCGGCCATCTGCGCACCAATGCGGTCGGCTCCAACCTCAACCGCGAATGGCACGAGCCGACGGCGGAAAAGAGCCCCGAAGTGCTCTATGTGCGCAACAAGATGGACGAGACCGGCGTCGATTTCGCGATGGACGTGCATGGCGACGAGGCGATCCCGGCGAATTTCATGGCCGGGTTCGAGGGGATACCCAGCCTGAAAGACAGTCAGACGGCAGGCTTCGACCGCTATATCGCCGCGCTGCTAAACCGCTCGTCCGAATTCCAGACCAAGCTGGGCTATCCGTCCGCGAAACCCGGCAAAGGCAATCTCTCCATGTCCACCAACCAGGTCGCCGAACGCTTCGGCTGCGTGGCGATGACGCTGGAAATGCCGTTCAAGGACAATGACGAACGCCCCGACGCGGAGCATGGCTGGTCGCCGGAACGCTGCGCGCAACTGGGCCGGGATTGCCTGGCGGCGCTGGCGGATGTGGTGGATGAGTTGGATGAGGTTCGAGGCTAGATAGTCGTGGGGAAAGTCACCAAGGGCAGCGCCTCAGTGGTAGGTGATGAAAGCCAAATTTACCTCACTCCCGAACGGATCGAATTTCTGAAGGGACGAACCGAGAAGACGCGAGAGCTATTTGGTGGGCTGCTTTTTGCTTTGCTACGTTGGATGATTGCCTCCCTGCTGGTGATCAATTCTGGCGGCGCTATCGCAGTTCTCCACAGCGGTAGGCTTGAACAGAGCGCAGTTTTTCTTGTCGGTGGTTTCTACCTAGCAGGTATCACATTCGCCCTGCTGTTCGGTCTCGCCTCGCTCTACATGCTCACGCGATTTATGCCGAACCAAGGCGAAATTATGATTTTAGAACCCGGACTGCATGACAAAAGGCGTTTGGAGGAAATAACCGAAGGTCTTGACGCTCCGCCCGCTTACAAAGACCCACTGCACCTAACAGGCTGGCCATCCTTCCTCTGTTTTTTGATCGGGTCCGTCATATTCGCGCTGTCAATGACGCCCTTGGAATAGATTACTATTTGGACTGAAGAAGTTGCGATGTTCTGTTTGTCTGGTTCGTAAGTCAAGAAGACTCTTCCAAAATAGGAGATGCTTTGTCAGCCTTGGTCCGCCGATTCGTTCTTCGAACCTGCTCAGGACAGGCATCTGCGACAACCGGGTGTCTCGATAACGATCGGGTGGCGTCCGTCAGCCTAACCGTCACCCCAGCGCAGGCTGGGGTCTATCCCATACTTGTTTTGCCAGCCGTCGCCACGGGATAGGCTCCAGCCTACGCTGGAGCGACGGTGTTATTTTTCCTCGAAAAGCTCCCTGAGAAAATTCGTCATCGCCTGCCAGCTGCGCCGGTCGGCTTCCTATTTACGGTGACGCCTGCAACATTCCCCCATTAACAATCTTTGCCGCCCACATTTCCCTTCCAAAATAGGGAATACCCTGCCAGCCTCGCGAAAGCGCGGGGGCAGGCTCTTTGACACCGTCGATCTCTCCCTATTCCCGCCGCTGGCCGACCGCATGGTTTCTCCGTACGCAACCCTGCGTGTAAACTATGTAAATTTCTGGCAATATAATTACGCTGCCCGGCCTCGCCACCCGCGCGTATGGGTGCGACCACTGCGACTCTTCGACAGGCTCAGCACAGGCTTCTCATTCCGTAGTGCGGCCAAGACAGTGTCAACCGGGTGTCAACTTAAGCCGCGCGCCCTCCTCTCCCGTCAGACGGGAGAGAACTACGGAGACTTGGCAGCTTGCTGCCTATGTCGGAGTCGGTGAGGGGTATCTGAGCGATGCGCGCACGTCCGACGCCCGGATTGCCCTCACCAACTCCGCTAGGAAAATTGCGCGCTTCGCTTGGCAATTTTGCAAGCTCCGTTTCCTCTCCCGCTTGGCGGGAGAGGAGCCTGTCAATCCGCGACGCCTCGTTGTATCGCGCGGATATATCGGTCAACAGTTTCACCCGGAGCCTCCCATGCCGCAACTCGTCCTCGTTCGCCACGGCCAGTCCGAATGGAATTTGCAGAACCGCTTTACCGGCTGGTGGGATGTCGATCTCACGGAAAAAGGCGTGGTCGAGGCCAGGGCGGCGGGGGTGCTGATGCGGGAGAAGGGCGTGGATCACGATCTGTGCTTTACCAGTTTCCAGACCCGCGCGATCAGAACGCTGAACCTTGCGCTGGCCGAGATGGACCGGCTGTGGCTGCCGGTCGAGAAAAGCTGGCAGCTAAACGAACGCCATTATGGCGGGCTGACCGGTCTCGACAAGCAGGAGACCCGCGACAGGCATGGCGACGAACAGGTCCATATCTGGCGCCGCAGTTTCGACACGCCGCCGCCGCCGATGGAGGAGGATAGCCAGTATCATATGGGCGGCGACCGGCGCTATGCGGGCGTCACCGTGCCGAAATCGGAGAGCCTGAAAAACACCATCGGCCGGGTGCTGCCATACTGGGACGCGCGAATCGCCCCGGCCCTGCGCGACGGTCAACGGGTGCTGATTTCGGCGCACGGTAATTCGCTGCGCGCGCTGGTCAAACACCTCTCCGGCATTTCCGACGAGGAGATTACCGGGCTGGAGATCCCGACCGGCCAGCCGATTGTTTACGATCTCGCCGACGATCTGAGTGCGAAGGAGCGGTATTATCTGTCGGAACGGTGAGACTCGTCATTGCGAGGCGCGAAGCGACGAAGCAATCCAGAGCAGCAAGCGATGGTGCCTGCCGTTCTGGATTGCTTCGCTTCGCTCGCAATGACGACTCGGACGCCAAGCTTGCACGCGGGTATCCATTGCACCACGCCGCCATCCGCATTAGAAGAAACCGCTTCTCTCGCCAGCAAAGGCACCGCGAAGCATGACGGACACTCCTCTCATCGGCATTATTATGGGCAGCCGCTCCGACTGGGAGACGATGCGCCATGCCGCCGATATCCTGACCGATCTTGGCATCGCGCATGAGTGCAAGGTGGTGTCCGCGCACCGCACACCGGATCGGCTCTATGACTATGCGAAGGCGGCGGCGGGGCGCGGCCTCAAGGCGATTATCGCGGGCGCGGGCGGGGCGGCGCATCTGCCGGGCATGGCGGCGGCGATGACGCGGCTGCCGGTGCTGGGCGTGCCGGTGGAATCGAAGACCCTGAGCGGGATGGACAGCCTGCTCTCGATTGCGCAAATGCCCGCCGGGGTTCCGGTCGGGACGCTGGCGATCGGCGTGGCGGGGGCGAAAAATGCTGCACTTCTGGGTGCAGCAATGCTTGCAGCATTCGATGAGGATGTTGCGCAGCGTCTGGATGCCTGGCGGCAGGCGCAGACCGATGCGGTCGGCGAAAATCCGGCGGAATGAAGACGGTCTCTCCCGGTTCGACCATCGGTATCGTCGGGGGCGGGCAGCTCGGGCGGATGCTGAGCATGGCGGCGGCGCAGCTTGGCTATCGCTCGATCAATTATGCGCCTGGGGAAACACCCTGCGCGGCGGAGGTCGCGGCGGATCATGTGCGGGGAGAGTATGACGATGCGGAGGCGCTGGCGCGGTTCGGAGAACAGGTCGATATCGTCACTTACGAGTTCGAGAATGTCCCCGCTGACCCGCTCCGCGCGCTTGCCGCCCGGGTGCCCGTCCATCCTTCCATCGATGCGCTGGAACTGGCGCAGGACCGGCTCGCCGAGAAAGACTATGTCGTCAGCCATGGCGGGCGACCGGCGGATTATCGGGCGGTGGATTCGCTGGAGGGATTGCGCGCGGCGCTGGACGCGATCGGCACGCCCGCGATCCTGAAGACCCGCCGCTTCGGTTATGATGGCAAGGGCCAGGTGCGAATATGGTCGCCGGACGAGGCGCAAGCGGCCTGGGCAGACATCGGCGAACGCCCCGCCGTCCTCGAAGCCTTCGTGCCGTTCGAAAAGGAATTCTCGATCCTGCTGG
>JBGTHW010000138.1:0-18158 GCA_041746035.1 Parasphingopyxis sp.
ATCCATATGCCGGGCAGGGCCAGACCCAGCCAGAGCAGCCGACGCGAAGCGAGGAGAGTTCTCATAAGCCCGGACGAGTGGCGGCAAGAGCAATATTAGGCAAGCCCGGTGCGCATGATCGAACGCTCATGTGTGAATGCCTGTAATCGGGTCATTGCGCACCGGTTGCGTTCGATGTCAGGCAGGTACGCCGACATCGATCCGCGAACGGCGCAATACCGGTCGTTGATAATGAACCAGGGACGACGAGAGGTTACCAGCCTTTGCTGCAATTCAAGCTGTGCCATCCTCAAAATTCGCGCCGACGCTGCCGCTAGTCGCTGGCGCCCAGATACCCCAGCTGGCCGGCCTTGAAGATCGTCTGGGCGCGGTTGACCGAGTCGAGTTTTTCGCCCGCGCGATGGATATGGTAGCGGATCGTCGCGTGGCTGCGCGACAGGATCATGCTGACTTCCCTGTCGGTCTTGCCGATCGCCGCCCAGCGCAGGCACTCGACCTCGCGCTTCGAGAGCACGCAATCCGAAGGAATGCGCCGCGTCGTCCGGATCGCCGAAACATAGCCGGCGATAAAGCGCCGCGTGACCTGCGCCAGAAGCTCGGAGTGTTCGTCGAACAGGTCCGACAGATCTTCGAGATCGCGGTCCATCGGAATGAAGCTGTTTGCCGAAATCTGGGCAAAGGGCAGATGCACCGGGATCAGGATTGCGGCCTTGCACAGCGATCGTTTCTCGAAATCGGTCATGTCGATTTCTTCGAGATAATGGTTCGGATAATGGCCGTGAAACCCGTCCGCATTGGCCCAGAAGGGTTCGCTTTCATAGCGGCAGGCGCGCGGCAGGGGGGAATGAAGCGCCAGACGATGATCTTCCCACCAGCGTTCGCCATCGGCCAGCCAGCCGAAAATATCGGCATTGACGATAGTGCCTTCGGCATCGACCATCGGCTCCTTGGAAGAGATGTCGTCGCACATCGAAACCCGCAGGCCGCGTTCCTCGGCAATTTTCTGCACGGCGAGCGCAGCATCATGGACATCTTCGATGGACCGGATGGTGACCTGTTCGAGCAGGTCGTGGACGGCCTGTTTGCCGCGCGGTTTGCGAAGTTCGACGACTTTTGTTGCCATGGCTGAACTATTCACACATCGAAGGGATACGGCAAGAGAATTACGTGCAACGCCGGATTTTGGGAGACGAAGTTACGACGAAGCGAGGATTGGTGGCCTGAACTCGCCGCGTGTCGCGGATCATGCCGTTCGATCCGCCTTGTCTTTCTCGTTGGTATCCTTGATCGTCGCGCGCATCCGCTCCCATTCTTCATCGCCCATACCGGAGAGCGCGCCGTAGAAATTGCCGCCGCCGGCCTGATACCCCGCACCGTCGATGGCGATTGTCTGACCGTTCACATATTCCGCGCCCGGCCCCATCAGGAAGGTAGCCAGATTGGCGAGTTCGTGCATCTCTCCGACCCGCCCCATCGGATTGCCCGCGCCCATGGAATTATCGCGCGCGCCGCCCGGCGACAGCCGCGCACTCATTCCCTTTGTCGGGAAAGCGCCTGGCGCGATTGCATTGAAGCGCAGCCCATAACGGCCCCATTCGGTCGCGAGGCTCTGGGTCATGATGTTCACGCCCGCCTTCGACATGGCGGACGGCACGGTGAAGGCCGATCCGTTCCACACCCATGTCGTGAGGATCGCAAGAAAACTGGCTTTTTTCTTCTCCGCTATCAGCCGTTTGCCGATATCGAGCGTCACATAAAACGTGCCCCGGAACACAATATCGGAAATCGCGTTGAAGCCATTGACCGAGAGATCTTCGGTGCGGCTGATAAAATTGCCCGCCGCATTGTTGACGACGCCGGTTAGCGCGCCACCTTCTTCCCAGATTTCATCGACCATCGCATGAATATTGCCGGGATTGCGAATGTCGCAGGCATGGGCGACGACCGTGCCGCCATGCGCTTCCATCAGTTCGTCGGCGGTCTCCTGCACCCTGGTCTGCCGCCGTCCGCAGATATGCACGGTTGCGCCGAGCTTGACGAACGCTTCGGTCATTTCCCTGCCGAGACCGGTCCCGCCGCCCGTCACAAGAATACGCTCGCCTTCCAGGAAACCGTCGCGATACATGAGCTTTGAAACGTCCATCGGAATACTCCGGTTAAATCGGCGACTGCCTGGTTATGGCTGGGCCTAGAGACCCAATACGATCTTGGCGATGATGTTTTTCTGGACCTCGTCCGACCCTCCGAAAATCGTCGAAGCGCGACCGTTCAAATAGCGGCCCATCGCGATCTGCGCCGCTTCGCCGCCGACGGGTTCTGACGCTTCGTTGCCGTAAAGCGGGCGTTCGGCAGGAAGCTGGAGCGCGTCGTAACCGAGCAAATCGATACGCAGCTCGTCTATCTTCTTGCCGATATTGGACCCGAGCAATTTGCATAGCGATGTCTGCGGCCCCGGTTCGCGGCCTTTGGATAGTGCGGCAAGAATGCGCAGTTCGGTGACTTCCAGGGCTTCCGCGTCCAGCCGGAGCCGCGCCATCCGCTGTTGCAAAACCGGATCGCAACTCATCGCCCCGTTGACGCCGGATGGCGTATCCGCCGCAATCAGCCGGAGTTTGTCCAGGTGGGCGAGGAGGCGCGGCGCATAGCAGGAGCCGCCGCGCTCATTCTCGAGCAGATATTTTGCAATCGTCCAGCCCTGGCCTTCTTCGCCTATCCGGTTGTCGGCGGCGGTTTCGGCATTGTCGAAAAACACCTGATTGACCTCATGGTCGCCCGCCGTGGTGATAATCGGCGATACCTCGACACCGTCCTGATCCATCGGGATCAGCAGAAAGGTGATCCCGGCCTGTTTTTTGACATCTGGATTGGTGCGGACCAGCGCGAAAATCCAGTCGGCATAATGAGCGTGGGTCGTCCAGATTTTCGAGCCGTTGACGATATATCTGTCGCCTTCCACCCGCGCGGAGGTCTTCAGCGAGGCGAGGTCCGACCCGCTGCCCGGTTCCGAATAGCCCTGGCACCAGAGTTCGCTCGCATCGAGAATGCCGGGGAGGAAGCGTTTCTTCTGCTCCTCTGTCCCGAAGGCGCAAATCACCGGTCCGACGAGCCGCAGGCCGAGAATGGACAGACCCGGCGCACCCGCCAGCGCGCATTCCTTCTCGAAGATATATTTCTGCGTCGGTGTCCAGCCCGTGCCACCATCTTCTTTCGGCCAGTGATAGGCGACCCAGCCCTTGTCATTGAGGATACGATGCCATTCGAGGCCGATATCGGGTTCGACGAATACGCCGGGCGTTCGCGATGCGCCAGTGCGCAGCCGCTCGCTTAGATTTTCGTCGAGAAACGCGCGGACCTCGTCCCGGAAGGCGCGTTCTTCGGCGCTGAAATCCATATCCATGCGCTATTTCCCTTCCCGCATCGCCCAAGCCAGCCCGCGCCGCAGAAGATCGTAATAGACGTCATAGTTCCAGGCGCAACGCTCCGGATTGGGATAGAAGTCCTGCATTCCGGGCAGATCGTAATGGCCGCGGCAATGGCCGAGCGTGTTATAGACGATGCGCCCCTTGCCGAGATCGCGGGTATAGAGAATCGGCACGACCGTCTCGTCCCAGTCCTCCGCCGTGAAGCCTTCCGCCTTGCCCTCGAACCGAGTCTGCATCAGCGTGTCGATCTCTGCGGTGGTGTTGGAGAGATAGAGTTCGTCCTCGACCTCGAAATCCTCGATCCCGCGCGTGAACTCATGATCCGTGTCGGTCACCTCGACCGTGAACTTGTCGATGGGCGGATGCGCCTTGAATTGCGTGCCCAGCATTTCCATCACGTCTGGGCGTTCATCAGGCGTATCGACGCCGTTTTCCGTGAAGCGCAGGATGGAATTGGTGCCGTGCAGCGCCAGCCATTTGCCGCCACCTTCGACCCAGGCGCGGATCGCCGTCGCCTCGTCCTCGGTCGGCATCAGGTCGCAGCAATAGGTGACGAGGAAACGGCAGTCATCGAGCCGCGCGGTGTCCGAATAATCGCAGGCCACGGTGGTGCGGACATGCGGATGCTCGGCAAGCAGCTTGAGCAGCTCCAGCCGCGCGAAATCGATATCGTGATACTTCCCGGCGGCGACGAAATGGGCGTCTATTCTTTCGTTCATGGGTCGATTCTTTGGAATTTCAAGCCGTCATTGCGAGGAGCCAAAGGCGACGAAGCAATCCAGAGTGACAGGTGGTGTCGCTTGTGACTCTGGATTGCTTCGCTGCGCTCGCAATGACGGAAAGTGATATTAACCAAGGATCTAACTCCTGATCGAACCCGCGCCATCGACAGTCAGGTCGACACCGCTCGTGAAGCTGGATTCATCGGAGGCGAGAAAGATAATGGCGTGCGCCACCTCTTCGGGTTCGCCGATCCGGTTCATGGGATGGTTGGCGGCGAAAGCGGTTTCGATCTCGTCGGGATCGCCCGCGCCGGAGAATTTATAGCGATCGTACATCGGTGTGCGGATCGCGCCGGGATGGACGAGATTAGCGCGGATCGGCACACCGCGCTCGGCGCAATCGAGAGCGACCGTGCGGGTCAATGCTTGTACGGCGGATTTGGAGGCACAATAGGCGGCGAAACCCGCGCCCGCCCGCATCGCCAGCATCGATCCGATATTCACAATCGCGCCCGGCTCGCCGGATTGCTCCATGGCTGGCAGTGCCGCGCGGCAGCCATTGAAGGTGCCGTTGAGATTGATGTCGAGCGTCCGCTTCCAGCTATCGAGATCGACATCGACGACATTGCCGGGTTCGGAAATCCCCGCGACATTGCAGAGCGTTGTGAGCTTGCCGAAACGCTCGACGGTGGCTGCGACGGCGGCTTGCCAGGCAGACAGGTCGCGCACATCCAGTTCCACCGATGCCGCGCGTTCGCCCAGATCATCCGCCAACGCCGCTGCCTTGTCCGCCTGAATATCGCCCAGCATGACGCTGCCGCCCTCCGCGACGATCATCCGTCCCGTCGCCCCGCCAATTCCCTCGGCACCGCCGGAAATCAGCGCGACCTTGCCATCCATACGCCCCATAAGTCTTCCTATCTTTCGAGTATCGCGACGGCGGATAGGCCCGGCGCGCCATAGACATGGCTGTAGGCCGTCTTCGGCTCGTTCGGCACCTGCCGTGCGCCGCCGCGCCCGCGCAACTGCACGGCGTTCTCATAGACCTGCCGGAGACCCGACGCGCCGATCGGTTCGCCGCAGGCAAGACAGCCGCCATCGGTATTCACCGGCAGTTTGCCGTCGATTTCCGTCCGGCCTTCGGCGAGCCATTGCTCCTGATCGCCATCGGCGCAGAATCCGTTCTCCGCCATATGCATGATTTCCGCGCCGGACTCGGTATCCTGCAACTGCGCCACATCGATATCCTCCGGGCCGATACCCGCGCCTTCGTACGCCGCCTGCGAGGCGAGGGTCGTCGGCTTGCCACCCTCTTCGACGCTGATCCCTGGCTGGAAAACCTCGAATGAATTGGGCGGGCGCGTCCGCACCGAGATATTGGCGATCTTCACGCCATCCGCGCCGAGTTCCTTCATCTTCTTTTCGCTGGCCAGAATAAGCGCGACGCCGCCCTCGGCGGGGGAGCAGAACATGAATTTTGTCAGCGGATCATTAATCATCGGCGCGTTCATGATCGTTTCGAGATCGATCTGCGAGCGCCGCCAGGCATGTTCGGTTTTCTCGCCATTGCGGAACGCTTTTTCAGCGACCCGGCCCAAACTCTCGCGGCTGATACCGTACAGCTGCATATAGCGTTGAATTTTCAGCGCGAAAAACTGCGTCGTCAGCATCATCCCCGTCTGGCCATACCATTCGGGCAGGCCATAATCGGACGGCTTCGCGTTGAACGACCCGCGCGGATGCTTGTCGAACCCGACCGCCAGAGCGATATCGCAAACGCCCGCGCCGATGGCGTTCTGCGCCGATGCCAGCGCGCTGCCGCCGGTCGCGCAGCCATTCGCGACATTCGTGAACGGCAAGCCGGTCAGCCCCAGCTCATTGACCATGATGTCCGCCGACCCGGCCGCCGCCGAACCGCCATAGGCATATTCGACATCTTCCCATTCGATGGCCGCATCGGCCATCGCCTCGCGCACCGCGTAAACGCCCTGTTCGCGACCCGTTCGGCCCTCGGTGCGACCGAAGGGATGGATTCCGGCACCGACAATATAAACGTCGCTCATGCTGCATTCTCCGGCCGAAAGGCAAAGGTGGATCGGGTGTCGTCGAAGGGGATGATGGCGAATTCCATATCCATGCCGAGCGACAGGTCTTCGAGCTTCGCGTCGGCGATCCGGGTCTCGACGATCACCTCGCCGGGCAGTTCGACATAGCCGAGCAGAAACCCCTTGAATTCATGCGGCTCTTTCTTCGGACCCTCATAGGGTTCCTTGGGCAGGAATCCCTGGCTGGTCCAGGACCAGAGTTTGCCTGTGCGCGACAGGGGATAGGGTTCGACATCTTTGGCGGCATCGCCGACCGGCATCGGGAAAACGATTATTCCGTCTGGCAATCTGCCGCCGATCAGGCGGGGCTCGGCCTCGTCGGTCCAGAGGTCTTCGGCAATCGGTGTCAGCGTGTCGCTCATGCTGCCTCCGCATAATGGGCCAGTTCGGTGCCGGCGTCGCCGAAGACTTTCTTGAGAACCAGTATACGTTTCAGCGCATGGCCGATGCCGAGTTCGTCGGTCACGCCCATACCGCCATGAAATTGCGTCGCTTCCTGCGCGATATGATCGGCCTGTTCGCCGATGAAGGCTTTGGCTCCGGAAACCTGCGCGCGCCATGTGTCCATGTCCTTCCGCGAGGCCAGCGCCGCGCGCCAGAGCATCGAGCGGGCCTGTTCCAGCGCCGCATAGCAATCGACAAGACGATGCTGGATGGCCTGAAAACTGCCGATGGCGACGCCGAACTGTTCGCGTTCCTTCACATAGGCGACCGTATCGTCGAGCAGGCGCTGCGCCAGCCCGACCATCTCCGCCCCGGCAAGCAGGCGGGTTTCGGCGATGATAGTTGCGAAAGCATCAATATCGATCCGCAGTCTGGACTCATTGCTTAGCGCCACATCGTGAAACTGGATTTCGGCGGCAAGACTGCCATCGGCGATCCGATAACTGCGGCGATGAACGCCGTCCGCATCGGCGGACACGAGGAAAAAGGCGATTTCCCCGTCGCATTGCGCGCTGACGACAAGCCAGTCCGCCAGCACCCCGCCCATGACGAAGCGTTTTTCTCCCGACAGGCTGTAGCCGTCTGCTTTGGCCACCGCCTTGGTGGTGGAGGGCGTCAGATTATAGCGACCATTGGGTTCGGCAAAAGCGAAGGCGGCGATCTCGTCGCCGCTCACTATCCCGTCAAGGGCATCGGCCTTTCCCGCCTGCCCCAGCAATCGCGCAGGCAACACGCCATTCTCCAGCCAGGGATCGCAGGCATTTTCTGTGCCAAGGGCTTCGGCGATCACGCAAAGATCGGTCAGCGATCCGCCCATCCCGCCATGGGCTTGGTCCGCCGCCAGCGCGATCAGGCCAAGCCCGGCAAGCTCGCTCCAGCGCGCCCGATCATAGCCGCCGTCATGCGTGCGAATTTTCCGCCGTGCCTCGACATCGACAGGCGCGACGAAACGCTCGACCGTTGCCTTGAACAGCGCCTGGTCTTCGGAGAGATCGAAATTCATGCGACGCGCGAGCCCGAACGCTCAAACGTGATCGGCAGTTTGGTGATGCCGCGCAGCAGGACGTTGGTCAGCACCGAAACTTCGCTCTCGTCGGCGACGCCGAAATTCGTCAGCCGCGAGAGAAGTTCGTCGAATGCCACGAGCATTTCCTTGCGGCTGAGCATATTGCCGACGCACATATGCGGACCCTTGCCGAACGCCAGATGGGCGCGCGCATTCTTGCGTTCGATATCGAATGTGTCCGGATTTTCGAATTTAACAGGATCGCGATTGGCCGCTGCATAGCGCAGTTGCAGCATCGAACCTTGCGGGATTTTCACCCCGCCAAGTTCCGCGTCCGTCCTGACCACCCGCCACATTCCGGCGGTTGGCGTTTCAAAGCGAAGCGCTTCTTCGACGAGGTTGCCGATCAGTTTGGGGTCGTTGCCACCCGCCGCCGCCACGGCCTTTTCCATCTGCTCGGGATTGCGGATCAGTTCCAGCAGGCCACCAGCCAGGGTCGAGGTCGTCGTTTCGTTCCCGGCGACCATGAATTGCTGCATGATCGACATGATTTCCGGGTCCGTCAGCGGCGTTTCGCCCTCGACACGCGCCTCGACAAGATCGGTTAGCAGATCGTCTCCGCCATTGGTGCGGCGGTCGTCGATCTTGGCCTTCATGTATTTCTGATAATCGACGAGAGAACGGGCGCATTCCAGTTCACGTTCGCGTCCGACCATCTGGCTGAAGCGGTCGACAGCGGCGTCGGACCAGTCCTTGACCTGTTTGGGATCGTTATCGAGACCGATCTGTCCGGCGATCATCGCCACCGGCAGTGGCACGGCGAATTCCTCGACAAATTCCGCCTCGCCCTTTTCCGCCATCTTCTCGATCAGCTCGATAGATTTTGCGCGCATATCATCCTCGATCGCATTTACGCGCGGTGCGGAAAAAGCAAGATTGACGAGCTTGCGGTTCCGTGTGTGGACAGGTGCATCTGCGGTCAGCAAGGTCGGCGGATTTTCCCAGCCTTCATCGAGGATCGCCTGAATCTCTTCATCGTCCGCACCCATGAGGGCGGAAAAATCGTTGGAAAACTCCTCGACCCGACCCGTCGCTTCCGCGCACAGGCTATAGCTGTAAACGACATAGGTGTTCATCGCCTCGATATGCTGGATAGCCATATCGGCATCGTGCGCCGCGCGATAATAATCGAACGGATCGGCCAGCGTTCCCGGCTCGAAAAAATTGGCTTGATCGATAGGTTTGTTCACGAAACGAAACTCCCTTGCTCGATTGCACAATAGACCTTTACGCGTCCGCAACGCGATGCGTGAAATTGTTAGGGCAGCAGGTTTATTCGGTGAGATCGCCGAATTCGCGGTCGAATTCCTTGCTGTCGAAATAGTCGCGCCATTTGGCGATTTTGCCATCGTCCCGAACCTCGAAGGTTCCTGACACGCGGATGCTGCGCCATTTGCCGTTGGCGAGAAATTTGTCCGTCCGCTCGGTCAGCACGACATTGCCGTTGGCGGCGATATGGTGGTTGATGAACTCGCAGCCTTCCATTGGCGGAAACGCGGCCATTTTCTTTTGAACCCCCGGAATACCCTCGACCGCTCCATGCGGGACGTCCTCCCAGACAATATCGTTCGCCATCATGGCAAAGGCGGTTTCCATATCGAGATCGTTCCAGGCCTGGATGAATTTCTCGACGATTTCGATGGGTGTCATGCTTTTTCCTTGTCAAAGGTGAAGTCCAGCGCATTAGCCAGCAACCGGCGCACATGCGGATTGGCATAGGTTTCCGGCCCGTCGCCAAATTGCAGATAGACGATATCGGCGTTCAAAGCGCGCTTCGTCCAGGCGACGCAATTGCTGCCGGGCGGATGCGGCCAGTCGCTATTGTCGAACATGCGACCGGCAATTGCACGGGCTGCGGAATAGAAATTTTCCGCTGTAAAATCATGTTTTGCGCAAACCAGCGGCTCGATCTCCTCTTCGAAGATTTCGGCCAGATAGAGCTCGTCGGTGATCTCGAAGCTTTCTGGCAAACCGGCAATTACCGGGTGCGCGCCGACAAGTTCCGCAGTGTAGGTCACGTCATGCCGATAGCCGGAATCGAGCTTCGGTTCGCCGCGCACCGCGTCCGGCCGATATAAAAACCGCCCGCCGATCATTTCCGCCCATTCCGGCCACAAAGCCCATCCGGGAAGGAAAGAATGGTGCCCGGGGACAGAATCGAACTGCCGACACCACGATTTTCAGTCGTGTGCTCTACCAACTGAGCTACCCGGGCATGTTTCGCGGATCGACGCGGAAACCGCGCATATAGTGCCTGTCAGCCGTCGCTGTCCAGCCCGTTTTGCGCGGCGATGACGGCTTCAGGGTCGACGGGCGGACCGGGCACGCGATAGCCGTCACCCAGCCATTTGAGCAGATCGCGATCCTTGCAGCCCGTGCTGCAAAAAGGTGATGCGTCTTCGGAGGAGTTTTTTCCGCAAACCGGGCATTTCTGGGAGCGTTTGGCCATGCGGGCGATATGGCGGTGCGATCCGGCCATCGCAAGTCAGAGCAGCCCCAGACTATCGAGATCGAGTATCTGCCGGGCCGGGCGTTCGGCCATGACGGCGAACATCTCGTCGCCGCGTGTCGTGCGCACGACATTCATCGAGGCGAAGACGGCCATGCTGAAACCGGAAAAGGCATGGCGGCGATACTCCTGCCAGCAGGTTTCGGGATCGGCGGGCGCGCCTGCATCGTTGAGTAGCGCGACATAGCGCTCGACCAGGCGGCGTTCCCCGGCGGCGCGTTGGTCCGGGTCGGCCATGCTGGTGCCGATCAGATAGGCGATATCGCCCACGCCGACGCCGAGGCCGACCGTCTGCCAATCGACCACCGTCACCGCGCCGGTGTCCGGGTTGAACAGCAGATTATCGACGCGGAAATCGCCATGCGTAATGGTCAGCGCCGAGGGTTCGTGATCGAGATAGCTGTCGAGCCGCGCGACATATGCGTCGCCCATTTTCAGGATATCCCCGGACAATCGCCCGAGATAGCGCGCGCGAAATCCCTGATAGAGGCCGGGCAGCAGCGCGCGGACAAGCTCCTTATTGCCCTTGCCGTAACCGAGCCAGGGGTAGTCCTGAAGGCGCGGGTTATTCCAGAGCGGCGCGTGGAGTTTGGCCGCTTCCCCAATTGCGGCTTCGATCTGCGCAAGGCTTGCACCGACCAGCTGGTCGCCCTGATCGGCCGGGGTCATATCGGCAAGAAGAAGCGCGAAATCTTCTTCGTTTTCCGCGATTTCGGCATGATAGCAAGGCGGGCAGTTAACCGGGATCTCGTCGGCCAGATCGCGATACCAGCTAATCTCGAGCGTATAATTATGCACCGTCCTGGCGATGCGGCGGCTGTCTTCATTGGTGCTCGGACATTTGGCGACGATGGTGGCGGGGCCGTCATGGCTGTTCCAGTCGAGCGTCAAGCGAAAGCTGTCGCACATCTGGCCGGTGCCGATGGGGGTTGCGTCGAAGCCGCTGAGCGACCCGGCGGGAGCGCCCAGTCTCTCGGCCAGCCATTCGGTCGTGAACTGCTCGGGCTGTGTCGGGATCATGAGGCGGGATCGAAGATCGCGGAGAAGCCGCTGGGCTTGTGCGGGCCGATAAACAGCTGCTCGACCGTGCCCGCGCCGATATGTGTCCCGTCGCGCAGCACCAGCGTCGCCTTGGCCAGCGCCTGGATATGGACATAAAGCTGATCCTGCCCGCTCACCGCGCCGGTATCGATGGTGTCATACGTCACCTCAAGATCGCCTTGATCGCGGCCATGCCCCCATTCGGGGTGCATATAACCGAGGCCGGACATATAAAAATCGACACCGAGCGGCTCGAAACTCAGCGACGCATCATCGGTAAGCTGCACCGTCAGCTTTTCGATGCGCCGTGTGCCCGTCCGATACTGCACATCATAGCCCACATCGTCATATTCGCGCGCCTCGCCGCCAATCTTATCGACGACAGCACGCCGGTTCCACCCCTCGCCGCCGCCATCGTCATTGGTGTGGAAAAACACCGCATGCCCATCGAAATTGCTCGGCGTCCAGAGCCAGTAAAATTGCGGGAGATCGCCCATCGGCGGGGGCTGGCTTTCGGGCGCACCGACGGGACGGATGCCCCAGCTTCTATCGCGCGTCCCGCGATGCGTGTCGGGATCGAGCGTGTGGTCGACGCCATCATGGCTGATCGTACCCGACCAGCCGCCATTCTGCGTCATGCGCGTATAATCCATAAACATGCGCGCGCCGTTGCGGCGGATAAAGCGCGGCTCTTCGATTGCGTCATGCCGCATCGTCATGGTGATGTCGGCGGTAATCGGGCTGTCATTGTCGCTGACAATAAGCCGCAGTTTCTCCAGCGGTTCGAGTATCTCCATACGGATCGGGCCGACCTGCATATCCAGCCGCTCCGATCCCATCCTCCGCGACGCGCGGACATTATGCTGGGTGTCATCGATCAGCAGACAGAAACTGGCGTCGATGATGTCGAGCTGCGGATAAATCCCCATCGCGGCGGCAAAGAAGAGGCTGCCGTCCGGGCTGTAGCCATTGAAGAAATAGCGGTCGTAGAAATTCCGGTCGCTGCCGGAATAGGCCATCGGCTCGGGCGTCTGGTGCAGCGGGTAATCGTCGCCTTTGGTCAGCATGGGTGCGGGTCTCCTTGTTAGGAGGATGGCATAGTCCGGCAACCGGGGAAAGCACCTCTCCGTTCGGGCTGAGCTTGTCGAAGCCCTGTGCTTTTACGCGCCGCCGGAAAAATACGGCCCTTCGACAAGCTCAGGGCGAACGGAATTAAGGGTTGGACGCACTGACATAGCCGCCCGTCAGCGCGAGAGAAGCATCGGCGGCAAGGGAGAGCGGGGCGCCAATGCGCCGCTCGCATTCCGCCAGCCAGTCCGGATGTTTTTCGAGATGCGCGACGATGGCCGGATGCGCGGTAAGGGTCCTTACGCCCTTCCCCACCGCCCGTTCCGCCTGCCGCATCAGCGCACGAGCGAAAAAAGCGGTGCTATTATATTGCGCGAGTTGCGGTAGCGAGGCGTGGGTCTTGCGGCGGACGATCTGCAGGAAACCGAAACCGTTGACGGCGGTGCGCTCGAAGGGCTGCGGAAGCGCGCCATCGAACGCCTCGGCGGCGGCCTGCCGGTCGGCTTTCGCTTCGAGCGTCGGCAAATCGATGCCGATATTGCCCGCGATGTCGAGACGCCGGATGGCTTCGGCAGCGGCTCTCGCACCCGCAATGGCGAGTTCGGCGGGCGGCAGCGCGCCGTCAACGTCTATGATACACATAGCCGGGGTCAGCGCGATCCGCAGCGCGCCACCGGGAAACGGCACTGCGCCGCCCGCAGCCTGTTCGAGCAACTCGGACCAACCCGCTTCTTCCAGCCGATCCGTGCCATGCGCCGCGAGATCGGCCACCGGCGCATCGCCCATTGCCAGACGTTCGCGCAACGTCGGCGCGGGGCGCGCCTCGTCGGCATTGGGCGCATGGCTGGCAATGGCGAGCTTGCTCCGCCCCGGTTCGGCGATTGCCTCACGCGCAATCCGCACGAACAGCACTTCGCCTTCGGTCACGGATTTCGGTAAAGGCTGGAGCAGCGCCCCCTCGCCGCTGTCGAAGACCAGCCGCCCCGCCCGTTTATGGGACAGAACCTCGACCAGCCGCGCACCGCAAATTGCCCCGGCTTTCGCGCTATCGCTGTCCGGTGTTATCCGCGCTTCCAGAATAGCGCCGTCCTCGACAAGCGCCGCGCGCTCCTCGCCGATGCCTGCTTCGTACAGCCACTCAGCCAAGCGGATATCCTGCACTTTCCAGTAACGCGCGCATCTCGAACAGGGGCAGGCCGATCACGCCGGAATGGCTGCCCGACAGGAACCGCACCCAGGCTTCGGCGCGGCCCTGTATCGCATAGCCGCCCGCCTTTCCCCGCCATTCTTCGGTGGCGAGATAGGCGGCGATATCGGCATCGGTGAGGTGCTTGAAGGTGACGATGGTGGTGGAGAGGCGATCACGCGCCCTGCCTTCCCCATCGACAAGCGTGACAGCGGACAGGACCCGGTGCCGGCGCCCGCCGAGCAGCGCAAGGCAGCTCGCCGCCTCCACCGCATTTTCCGCTTTCGGCAAGATGCGCCGTCCTGCCGCGACAACCGTATCCGCCGCCAGCACGAGGCTACCGGCATGGCGCGGCGCGACAGCCCCGGCCTTTTCCGCCGCCATCCGCGCCGCGTAATCCTTGGGCAGTTCCTGCTTGCGCGGCGTTTCGTCGATATCGGCGGGATCGACGCTGTCCGGCTCGACGCCCAGCCGCGCCAGCAGATCGAGGCGGCGCGGGCTGGCGGAAGCGAGGATGAGGTTGGGTTTTGTCAAGAGAGCGCCATACACCGTTCGGGCTGAGCTTGTCGAAGCCCCGTTCTTTTCTGAGGGTTCGGAAAAGTGCAGCCCTTCGACGAGCTCAGGGCGAACGGAACAGCTACGCCGATTATTTAAACCGATAGGTAATACGGCCCTTGGTCAGGTCGTAGGGCGTCAGTTCGACGAGCACCTCGTCGCCGACCAGCACGCGGATGCGGTTCTTGCGCATCTTGCCGGCGGTGTGGCCGAGGATTTCGTGATCGTTTTCGAGCTTCACGCGGAACATCGCATTGGGCAGCAGTTCCATAATATGCCCGCGCATCTCGAGTAATTCTTCTTTTGCCATACAAACCTATTTAGTGACGGAAATCCGCCGCGCCATAGCGGGATACGGCGCGAAAGGGAAGCGGAGAACCACCGCCATGCGCTTTGCGACAGTTTGCGACAATTCCGCTCGTTCGCGTCACAATGCGGCGACATACGGCCCCTAGAGACATTCAGGCCCAAGTCACCATGATACGCCAGAATCGACCCCAACGCCGATGACACCATTGATACCTACCCTCCCCTCGCGCCCGATGCTTTTGCTGGCCAGCACAGTTTTGTGCGCGGGATTCTGGCCATCCGCTGCGCGGGCCCAACCCTCCTCTAACGAAACCATCGACGAATCCGTGATCGTTGTCACCGCGCCCAGCCGCCGCGGCGAGGTCATCGGCGATATCGCGGCGGAAACCGAGCTGGACGAGGCGGACATCTCCTCCTATGGCGCATCGTCCATCGAAGACCTGCTCGCCGCAATTTCCCCGCAGACCGGATCGACGCGCGGGCGGGGCGGCGGCAGACCGGTGGTGCTGATCAACGGCCAGCGCGTGTCCGGCTTTCGCGAATTGCGCGATATTCCGCCCGAAGCGATAGAGCGCGTCCAGGTGTTTCCGGAAGAACTGGCGCTGCGTTACGGCTTTCGGCCCGATCAGCGGGTTATCAATTTCATCCTGAAGGAAAATTTCGCTTCGATAACCGCCGAGGTCGAACATGGCCGCTCCACCCAAGGGGGATTCTCGGCGAGCGAGATCGAGGCGACGCTCACCCGGATTGGTGAAGCGAGCCGTCTGGTTATCGATGTGGAATACGAGCCCGCCTCGGCGCTGCTCGAAAGCGAGCGCGGGATAATCCAGACGCAGACCGACGATGTCACCGCCATCGATAATGGCGATTTTCGCACACTGATTCCCGAAACCCGCCCGTTCGAGTTCAATGCCAGCTATAATCGCCGCTTCAGCGAAACGCTCTCCGCCACGCTGAGCGGCGAATATAACCGCAACAACAACACTTCGCTGCTCGGCCTGCCCGGCACGTCGCTGATCGTCCCGGCGGACAGCCCGTTTGCGCGGGGTGCGACCGATGAAACGCTCTTCCGCTATCTCCCCGCAGCAAGCGGGGCGCTGACCCGCGATACCGACACACGCAACGCCGAGGCGGGGCTTACCGTCAATGGCCAGATCGACCAGTGGCGCTGGTCGCTAACCGGCAATTACAGCCGCGCGCTGACCCGCACCCGCACCGACCGCTCCGATCTGTCGAACCTCGCCGCGCGCGTCGCGGCGGGCCACCCGGCGCTCGATCCGTTCGCGCCAGCGCTTGGTCAGGGGCTGGGTTTCACACGGGATCGCACAAGCAGCCTCAGCCAGAATGCCGATGCGACGTTCAATATCGCCGGAAGCCCGCTGGAACTCCCGGCCGGACCGGCAACGGTGAGCCTGACCGGCGGTTACGAGTGGCGGGACATTGCCAGCGAAGCCGATCAGGGCGGCGTGCTGACCATTGCCGATCTTGATCGCGACCGGTTTTTTACGCGGTCCACCATCGATATTCCGCTGACCAGCCGCCGCAACGGCGTGTTCGATGCGATCGGCGATCTCTCGCTCAATGGCACGCTGGGTTTTGCCGATCTCTCCGATTTCGGCGGACTGATGGAATATGGCTATGGCCTTAACTGGGAGCCGCTGGAGGGTTTCAGCATCCTCGCCAGCATCATCGGCGAAGAGGCCGCGCCGAGCGTCCAGCAGCTCGGCGAACCGGCGATCCTGACGCCCAATGTCAGCATTTTTGATTTTACCACCGGCCAGAGCGTCTTTGTCGACCGCATTACCGGCGGCAACCCGACGCTGGCGGCGGAAGACCGGCGCGATTTCAAGCTCGGTGTCAATTACAGCTTCGGCGAAACGCCCGAAGTGCGGCTCTCCAGCGAATATATCCGCAACCGCAGCAATAACGTCACCTCCGACTTCCCGCTGCTGACGCCGGAGATCGAGGCGGCATTTCCGGATCGCGTGGTGCGCGACGGTTTCGGCAACCTCGTCAGCATCGATGCCCGCCCGGTGAATTTCGCCGAGGTGCGCAGCGAGCGCATCCGTTCCGGCATCAATCTGTCGGGCCGCATCGGCGGCGAGGACGAAGGGCGACGGGGTGGTCGCGGCGGCGGTCAGGGCAATGGCGAGAGTCGCGGACGGCGCGAAGGCGGTGGACCGCCACCGGAAGGCGCACCGCCCGCCGATCAGGCACCTCAGCAGGAGGGGCAGGAACCGCAACAGTCCCGTGCCGAAGGCCCGCCGCAAGGCGCTGGCCCCGGAGGTCGTGGACGCGGCGGAGGCGGGCGCGGACCAGGCGGGGGCAGACCGGATCGCTGGCAGCTCTCGCTCTATCACACCTACCGGATCGACGAGACCGTGCTGATCCGCCCCGGCGTCCCCGAACTCGATCTGCTCGACGGCTCGGTCACCGGCGGCTCCAGCCCGACAGCGCGCCATTCGATGGAGCTGGAGGGCGGCGTATTCATGGAGGGCATCGGCTTCCGTTTATCGGGCGAATATACCGGAGCCGCGCGGATCGGTGGCACCGGGCTGCCCGGCTCCAGCGACCTGTTTTTCGGCGATATCGCGACGCTGAACCTGCGCGCCTTCTTCAATTTCGACAGCCAGGAGAGCCTTGTCGAGGATGTGCCTTTCCTGCGCGGCAGCCGTCTGGCGTTGCGGGTGGACAATGTGTTCAGCGGCGTGCAGCGGGTGACGGACAGCAATGGCGATGTACCGCTCAGCTTCCAGCCCGGTTTCCTCGATCCGCGCGGGCGGTTTATCGAACTAAGTTTCCGCAAACGGTTTTAGGTAGCGCAAAAGTACCGTCATGCTGAAACGAGTTCAGCATGACGGGTGACAGCTAATCCCGCCCCATTGGCTTGCGATTGCGGAGATGGGATAGACCCCAGCCTTCGCTGGGGTGACGAATGTTGCTCCAAGCCTATGCAGGGAGAATGTTAACCCGCCCTTTGCAAAACCGCGTTATCCCCCTCTGATGCGCATACTCCCTTTCCTGCTCGCGATTGTCGTACCGCTGGTGCTGGCGGGGTGCGGCGAGCGGCTGCCGACCTATCGCTACCGGATGACCGTGATCGTCGATACGCCCGAAGGCGTGCGCACCGGCTCCAGCGTGATCGAGGTACGGACTTTCACATCTCCAGAATTTCCCGGGCCAGAGGCGGGTGGAGTGATAACGCGATATTACGGTGAAGCACCGGTTGTCGATCTGGGCGGGCGCGGACTGTTGTTCGCCACACTTCAGGGTGCCGACCGTTATGCAGCAGATACGTCATATGGTGAACGCATGAACACCGGTAACGTCGACGAGCGACGCAGAAAAATCCGTCGATTGATGGAAATGCCCGGTATCGAAAATATGCGCCCCAGACGATATCCCATGCTGGTGCATTTTCGCGATATCGACGATCCGAATACTGTCGAACACGTTGATCCCGAAAATCTCGCCGCAAGTTTTGGCCCTGGATACAGATTGGACGGCATTACAATCGAAATGACAAATGATCGGCCAACGGAAAGCATCGGCAGTCGATTTTCATGGTGGGATCACTACCGATCAAACCGGCTAAGAGTCTGACTCGAAATTATCCTGTTTGATATCATGATTTTGCGATGCGTCTGGCGAGGAGTTGGACGGATGCCATGAAGAGCCATGCGGTTGCCGAGGCAATGGAGTGTTCGAAGTCCTTGGCAAGGCGTCGGTTG
>JBGTHW010000139.1:0-4244 GCA_041746035.1 Parasphingopyxis sp.
GGCTATCCGCTGACGGAAGACTTTAATGGCGCACAGCAGGAGGGCTTCGGTTCCTATCAGCGCACGATTGCCGATGGCGAGCGGTTCAGCGTGGCGCGCGCCTATCTCCGCCCGATAGCGGGCAAGCGCGACAATCTGGCGATCCATTCGACCGGGCTGGTCACGAAAATCCTGACCGAGGGCAAGCGCGCCACCGGCGTCGAAACCGCCTCGGGCAAACGCGGCAAGATCAAGCGCACGATCAGGGCACGGCGCGAGGTGATCCTGTGCGCCGGGGCGGTGCAGTCGCCGCAATTGCTGATGCTGTCGGGCATCGGCGATCCGGCGGACCTGGCGAAGCACGGCATCGAAACCGTCCATGCCTCACCCGAAGTGGGCAAGAATCTACAGGACCATCTCGATGTCGTGATCGTCCACGAAATGACGCAGAAACTGTCGGCGCACTCCAAACAGGCGGGGCTGAAGAAGATCGCCGTGGGCCTCGATTTCCTGCTCCGACGCAAGGGTGCGGGGACCGACAATTTCCTGCAGGCCGGAGCGTTTCTCAAATCCCGCGATGGGCTGGACCGACCCGATATCCAGCTGCATCTGGTCAATGCGATCATGGTCGATCACGGGATGACGGAGATACTGAAGGACGGCTTCACCATCCATGCCTGCCAGCTGCGTCCGGAAAGCCGCGGCGAGATTTTCCTCGGGTCCGCCGATCCCTTCATGCCGGTGCGGATCGACCCGAATTATCTTGCGACCGAGGAAGACCGGCGGGCGATGCGCGAGGCGACGAAAATGGTGCGCACGATCTGCGCGCAGGAGCCGCTCGATATCCTGCGCGGCGCGGAAATCCGGCCCCAGCACGATCTGGCGAGCGATGCGGATATCGACGCCTATGTGCGCGAGACGGCGGAGACCATCTACCACCCGGTCGGCTCCGTCCGCATGGGTGCGGACGGGGCCGCGCCGCTCGATGGCGCGCTTCGGGTGCGCGGCATGGAAGCGCTGCGCGTCGTCGATGCCTCGGCGATGCCAACGCTGATCGGCGGCAACACCAACGCGCCGACAATCATGATCGCCGAAAAGGCCGCGGACATGATCGCGAAGGGCCAGCCTGCCGTAGCGTAACGTTTCATGCTGCGCCGCACACTGTTGCAAAGATGCACGACTCGCGCTGCAATCCCCGCATTTCCGGCGATTTCCGTTGACGCAACTATGTATCGACTCTAGCAGCAAAAGAAAAAGAATGTGCCGGGGAGGATGCTAAAGCGCGAACCATATTGCGGCGGTGCGAAGACAGCCCATCGCTTGCAAACCGGGATCCGCAAAACGCCCTTTTCTGACATTGATCGATAGGCGGCCAGCCGTCACTGCAAACGCCGGAAATCCGGTTTGATATGGGGAGAATGATTCGTGAAAAAAATTACGCTACTCGCAGGAACCGCCCTTGCCATGGGTGCGGTCAGCCCGGCTTACGCGCAAAGCACCGCTGACGATGTCGCGGCTGCAGACACCAATGTCATTATTGTAACGGCGCAACGCCAGAACCAGAGTTTGCAGGACGTGCCTATCGCGGTTTCCGCCTTCGATGCGGAAGCACTCGAGAGCCAGCAGATCGAAAATGCCAGCGACCTTCAGCTAACCCTCCCGAATGTTACCTTCACCAAGAGCAACTTTACCTCTGCCAGCTTTACCATTCGCGGCATCGGCGATCTGTGCGTCGGCTTCTCATGCGATTCTGCTACAGCCATCCATCTCAATTCGGCCCCGCTGTTCGGCACTCGCCTGTTCGAAACCGAGTATTTCGATCTCGAGCGGATCGAGGTGCTGCGCGGGCCGCAGGGCACACTGTTCGGGCGCAACGCGACCTCGGGCGTCGTCAATATCGTCACCGCAAAGCCCGAATTGGGGGAATTCCACGTCTCGGGTCAGGGATCGTATGGCAACTACGATGCGTTCGAAGCACGAGGAATGGTCAATATCCCGATCGGCGATACTGCCGGTTTCCGTGTCGCTGGGATCTACGTCAATCGTGACGGTTATACCCGAAACCTGTTCGACGGAAACCGGATCGACGGCCGCGAACTCTACTCGGTGCGCGGTTCTTTTCGGTGGGAGTTCGATCCGGATACGAGCCTCGATCTGCTCGGTGCTTATTTCCGTGAGGACGACGACCGTCTGCGCATCCAGAAGCAGACCTGCCAGCGCGATCCGACCGGTGTTCTCGGCTGCCTGAATGCACGGCGCGATTTCGACATTGTCAACTCGAACGCGACCTTCACCGGCACTTTGGCGTCTTCCGAGTTTTTTGCGCTCAATGGCATTCCGGCGGCTTTCGGTCTCGGTAGTCTTTACGGCCCCGATCCCTATTCCACCGCCGTTTCGCCGAACGATCCGCGTGTCGTCAATACCGCTTTCACGCCCGAATATTTTACCGACGAACTCAATCTGCAGGCCCATATCGAACATAATGCCGGCCCCGTACGCATAGGGTTGACGGGCAATTATCAGGAAACGAGTATTGAATCCCGGCAGGACTACAATCTTGCCGTCCTCGACCGCAGTTTCTTCGCACCGGCGCTGAACACCCTGGCGTTCTTTGGTGCCAATGGCATCCCGACCGGACTGGCTCCGCCTGCGCCTGCATTCGTTCCGGGGTCTTCGGCGTATTTCTCGCCTGTTGCCAATGCCCTCATACCGGGCGGTCCGAACGGCGTACTCTGTACATCGGATACCGTGGAAAACGGACTCGGATCGTTCAACGGACAGAGCATTTGCGGAAACGTACCGAACACGTTCGACAGGTCGCGCGGCGACACGCAGTCCTGGTCGTTCGAAGCGATCGTCAACACCGATTTCGACGGACCGTTCAATTTCCTGCTCGGTGCGATCTACGCAAATCTCGATGTAACCGATGGCGATTATTATGTGAACGCTTTCCCAATCGATTATATCTCGGGCGTTTTAGGATCTTTCACAAGTTTCGGCGGCGGACTGCCACCCTCGTTTCTCGCCACACCTTTCTTCCGCAGCAATACGACGGAATTCGGTCTGGAATCTTACGGATTCTTCGGCGAAGGCTATCTGGACATTACCGATACACTGACTTTTACGGGCGGTTTGCGATACAACGTCGATGAGAAAACCAACGTCGCGCGGACTACCCTGGCGAACTTCCTGGTGCCATACGGCACGACGACCGACGCCTTCGATTCTCCATTTGTCGGCTCTTTCGACGCCGACCCCGGAATATCGGGGAATCAGTTGCTGCAGCGACGCAGCGCGAGTTTCAACGAAATAACGGGCCGCGCCGTTCTCGACTGGCAGTTCACGCCAGACAATTCGATTTATGTATCCTATTCGCGCGGTTACAAATCGGGCGGAATAAATCCGCCGCTGTCGCCGGTTTTCTCGGTTCCCGAGACATTTCAGCCGGAAACGATCGATTCTTTTGAAATAGGTTCGCGCAATGTGCTTATGAACGGCGCGCTGACACTTAATGCGACAGCCTTCTATTATAAATATAGCGGCCTGCAGCTCAGCCGCATCGTCGCGAGGACATCGGTCAACGATAATATCGATGCCGACATCTGGGGTCTCGAACTCGAGGCCTTTTGGGAACCCGTCGATAATCTGCGACTCAATTTCGGGGCCAGTTATCTGAACACGGAGGTCTCCGACGATCAGTTTTTCGTCAATCAGCGCGATCCGTCCGGTGGCGATCCGAACTCGGTCATCGTCAAGGACATCACGGCGGCCTTCAACTGTGCCGTGACGTCGGGCAGCCTTGCTAACAGTGCTGGCTTTGTCACGGCGGTCAATGGCGGACTTGGCCTTCAGGGTCCGACGGCATTCCCGGCGGACAGCGGCCTTGGCACAACGCTTGGCGCTTTCAGCGTTTGCAATGCGCTTGCGGCTTCAACAGCCAACCCGGCTCTCGCAGCCGCGTTCCCGGGCATTCAGGTGCTTGCTGGTCAGGCTCCCGGCATCGACAGCGGCATTCCTGTCAACATCCGCGGCAACGAGCTGCCCCAGGCACCCGATTACAAGGTCTCCGGCGGCATTGAGTATACCGCCGAATTCGGCAACGGTATGTCGATCGTGCCGCGTGTCGATGCTGCCTATACCGGGGAGAGTTTCGGCAATATTTTCAATGGCGATGTCAACCGCATTGACGGATACTGGCAGGTCAATGCCCGGTTGCAGCTCAACGGCCCCGACGATCGCTGGTTCGTTCGCGGCTTTATCCAGAA
>JBGTHW010000140.1:0-17653 GCA_041746035.1 Parasphingopyxis sp.
GCCCGAATGCTGGCGCTGTTCGGTTGCCGAATTCTGCCGCTACAAGCCGAAAACGCCCGAGCCGCAAAAAGCCGGACCGCAAGCCGCCGCTTAAACTCCGGTTCACATCGGATCGTCTATTCGAAATATTGGAAGGAGTTCGTCATGGCAAAAATATTTTTTTCCGCAGGCCTTATCGCGGCGGCAGCGACCCTTTCGGGATGTGCCGCTTCTGAAACCCGGCTTGGCGAAAACGGTCTCGAGCCGTGGCAGGAAGCCCGCGTCGTCGGCACGGCGGAGAGCTGCATCCCGCTACGCTCGATCCGCAACACCCGCGTCCATGACGATCGCACCATCGATTTCCACATGAATAACGGCAGGATTTATCGCAACACGCTGCCCTATGATTGCGGCAATCTCGGCTTCGAGGAAGCCTTCAGCTACGAAACCTCGCTCAGCCGTCTGTGTTCGACGGATATCATCACCGTGCTGCAACAGCCGATCCGTTCCGGCCTGAACGGCCCGCGTTGCGGTCTGGGCGAGTTTACGCCGATCGAACTGGCCGGGCGCGGTTAGGGACTAGCGAGCCCGCGCGGCAGATGCTAGGCGGAGGCCCGGTATAATTCTTTCCGGCACCCATAGCTCAGCTGGATAGAGCGCTGCCCTCCGAAGGCAGAGGTCACAGGTTCGAATCCTGTTGGGTGCGCCATTTTCCATTGCCTCCGGTTCATTGAGTGAAATACCGCGCACCGTTAACCCCGGCAGGGAATCGCCGGCGCGGGATAGGGTCGGGGAATCCCCGCATGAGGCTGGCGGCGATACCGCCGGGCCTCGCATTCGGGAAAAGCCGGGGATTGGGACGCGCCGAACCAGCCTTGTGCCGGCGGTTTCGGTGCTTGCCTTTGGGCGGACCTGGAGGGCGTCATTCTGCGGTCGCTGCAAGCTGGGCCGCGCCAGTGCCCGGGAGCAAGACCAGCGCGGCGATTCCGGCGGCCCATCCGCCGATTGCGTTTTTCTGGTACATCATGATCTTCCTTTCCATAACCGGCGGAAAGGGCATTGCCTTTTGCTGCGGCGCGGACCGGTGCGGGTCTTTGCCGGAGCGGCGGGCAATGCCCCCGAGCGCCATCAGTCAGCTCGCATTGCGGGCTAGCTGATGCCCCCGTGCGCCATCAGTTGGCCCGCGATGCGAGCTGTATTTCGCCCTGCCCGGTGGACAGCATGGCCAGTTGCGGGCTGCCAAGCTGCGAAACGACGCTGTCGATCAGCTCGCTGCGGCAGCGCTGGATGGCCACATTCGAGGATGCCCGACGGCCACCGCAGGTCCGGCGGGCTTTGGTGGCGATGCGGCTGTAAACAGCCTGCACGCCGCTGGCCGACTGGAGTTCATAGGCCGAATAGCGGACCTGCATGGTTTCCGCATTTGCCGGGGTGGCACCGATCAGGATCGCCACCAGGGCGAGTCCGACGGCACCGATTTCGATACGTTTGTTCATTGTCTTGGTCCCTCTGATATTCGGCATCATTGCCGATGACACAGAGATAGCCTGGGGTTCGCGCCGAAATCCTGCGAACAGTCTGGAATCAATCGGGATCGCAATTTCTCAAAATTTTCCCATAATTTTCCCATAATTCGCCAAAACCTGTATAAGCGAATCGCGCGGGGGGGGGGGGGTCCGGCCCCGCCGACACGAGGGTTCGCGGATGACCGAGACAATCGAAACACGGACGGCGCAGGCCTACCGGTTCGGCGCGTTCGTGCTGGACACCCGCGACGAGCGACTGTTCGGGCCGCAAGGGCCGGTGCCGCTCGGGCGCAGGGCCTATGGGGTGCTGCTCGCGCTGCTTGAAAATAACGGGCGGCTGGTCACCAAGGCCATGCTGTTCGACACGGTGTGGGACGACGTGATCGTCTCCGACTATGCGCTGACCTCGGTGGTCAAGGAACTGCGCCGGGCGCTGGGCAACGAGCGCGGACGGGGCGGGCTGATCGAAACCGTCTATGGCCGGGGCTATCGTTTCGCGGCAGAGGTGCGCGAGGTTGCGACGACCGATGCGCCATCGCACCGCGTCGTCGCAAAAGCAGAACCAGGTCCGCAGCCGGAGCCGCACCCGGCTGCCGACCAGCCCGCGAAGAATGACACGGCCACGGCGATACCGATCGGTCTGCCGCCGCTCCTCCTCGTGCCGGAATTCGACGACAGTGCGCTTGGCGACGAGCAGCCCGCCTTCGCCCCCGTATTGCGCGAGCAAGTGTTGTTAGCACTGTCGCGGTTCCGCGACGTCCGCGTAATTCCCGAAAATTTTTCTTCGCCCGCTGGTGACGAGGGTGACGGTGCCTTCGGACCGCGCGGCTATTGTCTCGAAGTCATGCTGACACCTGGCGCTTCCGATCCGCACCTGTATTTGCGGGTCAAGCGGTTGCATAATGAGTCAATCATTTGGTCGGACCAGGTCGAGGCCGAAGGCGGCGATGTGCACACGATTGTCGAGGGTCTGGCGCAGCGCATTGTTGGCGCGATAATCCCTCTCATCGAAGGCGATCTGAGAAAGACCGCACCCGCCCGACCCGTCGACCTGCATGACCGTTATTACCGGCTGGCGCAAGAACACAGCGATCCGCGCGACAAGCCGGAAGTCAAAATAGCCATCGAAAAATGGAAAGGAATGATCGGCGAGAATCCCGATTTCCTGCCGCCCTATCTCAAGCTGATCAGGCTGCTCAATACCGATGGCAAATATGTGGCGCTTGGCCTGACAGGAACCGAGGAGCGTGTCACCGCGCGCAGTCTGGCCGAGACAGCCTATGCGCTCGATCCCACCGATTCCGTTGTCCATGTCCAGCTGGGCTGGTGCTTGCTGTGGGGTTTTGAATGGAAAAAGGCCGATCGTCATTTTGACGAAGCGGTGCGCCTGAATCCCTATAATACCAAGCGATTGGCTATGGCAGCGACGGGAATAATGTATGGCGGCGACCTCAAAAAAGCGAGCGGGATTCTGGAAATGGCAAGGTCTCGACTTGCCGCCTTTGCCACCGATGATTTGCTCGAAGACACCGGACTGCTTTGCCTTTTGAAAGGCGATTTCACCGCTGCCGAAGATAATCTGTCGCTGATCGATCATCCGACTATTTCCGCCGATCTTTTCAGGGTTTTGAGCGCCCGGGCGCGTGATGCCGAAAACAGCGCTGAACTCGCCGGCAAGTGGATCGCTCGGGTGAACGCTGCCTGGCATGACGGCACAGCCCCGGATCGGGAAGATGTGTTGGCGTGGATCGCCAGGCACCACCCGTTTCAGGCCAAAGAGCAGCGGGCCGAAATGCTCGGTATCGCTCGCGCCGCCTTAAATGCGGCGGTCCAGGCGCCCACCGATCGCAAAGCCTGATCCTTCAGTGTCCAGCGCCTCTGCGAACCGGCGCAAATACGGGACATCGACAAAGCACGGTCGCTCGAAAGCGGGCGAAGCGGTCGCCCGCGCGACATCCAGACAGGCCCGTGCGTCGACAGATTTCTGCGAAACCCAGCCTGTTTTCCGCCAGCGTGCAAAGCGGCTCCATTCGCCATTGCCAATTCCGGCCCGAACCCGGATTTTCTGCCAGTCGCGATTCTGGTAAAATATTGCGCCACCGCTGCGCAGCAACCTGCCCGCCGCCCGCGCCGTCAATATCCGCTTGCGTACCGCCGACTGGAGACCACAGGCAAGATCGACCAGCGAGAGTGTCAAGGGTTCGAAGCCCAACTCTTCGGGCGCATGGGTTACGGCCACCCAATCGTCGCCCGCGATCCTCTCATGTGCATACGCCTGGTAAATCCGACCGATGCCGATCATTCCGCGACACGCCATCTCGGCAGCGCGTAGTGCCCCCATGCTCGCCGCGCCATAGACCGGGATACCTTCGGCCAGCAGCAGCAGTATTTCCTTGTGGCGGACAGCCGGCGCTGTCTCGAATGCTCCATCGACAAGGCATATGCGATCACCCTTGCTAACCGGCAAACGCAAGAGATCGCCACCTTTTACCGGCGGATACCAGCAAACATCCGGAAGCTCCGGTCGCGCGCCCACGGGCAGCGATGGCCCGGCGAACATATGGATTGTAATGGTCATCGGACGCGTCGGCGAAACAGCGTCCCAAGCCCGGGTACAATCACCTTTGCGACTTGTATCGTTTCCGACGATGGCGTCAGCCATCTGGCAAGAACCGACCCGAAACCGGCCTTGCCGAGTCGGCTTGCCTGTTCCAGCCAGTTTCCGGTTTCGAATGACAGGCTGTTCCAGTCCCGCCGTCGAGAGTCCGGGGCCAGCGGCGGACAAAAGGGGAAGCCGGGCGAGGCAAGCGGCGAAGGCAGATAAAAATCGGGCGCGATGTCGTCGCGCGCCGCCGCGATCAGTGTCAGGCGCGATTGCACGGCCTCGGCTAAAGCGCCGAAAAGCGCTTCCCGGGGGTCGCTCGCGCAAGCCGAGCCGCAGACCGGTCGACCGATCGGCCTTGTCGCCAGACCCGGGATCAGAACGCAAACAAAACAAGCTATCCCGGTAAGTGTTGGCAAGGCAAATACGCGCAACGCGATTCCGATGTCGTGCAGACGTTCGGCCCAGGGATCGGCCCAGCCGTCCGGCAGTGTGTCGGGATCGATTTCGCATGCCTGTCTCAGAACCAGCGGCCTTCGAAACCACGCTCCTGTCGCATCGCGCTCGATACATTCGAGCAGGCCCTTGGCGGTTGCATCGTCCCGGCTCTTACCGGCCCCCATACCGTTGCTGCTGCGATCGAGAGCGCTGTCGGCGCGGATCGTGAAATCCATCGATACGCTGGCATGGGGAACAAGATGCGCTTCGCCTGTCACGATATCCGTCATCGCGCTCCAGTTCCGGATGTGACTATTGTCCGGCCTGTCTTCGTCCCGCTTGCGAAAGAGGCCGGGGGCGACAGCGCGCATGCTCCGCCCGATCGCCAGGTAGCTTTTGTCCCTGATATCGGGAGGCGTTGTCTCGGCGGCCGCACTTTCGATGGCCTCGCCCAGCGCCCCCAATTTCGCATCCCCGGACGTCCGGCCTTTGCCCTGATGAACGCTGAGCGCGCGGCTCGCTGGCCGGATCGATTGCCAGACGGGCAGACCGATGGCGTCCAGCGCAGTAATTTCGGCGAGCCGGGTTACTCCATATCGTCGCGCCTGCAAGAGCACCTGGGCGTAAAAGCTGGTCCGTTCTGGAAAAATTCCTTGCTGTCGCAACGATCGGGGTGCCTGACCCTAGCCGTCTGCCTGCTGCGGCATTGCTGTTTCGAAGCCGGGCTGCCGATCGGCCCTGATTGCATCGGCCTTATTCTCTTCGCGATCGAGGTTCTCCTCGAGATAGTCCGTCATCGCACGGACGATGTTTTTCTGCGATTCATCGTCCGTCTTGTTCATGTCGAAAATCTGAACCGCCTCAGTCCAGTAGAGGACACCCCGATGCCTGATAATGAAATTGGGAGAGCCGGATGCTCTCACCCCGTCGGGATGGTCGCCCTGCCACGGCACAACTGCCACCGCATTGTCGTCATCGTCACTGTCATCAACCATCCGAACCTCCATGACTATCGGGAACAATAAGCACGAATACGCAACAACGAAGCAGCCTGCCTGGATAGTCTAAGTATGAAGAACACGTTTGTCTATCGAATTGACAGCAATTTGTTCGGTGCGGGTAAATTGCAGCCGGGCCGGGCAGCCAACAGGTGCACCGGAGATGCCTTCCTCGCCCCTTTTCAGGGCGCGCGACGCTCTGTGTCCCCGATGAGTCTTTCGGACCCGATCGGCGCTCCCTTGTAGGCACCGGCCTCGCTTTCATCCGGAGCCGCACACCATTTCTCCATGAGTTCCAGCGCCTCCGCATAGGTCCGGCACAAGCCCCTCACCTGCGCGCTCGCATCCGCGCAGCCCTGCGACGCTATCGCCAGCCTCGTCGCGTCGTCGACCTCCGCGTCGGCCCGCGCCGCCATTGCGGCGAAACGAATGCGGTCGCTGGGGTGGTGCGCGGCGAAATCTGTGAGCAGCCCCTCGCCCGCCCCGCCACCCAGATGCGCGGCGAGTTGCATCAGCGTTTCCGACGGCATCGTACCCAGCAGCTCGGCAATCTCGCCACGTTCGACATCGAAGCGATACTGGTCGCGCCAGCCGATAGCACCCGCGGATTCCATGATGTTGAGCGACACCGAAAGCCTGTCGGCGGGCCATTGCAGATGGACATCGCGATGCGCGCGATAGAGCATTAGCTGCCCTTCCTCCAGCCGCGCGCGCTTTACGAAGCGCAGATCGACCGCCTCGCCGGGATAGCCCGTCACGGTATCGTAATCATACTCGTAATAATCGCTCCAGTAACCGGGGCCGAAATAGCCAACGGTCAGAAAACTGAAATTGTGATCGTGCGGCACGCCATAGAAAAACGGCGCGGTGCCGCTCATCCGGACGAGGCTCTCGCGTTCCGACGGCCAGAAATTGGCACGGATGAAATAGTTCTTCGCGCGATGCAGCATCACGACCTGCGTGCTGTATTCATTGGTCCCGGCCTGCCCGGCACAACGGTTTTCCAGTTCGCGCACGATGCGATCGCCAAGGAAATCGCGGTTATTAGCCAGCCGCTTGAGCAGCGGCGCAAGCGCGGCGAAGGCGTCTTCGTCCTCAAAATCGCAATCGGCCTCGTCAAGAGCGGCGATGAAGTCCTCGAAACCGATGGCGTCGGTCTCGTTGCAGGCGATTATGCGGGGCACGCTGCGGCCTCAGAGCTGCGGGAGAGCGCGGCGAGAGTTGCCCCCGCCGCCGCCCGGATATCCGCATGGGGATCGCTCCGCGCCATTTCGGCCAGCCGAGGCAGTGCCGCGCCCGCATCGAGCGTCAGCCATTCACGCATGGCATGCCAGCGCACGAAGAACGGCGCATTGCGGCTGTAATCCGCAAGACCGCCGACGCATCCACCCGCCCGGCCTGCCGCAGGCATGTCAACATCAGCTGCGCGCGTGAGGCGCGGTCGTCGGCACTGCTGCTCGCCACCAGACGGCGCGACACCGCATCGTATTCGCGTGCGACCGGCGCGTTCGGACGGTCGATCTCGCCCTGTAGCCAGACCGCGCTGCCCTCCGCACCCTCGATGATATAGCTTTCGGTCGCGGTATCGAAGCGCAGCAGATCGCCATCCAGCAGCATACGTTCGCCTGTCCGCTCGCATCGCCCCGCATCGGCAGCGCGGAAGGTGTCATCGACCGGCGGTGCCCGCCACAGCGAAAAGCGCATCCCGCCCGCCTTCAGAATTTTGAGAAGAATCGTGCGGCTCGAGAAGTTCACCGATCCCGTGCCATCCGTCATCCGCTTGCGGGCGGCCAGCTTGCGCAACGGCGCGACGTTCAACGCCAATGCCGCGACGGGCGTGTTGACCAGCAGCGCGCCGTAATGAAGATCGCTGCCGATCGCGCGCCAGGGCGGGGTGAAAAACGGATCGCGCGCGGCATCCGCGAGCTGATCGGCGAGCATCTCGAACACCCAGCCCGTATCTGCGAACAGCGTCTGTATCGCGCCCTCCACCTGCTCCGGCCTTTCTTCCCCGGCAATCGCCTGCCGGAAATCTCGCAGCGGCTCCAGCGCATCGATCCGCTTCGATGCCGCCGCAGAGCAAAGACGCGTCCCCTCCCGCGCCTCCGTATCGCCGAGCCAGCGCGCCAGGCGCTCCGTCGGGATCATACCCGATCGCTCAGCCGCCGGTATTCATGATCAGCGCGATATGCACGCAGGCCTGCCCGCCCACCTCATTCTGCGCCGTCGAGCCGAAAATACCGATTTCGGTCTCCAGTTCCGGCAGTTCGTCGATATCTATTTCGGTGATGTCCATATTTTCCATTGCGCCCTCCTTTGGCTTGGCCGGAAGGGGATGGGGCCGGGTGTGCTGGCAGACAACCGAAGATGACTCCGAAATGAAGGCAGTATAACATTTTCCTTTTTTATAAGCAGGATAAAGCATCCGATACGGACCAGATCGGCGGTACGGCTTCACGCCGTGAACATATGGCCAACAGGTCTTTTGATCAGGCTAGCCGTGCTCGATCAGCGCCTCGACCAGTTCGACATCTTCCGGCGTATCCACACCCGGTCCGGTCGGTTCGACACGCAGCATCCGGATTGCGATGCCCGCATCGAGAAAGCGCAGCTGCTCCAGCCCTTCCGCGCGCTCGGCCATCGGCACCGGCAGGTCCGGAAACGCCAGCAGCGTCTGGCGGCGATAGGCGTAGATTCCGGCATGCTGGAGATAGTCCGCTTCGTCATGCGCGCGCGGATGCGGGATCGGCGAACGACTGAAATAGAGCGCATCGCCCGCCGCATCGCAGACCACTTTCACGCGATTGGTGTTGCCCGCTTCGTCCGCCGAGATCGGATGGCAGAAGCTCGCCACTTCGATATCCGCATTCTCCTGCATCGTCTGCGCCAGCCGCGACAGGTCCACACTGCGTACCAGCGGCTCGTCGCCCTGCACATTGACGATGATATCGGCCTCGATCCGCCCCGCCAGTTCGGCCAGCCGGTCGCTGCCGCTGGGATGGTCCTCGCGCGTTTTTTCCGCACGCCCGCCGAAGGCCGATACCGCCGCCGCGATCCGATCCGATTCGGTGGCCACGATGACCTCGTGGATACCCTCCGCCGCGCGCGCTTTCTCCCAGACATGCTGAACCATCGGCTTGCCGGCGATTTCGATCAGCGGCTTGCCCGGGAAACGCGTCGATCCCCAGCGCGCCGGAATGATCGCGACGGTTTTCATCGTGCTAGACGTTTTTCTGGCGCGAAACGGCGTCTATCGCCTTCAATTCGCCGAGCAATTCCGGCAGCCATGCGAAGGGCAGCATGTTCGGCCCGTCGCACGGCGCATTGTCCGGATCGGGATGGGTCTCCATGAAGACGCCGGAGACCGCCCCGGTCGCCACCGCCGCGCGGGCCAGCGCCGGCGCATGCTTGCGTTCGCCGCCGCTGCTTTCGCCTTTCGCGCCGGGCAGCTGCACCGAATGGGTGGCATCGAAGATCACCGGGCAGCCGGTGGTCTCGCGCATGATCGTCAGGCCGCGCATATCGACGACGAGATTGCCATAGCCGAAGCTGGTCCCGCGCTCGCAGACGAAAAACTGCCCCTCGATGCCCGCGTCCGCCGCCGAAGCGCGCGCCTTGTCGGCAACCTTCGCCATATCCCACGGCGCGAGAAACTGGCCTTTCTTGATGTTGACCGGCTTGCCCGTCGCCGCCACCGCGCCGATAAAGTCGGTCTGGCGGCACAAAAAGGCAGGCGTTTGCAGCATGTCGACAGCTTCGGCCACCGGCGCGGCCTGTTCGGGCGTATGGACATCGGTGATGACCGCCACCCCCAAGCTCTCCCGGATTTCGGCCAGTATCTCCAGTCCCCTTGCCATCCCTACCCCGCGAAAGCTCGAAACCGACGTCCGGTTCGCCTTGTCGAAAGAGGATTTATAGACCAGCCCGATCCCCGCATCCGCGAATATCCCGCGCAGCTCTTCCGCCGTTTCCAGCGCCGCAGCCCGCGATTCTATCGCGCACGGCCCGGCAATGACAAACAGCCCGCCCTGCTGCCAGGGCAGCGTGTCACTCGTCATGAATCTGGATGACCCCGAGCACTTTCCTGGCCGGATCGGCGACGACCAGCGCTGTCACCTTTGCCTCGTGCATCGCGCAATCCGCATCGTAAAGCGTCGCATCCGGGCCGATGGTCAGCGGGTCGGCCGTCATAACGTCCTTCGCGCACAGCCCGCCGATTTCTTCCGCTTTTTCGAGTCCGCGCCGCAAATCGCCATCGGTGACGATACCGCGCAGCGTCTGGTCTTCCATGACAAGGCCGATGCCGAGTTTGCCGCCCGAAATCACCGCCAGCATATCCTTAAGTGGCATACCGGGCGCACAGATCGGCAGGTCGCTTTTGTGCATCGCGTCGCGCACCGGCGTCTTCAGGCGTTTGCCGAGCTTCCCGCCTGGATGATATTGCGCGAAATCGGACGCCTGGAAGCCGCGCGCCTCGCACAGCGCGATCGCCAGCGCATCGCCCATCGCCATTTGCACCAGCGTCGAAGTCGTCGGCGCGAGATTGTGCAGGCAGGCCTCGCGCTCGATCGAGGCATCGAGAACGATGTCGGACTGCCTGGCGAGCGTCGAATAGAGGTTGCCGGTGATCGCGATGATCGGCACTTCGAGGCTGCGCAGATAGGGGATCAGACCCAGCACTTCCTGCGTTTCGCCGCTCGCCGAAATCAGGATCGCGATATTACTCTGCGCGATCATGCCAAGATCGCCATGCGCGGCATCGGCGCTATGGACGAACAGGCTGGGCGTGCCGAGCGAGGCCAGCGTCGCGCTGACCTTGCGGGCAACCAGGCCTGACTTGCCGATACCCGAAACCACGACGCGATCATTATGTTCGAGGATCAGATCGACGGCGCTGTCGAAATTATCGTCGATCCGGCTTGCCAGCGTCGCCACGGCCGCGGCGTTGATGGACAGGGCATGGGCTGCGGCGCGCCGCGGACTCGTGTGCCGAGGTTCAGGTTCCGGTGCCGACTCGGCGAACGAAATTTCCCCGGCACTCTGTACGGAATAGCTCATTTGGCCCCTTTCATACCGACTCATGCGACATTTTAGCCACAAAATCCAGTCTCTTCGCGAATTTCGCGTCTGGGAGGCCTTGTAGACGTGACTTTCCACGTAAGCAATAATAGTACAATCGGCAGGGCGCGACGCGGAGTTATTGGATTAGTGGCAGAGCAAGAGTCACGTGCGCGTTTGGTCAGCGACGTATCGGAGTGGTCGGCACCCCCGCCAGATCGTTCCCTCCCCGAAATTCCCGAAGACGCGCCCTATTGTTTCAGGGGCAGCAACATCCTGATGCTGCAAGGGCCGGTTGGGCCGTTTTTCGACAGGCTGGCGCAGGATCTGCGCTGGGCCGGGGCGAATGTCCACAAAATCAATTTCAATGGCGGAGACCTGTTTTACTTTCCGCGCAACGCCACCAGCTTCACCGACTCCATGGAGTATTTCCCGGCTTTCCTGGCAGGGGTCTGCGAGGAAAAGCGTATCGATACGATTATGCTGTTCGGCGATTGCCGGGGTATGCACCGTATGGCCAGCGATTTCGCGACAAAGGCTGGCATCGACATCCATGTGTTCGAGGAGGGCTATGTCCGCCCCGATTATATCACGATGGAGCGGCACGGCGTCAACGGGCGCAGCGCGATGCCGCGCTCCGGCATATTCTATCTCAATACGCCCGCCCCCGAACCGCCGCCATCGCGCACCGTCGGCCAGACCATCTGGTATTCGACGGCCTGGGCGTTTACGTATTATTTCTGGGCGGTAATACTCTGGCCATTCTTTCCGCGTTATTGCCATCACCGGCCATTGAGCTGGTTCGAGGGGTTGCGCTGGGTGCGCGGGGCGGCGCGCAAATATGTCTATAGCTGGCGCGACCGGACGATCTCCCGAACTTTACTGGGTGACGATCATCCGTTGTTTTTCCTAGTACCGCTCCAGGTTCATAACGACGCGCAGGTCGGTGTCCATTCGCTGTTTGACTCGGTCGAGCATTTTGTCCGCCACGTAACCGATTCCTTTGCGGCTAATGCGCCGGACGATGCTTTTCTCGTCTTCAAGCATCATCCGATGGACCGGCCCTATACCGATTATTCCCGGCTGATCCGCAAACTGCGCGATGAATGCGGAATCGGCAGGCGGCTGGTCTATGTCCATGATCTTCATCTGCCGACCCTGATGAACAATGCCGAAGGAGTGGTAACGATCAACTCCACCACCGGCCTTTCCGCGATCCACCATGGCAAGCCGACGCTGGCGCTCGGCGATGCGGTTTACCGGATCGATGGCCTGACTGCGAGCGCCTCGCTCGACAGTTTCTGGAAGACGGCGCAGGATTTCCCGGTCCATCCGGAACTCTACAAACAGTTTCGTCGCCAGATCATTCATCGCACGCAGCTGAACGGCAATTTTTACCGGCGGATCAATATCCCCGGCACACTGGCCGGGATCGACTGGACGCGCGGACAGCTGGCCGATGGAGATGACGGAGAGAGTTGAAAGTCAGAGGTGCGTCGGCTTACGTTTCTCCGGATCGGCGTCATGCTTTGGCTGAAATAATTTAGCGGTTTCTGCAAGCTGGCTGCCAGCCGTGATCCCGTAGCCGCGTTCTACCGCGTTGGCACGAACGCGTTCGGGTTGCAGCGCTTTGATAAAGACCGCCAGCGCCGCATCGATATCGTGTTTGCCCCCGCACAGGAAAAAATCGAGCGCGGCATAGTCGTGTTCAGGCCAGCTATGGATCGAGATATGCGATTCGGCGAGCAGCGCGACTCCGGTAATCCCCTGCCCTTCGCCGAATGCATGGAGTTTTATATCAAGCACGGTCGCGCCCGCGGCGTCCGCCGCCTGCCGCAATGCCACCTCGATCGGCACGGCATCGTCGAGCCGTGCCGCGCAGCCATGCAGATCGGCCAGCACATGGCGGCCATCATAAGGCCGGGCGGACCGCAACTCAGCCATCGTAACGCCGCCATTCATCGGCGAAGGTCCGCACCAGCAGCTGGTTGTCGAGCCGGTTGGGCTCGGCCTCTCGCCTGGCCATATCGGGCGGAAATTCAAAGAGGGACGCGTCGTTGGCTTGCGTGACGAAGCGCCCGCCCGGCAGAATATCCGCTGCGGCTGGCACAGGGCCCTTCGCCGCCAGTATGAAACCCCATTCGCCGAAACTGGGAATATAGGCATGATAGGGCCGGATCGCGAAACCGGCGGCTTCGAGGGTGGCGGCAATCGTCCAATAGGCCTGCGGCGAAACGTAGGGTGTGCCGCTCTGCACCGAGACGATGCCGCCGGGCGAGAGGCGCTGACGGAGGGCACGGTAGAAACTGGTCGTATAGAGCTTGCCAAGCGAAAAATCGGTGGGATCGGGGAAATCGATCAGCACCGCATCATACCGCCCGTCATCCTCGCGCACCCAGCGAAAACCATCGGCATTGATAATCGTCATGCGTGGATCGCTGAGGGAGTTTTCATTGAGTCGCTCAAGCAGGGGCGATTGCGAGAACAGCGCAGTGACCGCCGGATCGAGATCGACCAGGGTGACGCGCTCGACATCCGGATGGCGCAGCACCTCGCGCGCCGCAAGGCCGTCGCCGCCGCCCAGGATGAGGATATTGCGCGGATTTTCCACTCGCCCCAGCGCGGGCAGCACCAGTGCCTCGTGATAGCGATATTCATCGATCGAGGAAAATTGCAGATTCCCGTTGAGAAACAGCGAGATGTTATCGCCGCGACGGGTCAGCACAATCCGTTGAAACGGCGTCTGCATCGCATGGATGATGGGCTCCTCCATGCTCGCGGTTTCGGCGTAACGCTGGAAACGTTCGGAGCCGATAAAGCCGATCAGCAGCGACGCGGCTACCACGCAACCCGCGAGCATCTCGACCGGCAGCTTCCTGCCGCGCGGCTGAACCCAGATCAGCGCGAGCGCGACGGCGACATTGGCGAAGCCGAACAGAAAACCGGTACGGATCATGCCGATATAGGGCATCAGGATCAGCGGGAAGAGCAGGCTCGCGGCGAGCGCCCCGACATAATCGAAGGTCAGTACGGTGGAGACCGTCTCGCGGAAATCGAAATCGCTTTTCAGGATGCGCATCAGCAGCGGAATTTCGAGGCCGACCAGAAAGCCGATGCCGACGACCAGCGCATAGAGCGCCACCCGGAAACTATCGACGACCGGGAAGAGCATGAACAGCAAGGCCGCCGCCCACCCCCCGATCAGCGCTATCAATATTTCGGCGCGAATAAAGAGCCGCAATTCGTCGCGCCCGACATAGCGCGAACACCAGCTGCCGACGCCCATCGCAAACAGATACACGCCGATAATTGTCGAAAACTGCGTAACGCTATCGCCGAGCAGGTAGCTGGCAATAGTGCTGGCAAGCAGCTCATAGACCAGCCCGCACGTCGCAATGACGAATACCGACGCGATGAGCGCCAGCGCCATCGGGCTGGCGCGGGTTCTGGAACGCTGAGTCTCAGCCAACGACCGAAGCCGCCACGATAATCGCCAAGCCGAGCGCAACCAGGCCCGCGAAAATCGCCACTGCCATATTCTGCTTTTGCTCGATCTCTTCCCAGAGTTTTCCGGGCGTCAGCATGTCGACGATAAAGAAGGCGATTATGAATATAACGATGCCAAGCGCCGAATAGATTATCGTATTCAAAACGATAGGCCAGGTTGTTGCGTCCATGTCTTTTCTCCTTTTGGTTCCTATTTATGTCTCGGTCCGCCGCGCCCGCCTGGCAGCAGGATGACCCCGCCCGGCCCACGTGCGCTGCTCGCCCGCTCGCCATCCGCGAAGGGCGAATAGCCGCTGAAAGTCGCATAGGCGAAGCCGCCAGCGACCAGCAGGCACCAAGCCCCGAAAATGAAAACGCCTCTGTTCATTGTCCTGCCTCAATCGTCATCGTCGTCTCCCGCAAAATCGCTATCTGACTTGCGCCGCGATTCGAAGCCGAGATGCCTGAACCACACCCATAAAGCCGGGATAAAGATCGCCAGCAGCGCCAGAAACAGATTGGAAAAGAAGGTGGCCCCCTTGGCGATGGTGATTTCCACCTGCGCATTGTTGCTCGAACCATACTGGCTTTCCAGCCACTGGCTACCCGCCGCCTCGACCTGAAGCTCGTAGCGCCCTGCCGGGATCATCGAAAATTTGTTCGATGTCGAACGGCTGCCCTCGCTCCAGTTGCCCTCGGCATCGCGGCCCGAATATTGCTCGACCACGCCATTGGCGACATATGCCTCGCCGGTTTCCTGATTGATCAGCATATAGCCGAGATCGATCCAGGCATTGTCGATACCGGGCGTTCGTGCCATTATTGTAACTGCCTGCCGGGGACGCTCCAGAACGACAGGGCCGACCGTCGCGGTCTGCTCGACGCCGTTGGTGGCGAGGTCGATGGTCGCGGTTTGCGGATCGCTGGTCCCGCCAAACATGCAGGACACGAACAACAGAAAGGCCGAGGCGACCGCGGCAACTTTCATCATAGCGCCTGCGCGCGCGCGGTGTGGCGACGGCTGGTGCGGCATCGGTAACCCACCGCCGCGCGGCGGATCGATACCAAAAGCGTCCGGCACCTCGTTCGTTTCCAGCAACTCGCCGAGCATCCATTCCTCTTCGCGCGGATTGCGTTCGTAGCTGAGCATCTTGCCGGGGCGCACAAAATCGGCGGTGATGGCCTCCTCGCCGATCACGACCTGCCAGTAGAATTCGCCCAGTACATAATCGACCTGCGCGCGCGTGTTTGCGTAAAATGGCTCGAAAAATTCGCCATCGACAGTAAGACCTGTCATCTTCTCCTTATAGGGCACCGCCGTCAGCTGCCGCCCCAGAGTCCAGCCGCGCCCGTCGGTATCGAGGAAACGATAGCCATAATAGGGATTGAACAGCAGATATTCGTCCCAGGGATAGCGACCGTTTTCCGACCGCTGGACATAGCCGATGACGTCCCATTCGATGCCGCGCAGCGTCCCCCGGCTTCCGAACGGCAGTTCGAGCTTGCGGACTTCCTCTTCGTAGCGTTGGATAATACGGACGTCGGGATTGCTGATGTCCAGGATCGAGGCACAATACTGGCAGGCAACGCTGACGCTGTAGCCGGCTGCTTTCAGCTCTATCGCCCCCCCACAATTGGGGCAATTGAACTGTTCGGCGGCAGGCGCGGCGTCGCCCTCTCCGGGCACGATAACCCGTTCGGTAGGAGCATTTTCGGTGAACCCGCCGACCAGTTCCTCCAGCGCTTCTTCCGGCGTTTGCGGGGCGTCCCGTTTCGCCTTTCCCCAGGGGTTAGGGCGTTCGTTGTCGGGCGGTTCAGGCGGCATAGTCTGGCATTTTCCAGCCATGGATCGAGCGCAGGTATTTCGGCTTCAGTTCGTCCAGCGTCACATAGCGGCCCATATAGAAAGCCGGGTCTTCGCCCTCCTCTCGCTCGAAATTGGCGGACAGGCCATCGGCGTTCTTCAGTTCGACATTGAAGACTTCCCAGCCGGTTTCCGGCGCGAACGGCAGCTCGCCCTCCGCCGAAATACATTTGGCCCAGCGCGCTTCGGCAACGACATACATATTATTGTCGATTTGCGTCCTGATGCCGATTTCGGCATCGCCGCCCGCGGCAAGCGACTGGATTAACTCGGATCGGACGAACTCGAGCGGTTGCGCGATCACCATGACGAACTGACCATCCGATTCGCTCAGCCAGCCATGGGTGTAATCGGAAAACAGGCACAGCCAGTCATTCCACGATCCCATATCGTAGCCGAGCCGCACACGCCCGATGACCTCGAAAGGCCGTCCCTCATATTCGCCGGTCGTGCCGATGCGGATCGGGCTGACATCGAAGGGCAGCGCCGCGACCTCGCCGATCTGTTCCAGATGATCGCCGACGCGTTTGACGGTCGCCTGACAATAATCGCAAATCCGCGCGGGCAGGGCCGGGGAGCGGAAGATCACCTCCGCGCCGCAATTCGGGCAATTTTCGACTTTTGCCATCGGCTCCCCCTGCTCCGCTTACATCTTACCCAGCAGGTCGGCTTTCTTGGCCTGGAATTCCTCCTCGGTCAGCGCACCCATTTCCTTGAGCTTGTGGAGTTTCTCGATCTGCTCGAAAGGATCGACGTCGGGCTGGGCGGCAGCCGCCGGAGCAGGCGCGGGTGCCGTAGCACCGCCCATCGCCCCTGCCATCGTCTGGCCCAGCGCCGCACCGGCCCCGATGCCCACGCCGATCCCGGCCACGCCGCCCTCGTTCTTCGCCGCCGCCTCGATCGCATCGGCGCTCTGAAACTTGGCATATTGATCGAGATCGCCGATCACCCGCATCGAACTTGCCTTGTCGAGATATTTCTGCACTTCTTCGGGCAGCGACACGCTTTCGACATAGAAGGACGGCGCTTCAAGGCCATACTGCTCGAACGCCGCATCGACGGCGTCTTTCAGCGCATCCGACAGTTTCTGCTGGTTCCCGGCGAGATCGAGGAACGGTATGTTGCCGGAGCCCAGCGCCGTGGCAAGCGCGGTCATGATCGCGGCACGCAATTGCGGCTCCAGGCTCTCGACCCGCACTTCGCCCAGCGTCCCCATAACGGTGGCATAGAAGGACGAGATATCCTTTATGCGGAAGGAATAGGTGCCGAAAGCGCGCAGACGCACTGGCCCGAGCTCGGCATCGCGCAGGGTAATCGGCTGGGCCGTCCCCCATTTCAGGTTCAGATGCTCTTTCTGCGAAAAGAAATAGACATCGGTCTTGAAAGGCGATTCGAACGCCTTGTCCCAGTTTTTCAGGTTGGTGAGGATCGGGACGTTCGAGGTATCGAGCGTGTGCAGGCCGGGACCGAACTTGTCGGCGAGCACGCCCTCGTCGATAATCACCGCAGCCTGCGTCTCGCGCACCGTAAGCTGCGCGCCATTCTGGATCTCATTATCCCGAAAATCGAGCCGCTCGGCGATCAGGCCCGGCTCCTCCTCCCACTCGATAACGTCGATGAACTGTTTCGAAATGAAATCGCGAATACCCATGATGCTTTTCTCCCTCGGGTGTCGATCAATAGCGCAACCGGCGCGGCGCGC
>JBGTHW010000141.1:0-10554 GCA_041746035.1 Parasphingopyxis sp.
GAGGATATCGAGCTGGAGGGCATCGGGCCACCAGTCGCGACTCTGCCGTCCGAGCAGCGAACGAACGCCGCCATCGAAACCCAGCGGGCATCCTTCAATCGGCTGGCTTGTTTTCATGTCCATGGTTTGTTTCTCCAATCCTGGTTGGTGGTCTGCTTCGGGAGGTTTTCACGGTTTCCCTTCGCCAAAATTCGTGGTTCTGTTCGATACCGCAGCCCGCCGAGTCGAAGGAAACGCAAATTGGCACTCGGACTAAACGACAGAAGCGATTAGTCGCTCGCCGCCTGCCCCGGCTGCAAAATATCGAGCGCCGCCGCGACCAGGGCTTCGGTGGCGGTGCTGACAACGGCTTCGGCGTCGGGTGCCCAGAAAGGGCTATGGAGCGAAGGCAGCGAGACATCGCCATTCTGCGCCGCGTCCCACCGCTCCTGCGGAACGCCGCCGACCCAGAACAGCAGGCTCTCGATATTCTCGCGGTCCGCACGCCAGTAGCGGCTGAAATCCTCGCCGCCCATCACCGGTTCGCCCTCCAGAATCCTGTCCGTCCCGAAACGTTCGGTGAAAACCGCCTGCATGCGTTCCGCGAATTCGGGCGTGTTATAGACGGCGGGGGTATATTCGTCGCGGCGCGTCACCTCCGGCAGCATATCGTCGGGCAAGCCCGCGACCATACCCTCGGCCCGCGCGATCCGCTCAATGCCGGAAAGCAGCTGCTCGCGCACCTCGTCGGTATAGCTGCGCACGGTCAGCAGCAGCTGTGCCTCGTCGCCGATGATATTGTGCTTCGTGCCGGCATTGAACGCGCCGACCGTGACGACGGCGGGCTGCTGCGGATCGACCTCCCGGCTGACCAGCGTTTGCAACGCGCCGACGATGCGCGAGCCGATAACGATGGGATCGCGGGTCGTATGCGGATAGGCACCGTGCCCGCCAACGCCATTGACAGTGATATCGACGCTGTCGACATTGGCCATCGCAAAGCCGGGCACCACGCCGATCGTGCCCGCCGGGGCGGAAGCGCTGTCATGGAAGGCGAGCGCATAATCGGGCTTCGGAAAACGCTCATAGAGGCCGTCTTCGAGCATCAGCCGGGCACCCGCGCCGCGCTCCTCGGCGGGTTGCAGGATCGCGACCAGCGTCCCCGACCATTCATCGCGGCGTTCGACCAGCTGCCGTGCCGCACCGACCCAGGCGGTCATGTGCGTATCATGACCGCAGGCATGCATGACCGGCGAGGTGATGCCCTCGTCGGTGGTGGCGGTGACTGTGGAGGCAAAATCGAGACCGGTCTGTTCGCGCACCGGCAGCCCGTCCATATCGGCGCGCATCAGCAGCACCGGGCCGGGCCCGTTTTCCAGCACCGCAACCACGCCATGGCCGCCGACATCGGTGGTGACCTCGAAACCCAGTTCGCGCGCGATGCCCGCCAGCCGCGCGGCCGTCTGTTCTTCCTGAAAGGAAAGCTCTGGATTGGCGTGGAGATGCCGGTAGAGCTCCATCAGCTCCGGCATATCGGCGGCCACCGCATCGCGTATCTCGTCGGCATGGGCCGGGACGGCGAAAAGCAAAGGCAGGGCGTAAAGCAGGCGGCGCATGGGATTCTCCAGATGTGAGATCGAAGCTTTAAGCCATTCCTCCGCAGTTATTCAAGGCACAGCCAGTAGCCCTGCCCGATCCGTCCCGATCTGTGTCGGCTATCGTCAAACCTTCACCAGCATCTTGCCGGTGTTGCCGCCGGTAAACAGACCACGAAAGGCATCGACCTGCGTCTCCAGCCCTTCATGCACGGTTTCCTGCGATTCGAGCTTTCCGGCCTGCACCATCGCGCCCATATCCTTATAGAATTCCGTCGCGCGGCTCATGAATTGCGTGACGATGAAGCCCTTCATCACGATGCCCTTGCCGATCACGTTCATGATGTAGCGGAATTCCATCGGCTCGGTGCTGTTATAGCCGGAGATCATCCCGCATTCGGCGAAACGCGCGCCGGGATTGGCGACGGCGAAGGCGACATCGAGATGTTCGCCGCCGACATTGTCGAAATAGACATCGAGGCCGTCAGGCGCAGCGTCCTGCAGTTTCCGAAGCAACGGGCCGTCGCTTTTGTAATCGATACAGGCATCCGCGCCGAGCGATTTCACCCAGTCGCATTTGTCCGCACCGCCAGCCGAACCGATGGCGGTCATGCCCTTGGCCCTGGCGACCTGAATGACGGTCGAGCCGACAGCACCTCCTGCGCCCGATACGAACACCGTGTCGCCCTCTTTGGCCTGCGCCACATCCAGCAGACCGAAATAGGCCGTCATGCCTGGCATACCGAGATAGCCGAGAAAGCTCTGCGGGGGAACATCGAGCTGCGGCAGCTTTTGCGCCGCATCCGCCGCGACGACGGTCTCGTCGCGCCAGCCAAGCTGATGCTGGACCATATCGCCGACTGCGAAGCCATCGGCCTTGCTCTCGATCACCTCGCCGACGGCACCGCCTTCCAGCGGCGCGTCAATCCGGAAAGGTGGCACATAGCTTTTCACATCGCGCATCCGCCCGCGCATATAGGGATCAACGGTCAGCCAGCTATTGGCGATGCGGATCATGCCGTCTTCCAGATTACCGGGATCATATTCCTTCAACTCGAAATTTTCGGACTGCGGCATTCCTTCGGGACGGGATTTCAGATGCCAGGCACGGGCCATTGGGTTTCTCCTGTTGGATGACCCGCTGCGGGGCCGAATCGGGTTTTGTATTGCAACGCGTATAACAGGCTTTCGATCCGAATGTCTTTGACAGAATATTGCCTGCCGCGAACCACTCCGCTAAAGGAATTCGCGAAAGCCATGTGGGGCCGTAGCTCAGTTGGGAGAGCGCCGCGTTCGCAATGCGGAGGTCGAGGGTTCGACTCCCTTCGGCTCCACCAGCCTCAATCGTCAGCCCCGCCCTCCGGCCCCAGCAAATCCAGCACCGCCGCAATCATCGCCTCGGTGCCGAGCCGCACAGATGGCTCCGGTTCGATCCGGAAGAACGGGCTGTGGTGGGAGGGGACGGGCGGGCCACCGGCTTCGGCGGCATCGATCGTCGCCTGCGGGGTGCCACCGACATTGAAATAGGCACCGCGCACGCCGGTGTCGGGCTGCACGAAATAGGCGAAATCCTCCGCGCCCATGCCGGTCGGCGGGGTCGGCTCCAGCACCGTCTCCGCACCCAGCTCGCGCGCGAAAACGCCGCGCAGGCGACTGGCGAGGGCATCGTCATTGACGGTGGCGGGCGTCGATTCGGTCGAGACTTCAATCTCGGGCAGCCGGTCTTCGGGCATTCCGTTCATGCGACCCACATTCTCGGCGATACGGTGGATACCGGCGAGCAATGTCTCTCGCACTTGCTGATCGTTCGAGCGGACGGTGAGCTGCATCGTCGCGCTGTCCGAAATGATATTGTGCTTGATGCCGCCATTGAAGGCGCCAACCGTCACCACGCCGGGCGACAGCGGCGAGATTTCCCGGCTCACCAAAGTCTGCAACGCCATGATGATCTCCGCGCCCATCACGATCGGATCGCGGCCCTCATGCGGATAAGCGCCATGCGCGCCCACGCCGTGGATGGTGATATCGACGCTGTCCGACGAGGAGGCGATCAGGCCTGGCGACATGTCGATACGACCGGTGGGAAGGCCGGCATCGACATGGAAAGCGAGCGCATAATCGGGTTTGGGGAAGCGTTCATAGAGGCCATCTTCGAGCATCAGCCGCGCGCCGCCGATGCGTTCTTCGGCGGGCTGCGCGATAAAGACGATGGTGCCGCGCCAGCTATCGCGGAGCCGCGCCAATTGTCGTGCCGTGCCGATAAGCGAGGTGATATGCACATCATGGCCACAGGCGTGCATGACCGGTGCCTCGACGCCATCGCTGCCGGTCTGGCGCGCGTTCGAGGCATAATCGAGGCCGGAATCTTCGAGAAGCGGGAGCCCGTCCATATCGGCGCGCACCAGCACGGTCGGTCCTTCGCCATTGGTCATGATACCGACGACGCCCGTGCCGCCTACCCCTTCGGTAACTTCCGCCCCGGCCTCGCGCAACTGGCGGGCGATAATCCCCGCCGTACGCGTTTCGACATAGCTGAGTTCGGGATTACGATGGAAATCGAGGAACAGCGCTTCGAGATGGCTGTCGTAATCGGCCTCGACCGCCGCGCTTATATCGTCCTGCGCGAAGGCGGGCGTGGCGAGCATCGCGGCGATGGCGAATGTGGATATGGTTTTGAGCATGGCGATTCCCCTGTTTCCCTTGAGCGGAACCCTACGCCGCCCATTATATCCGGGCAAGCCACCGCTCTTGCCCCGCCGCCGCCGATCCGGCATCCTGCGCGCCAAGGAGAGAGACTATGGCGACTCTGGCAGAACCCGTCCCCGAAACTCGCGTCAGCGAAGCGCCGTTCCGTTTGCGAAAGCTCACGCCCAATATCGGCGCGGAGCTGCTCGATATCGATCTGGGCGCGCCGGATATTGCCGATGCCGTGCCCGCCATTCGTCAGGCGCTGCTCGATCATGGCGTGACCTTCTTCCGCGATCAGTATATTACGCGCGAACAGCATCTGGCCTTCGCGCGGCATTTTGGCGAACTCGAAATCCATCCGGCCACGCCGAAGGATCAGGAAGACCCCGAAATCCTCCGCATTGCGCATGGCCCCAAATCGAAGGGCCAGGAGAATAACTGGCATTCCGACGTGACATGGCGGCCCGGACCTTCGCTTGGCTCCATCCTGCGCGCCATCGAGGTGCCGGAGGTCGGCGGCGATACGCTGTTCGCCAATATGCATGCGGCGTTTCTGAGCCTGTCGGACAAGACGCGCGAGTTCGTCACCGGGCTGACGGCGGTGCACGATATCGCCCGTGTCTTTGCGCGCCGCCTCAAGAAATCGCCCGAGGAATTGCGCGAACAATATCCGCTGGTCGAGCATCCTGTGATCCGCACCCACCCGGAAACCGGCCAACCGGGCATATATGTCAATAACGGTTTCACGAGCCACATTAAGGGGCTGTCGTCGCAGGAGAGCGCCGACCTGCTCAACCATCTTTATGCCCAGGCCGCCAATCCCGAATATCAGTGCCGCTTCAAATGGGAGGCCGGGTCGATTGCCTTCTGGGATAACCGCGCCTGCCAGCATAATGCGGTATCGGACTATTTTCCGCAGGTCCGCATTATGGAACGCGCGACGATCAAGGGCGACCGGCCCTATTACAATCCGGATGCCTGGACGGCTTAGGGGGAATGCACGACATGAACGAGGTAACGACGCAGGCGACGCCCGCGGCGCCCAACGGGCAGGACATGGAAGAGAAATTCGCGCTGACCAGCTCGCGCCATTTCCCGCAATGGCTGGCGCAGCAGCAGGCGAGCATCGCCTTCACCACCTATCAGGCGAACAAGGTGCATTTCATCGGCACGAATGCCGGCGAGGGCAAGCTCTCGATCTTCGAGCGTACCTTCACCCGCTCGATGGGTATCGCCGCGACGCCCGATGCGCGGACTTTGGCGCTGGCAACGCAATATCAGATCTACCGCTTCGACAATGTCCTGCCGCCGCGGCAGGCGACGCCCGATGGCTATGACGCGCTCTATAGCCCGCATAATAGCTGGATTACCGGCGATCTCGACGCGCACGATGTCGGCTTTGGCGAGGATGGCGATCCGGTTTTCGTGGCGACGCGCTTTTCCTGTCTGGCCAAAGTCAGCCTCGGCCATAGTTTCAAACCGGTCTGGCAACCGCCGTTTATTTCGAAGATCGCACCCGAGGACCGCTGCCATCTCAACGGCATGGCGATGCAGGACGGCAAGCCGCGCTATGTGACGGCGGTTTCCAAATCGGATATCTCGGATGGCTGGCGGGACCGGCGCGCGGATGGCGGCATCGTTATCGATGTGCAATCCGACGAAATTGTCTGCGAAGGCCTCTCCATGCCGCACAGCCCGCGGCTGCATGAGGGCGAGCTCTATGTCCTCAATTCCGGCGCGGGCGAGTTCGGCAAGATCGATCCGGCGACGGGCAAATTCGAGAGCATCGCCTTCTGCCCCGGCTATGCACGCGGGCTTTCGATCCATAACAACCACGCCTTTATCGGTCTGTCGCTGTCGCGCGATAACCGGACGTTTTCGGGACTGCCGCTCGACGAGGCGCTGAAAAGCCGCGATACCGAGGCGCGGTGCGGGCTGGCGATTATCGATCTGGCGAGCGGCGATATGGTCCACTGGATCCGTATCGAAGGGGTAGTGCGCGAACTCTACGATGTCGCAGTGTTGGCAGGCGTGCTCCGCCCTTCGGCGATAGGGTTCAAGACCGACGAAGTGATGCACGTCATTTCGATTGAGGAATGAACCTTCTCCCATCAGAAAAATCGACGATCTGCTGGGTCAATCGGAGCCGGGAATCCTAATACCCATCCGGTTCATCGTTAACTCCGCTCCTGTTATTTCCATCTTGACGCGAAATCGTGCTAAAGCGGGTGCATGGCCTCTGAATCAGATACACCGCCCGAAGGTGCCGCCGCCGACTGGACGATACCGCAGGACTGGTCAGCCTATAGCGAGGAAGACCATCGCACCTGGGATACCCTGTTCGCGCGCCAGGTGAAGCAGCTTCCGGGCCGCGCCGCCCAGGCATTTCTCGATGGCGTCGATGTGCTGAAACTCTCCAAGCCAGGCATTCCCGATTTCGAGGAATTGTCCGAGCGGCTGATGAAGGCAACCGGCTGGCAGGTCGTTGCCGTTCCCGGCCTCGTTCCCGACGATGTGTTTTTCGATCATCTCGCCAATCGCCGCTTTGTCGCGGGCAATTTCATCCGCCGTCCGGACCAGCTCGATTATTTGCAGGAACCCGATGTTTTCCACGATGTTTTCGGCCATGTCCCGATGCTCGCCAACCCGGTGTTCGGCGATTATATGGAGGCCTATGGCAAGGGCGGATTGCGTGCGCTCGAATATAACAGCCTCGATCGTCTGGCGCGGCTTTACTGGTACACGGTCGAGTTCGGACTGATCGAGGACGCGGGCGATCTCAGGATTTACGGTTCCGGGATCGTCTCAAGCCACGGCGAAAGCGTGTTTGCGCTCGACGATCCCAGCCCCAATCGCATCCGCTTCGATCTCAAGCGCGTGATGCGCACCAATTACCGGATCGACGATTACCAGCAGGTCTATTTCGTCATTCCCGGCTTCGAGGAATTGCTGCGGATGACGGCGGAGACGGATTTCGCGCCGATCTATGGCGATCTGGAAGATTCAACCGATCTCGCCCCCGACGATGTGATCGAGCGCGACGATGTGATAACGCACGGGACGCAGGCCTATGCGGTGGCCAAGGCTAACGAAACCGAGTCCGCTTCCTCAGCTTAAGGATCGTCCATTCATTGCGGTCGATCCGGTCGGTCGCACGGAACCGTTGGCGGCGATAGGCGCGCATCACGCTCTCGGCCTGATGGTTGCGCAGGCCCGCGAGGATGAGCGTGCCGCCCGGGCTGGCTGCTCTGGCAATCGGCTTGGCAAGGTCGATCAGCGGCTTGGCGAGGATATTGGCGACGATGCAATCGTAGGGCGCGCGGGCCTTCAGGCGGCGATGGGCAAGGCCTGCGGCTGTCGCGAGTTCAAGCTGCCCCGCGCCGCGTCCCAGCGGAATGTCGTTTATTGCGGCATTCTCTTCTGCAATCGCGATAGCCAGCGGATCGATATCCGAGGCGATGGCCCTGGCGCGCGGCCATAGAGCAAGCGCCGCAAAGGCCAGCAACCCCGTGCCCGTGCCAAGATCGCATATATTCGTAAAGCGCCGCCCACATGATTTTTCTCGGTCGAGCATGGCGAGGCATCCCGATGTTGTCTCATGCTGACCCGTTCCGAAAGCGCGACTCGCATCGATTTCGAAGGCCAGCGCCCCTGCGGGGATTTCATCGCGATGCCTGGCGGTATGGACAAAGAGGCGACCCTCGCGGATTGGCTCCAGCCCCTGCTGGCTGAGCGCCACCCAGTCCCCATCGTCGATTTTCTTCAGAACCGGTTCGGCCCTTGCCGCGCTGGGAACGAGACGGCGGAGCGTCTCGATACTGCCACGATCCGGTTTGCCTTCGAAATAGGCATCCACCCGCCAGTCATCGGGTTTGGTCGCGTCGGCTTCGCTGGTCACGATGGTCGGCGGTGTGTCGAGGAAGGCAAACGGCCCGATATCCTCGCTCAGCGTCTCCGCCTCCGCGCGCGTGCAGGGCAGGGTGACTTTCCAGCTTTGTTGCGTCGGGTCGCCGGACGCAAAACCGGTTTCCACTTTTGCTGGCGATCCCTTATCGTACAAAACTCGCTCCGTTGATATCGAGTACCGCGCCGGCCATCGAAGGCGGCGCGTCGAGCGCGCAGAAGCGGATCGTTTCGGCCACCTCTTCCGGCGACGCCACCCGGCCCAGCGGAATATCGGCGAGCAGCTTTTCGCCGCCCCGGCTTTCCAGATAGTCTTCGGCCATGCCCGTCATCGTGAAGCCGGGGCAGATGGCGAAGGCGAGGATATTCTCCGCAGCATAGGCCCGGGCAATCGTCTTGGTCATCGCCACCATGCCGCCCTTGGACGCCGCATAATGCCAGTGGGCCGGGCTGTCCCCGCGATAGGCGGCGCGGCTGGCGATATTGACGATGCGTCCGCCGCCATGTTCGCGAAAATGCAGCACAGCGAGGCGACAGAGTTCGGCGGAGGCAGTGAGGTTGATCCGCATCGTCCGTTCGAAATCGTCGCGCCACGCGCCGTCATCCTGCTCGATGGCGGAGGCTTCAAAAACCCCGGCGTTATTGACCAGCACATCGATCCGTCCATCGAGCCGATCGAGGGCCTGCCGCCACGTCTCCTGTGCCGCACCGGGCCGATTAAAATCGGTGGCGATGGTTGCGTGCGGGCCTGTGCTTGTGGCGTGTGTGGCGAGTTTTGCGCCGCTGGCGGACAAGGTCTCGGCGGCGGCGAGGCCGATGCCGCGCCGCGCGCCGGTGATCAGGATATGGGGTGTGTTGGTCATGGCGAGACGATAGAGCGACGTCCGCACGAACAAAAGCCCGCCGCCTCACCCATCCGCAAGTACCTCCGCCATTTCCGCGACCTCCAGCCAGCGTTCCTCATGTGCGGCAATCGCCTTCCGCGCCGCCTCGATCTGCCTCGTCAGCGCATGAAACCGTGCCTCGTCGCGCTGGAACAGGCCCGCATCGTCCAACTCCGCTTCCGCCCCGGCAATCTCCGTCTGCAGGGTCTCGATTTCTCCGGGCAGCCGGTCATAATCGCGCTGATCCTTGTAGCTGAGCTTGGTCGGCGCGCTGGGAGGGGGAGGGGGCGGTGCGGGTTTGCTTTTCGGTTTGCCGTTGCTCCGCGCCTGCGGCGGCCTGCGCTTCGCCTCCCAGTCCGCATAGCCGCCCGCGACGATATCGACCTTGCCCGATCCATCCAGCCCCAGCGTCACCGTGACCGTGCGGTCGAGAAAATCGCGATCATGGCTGACCAGCAGCACCGTGCCTTCATAATCCGCAATCACCTCCTGGAGCAGATCGAGCGTTTCCATATCGAGATCGTTGGTCGGCTCGTCGAGCACCAGCAGGTTGGAGGGCCTGGCAAATTCGCGGGCCAGCAACAGGCGGGATTGCTCGCCGCCCGAAAGCGTGCCGATCTTCTTGTCGCCCAGCGTCGGCGCGAACAGAAAATCCTTGAGATACCCCTCGATCCGCCGCCGCTCGCCCCGCACATCGATCCATTCGCCGCCCTCGGCCAGAATATCGCGCACACGCTTGTCGGGGTGCATCAGCGCGCGCTGCTGGTCGATAATCACCCCGTTCAGGGTTTTCGCCAGCCGCACCCGTCCGGTATTCGGCGCCACCTCGCCGGTCAGCAGTCTGAGCAAAGTCGTCTTGCCCGCGCCGTTCGCGCCGACGATGCCGATCCGGTCGCCGCGCTGGATGCGCAGCGAGAAATCTTCGATGATCGTGCGTTCGTCATAGGTCTTGCCGACCCGGTGCGCGTCGATCACGGTCTTGGTCTTCACCTCGTCGGCTTCGAGCGCGAGTTTCGAGGCATCGCCGCGCCCCAGCATCGCCGCGCGCTGTTCGCGCATCCGGCTGAGCTTCTCCAGCCGCCCCTGATTGCGGGCGCGCCGGGCCGTCACGCCGCGTTGCAGCCAGTGCATCTCGATCTTTAGCTTGGCATCGAGCTTTTCCGCCGCCCGCGCCTCTTTGGCATAGACCTTCTCGACCCAGGCATCGTAGCCGCCAAAGCCGATATCGGCGCGGCGCAGCGTGCCTCGCTCCAGCCACAGAGTCGCGCGGGTCAGGCGCTTCAGGAAAGTCCGGTCATGGCTGATAACGATGAACGCGCCGTTGTAACGCCCCAGCGCATCCTCCAGCCAGTCAATGGCGGACAGATCGAGATGGTTGGTCGGCTCGTCGAGCAGCAACAGATCCGGCTGCCGCGCCAGCGCCCGGCAGATCGCCGCCCGCCGCCGCTCGCCGCCCGAAGCCGTGGCGGCATCGGTGTTCAGCTCGCTGCCCAGCTGATCGGCGA
>JBGTHW010000142.1:0-11314 GCA_041746035.1 Parasphingopyxis sp.
CAGCGGGAGTGCTAGGCGGGAGAGGATGGACATGGATGATGGTCTTAACGATCCGGCGACTGTTAGAACACCCATTCCTGAAACAGCGCATCCAGATCGCGACCGGAGCTGGCCTCGAACGCGGCCTGGAAATCCTCGCTGTTCACGGTGTGGCCCATATGCGCCCGGGTGTAATCGGCGAAGGCGCGCCAGAAGATGTCGTCGCCGAGTTCGCGACGCAGCGCATCCATGAACAGCGCGCCCTTGCTATATTGAATCGCACGGCGGGCACCGAGCGAAGACCATTCGCCCTCCCAGCTTATCGGACGGCGTCGTGCCGAAGAGGGCACGCAATTCGGCTTCATCGGTATCGCCGCTGTTGCCGGTATAGAGGAGCTGTGTCTGTCCTGCCGTGTCGCGGGCGCTCACAAAATCCCCGACTGCGAACGCATAAAGATACGCAGCATGCGGAATCGGCTCGCGCCAATTGTGCCGGGTCGGGCCGGTTTCCTGAATCACAATCCCCTGCAATTCGCCCGGTCCCTGCGTCGAAAGTCCGGCGGGCACGGTCAGAGCGAGTTCCATGGTCGCTTTGTCGGCAAAGGCATTCTGCGCACACAGCATCCAGTCGCAGGCGAAATACTCGGTCCAGAGCATGCCGCCTGCGGTTGAATAACCGCGCTCCGGATGCGCGGTATAGCGAACAGTGAGAGCGAGTTCTGTCCCCGCTGTCGAAAGCGCAGGCGGGAGCGCGAAGGCGGTGTTTCCTTCCTGCCGGAAGGGCACGGTGCTGCCGTCGATTGTCGCGCTGTCTATCGCAAATCCGTCGCCGGAAAAACTCGCCGCTGTAAGGCCTTCCCGCGTGATACGAAGCTGGATCGTCTGCACACCTGCGATGCGCGATCCATCCATAGCGGGCCGCAGTTCCAGCGTATGATGGAGAATGTCGTAGCCATTGCCCGGTTCGGGGATTGGTGTATTGTCGGGCGCGATTGCGGACACTGCCGCGCGCTCCTCCATTATCCCAGGCGCGTAACCGGCAAGCATCGCCGCCACTATGCCCGGGCAGACAGGCGATGAAACGATGCGATTCAGCACTGTACTTTTGCCGACTTTCTTCATCGCACCCTTAAACCAGATATCGCGCGGTTTGGGAATGCCATCGCGGTTCGTCCTACTCAAAAAACGAGTATCGCGCGAAGATGCGGGACGCCATCACTAGCACCCGTGGCGTCCCCAGCAACCCTGCCAGCCAGTCAGCAGCAGCCTGTCTCCGACGGTTATGCGCATTATGTGCTCGGCGTACTGTTTATCGTCACGATGCTCAATTTCCTGGATCGCCAGATTATCGCGATCCTGGCCGAACCGATCAAACAGGACCTCGGGCTCAGCGATACGCAGATCGGGCTGATGGCGGGCTTTTCGTTCGCCCTGTTTTACACCACCCTCGCCATTCCCGTCGCGGCGCTGGCGGACCGATGGAACCGCAGCCGGATCATCGCGATAGCGATTGCGATCTGGTCCGTGATGACAGTGTTATGCGGCATGGCGACAAATTTCGTGCAGCTGTTTCTGGCCCGCATCGGTGTCGGGATCGGCGAGGCGGGGTCCGCGCCCGCGTCGCACTCGCTTCTTGCGCATATCTTCCCCGCCGAGCGACGCGCCGGGGCGCTCGGTATTCTCGGCATGTCGATCCCGATCGGTGCCTTTATCGCCTATGCCGGGGGTGGTTGGATCGTCGAGAATATGAGCTGGCGCGCCGCCTTCATGCTCGCCGGACTGCCGGGGATACTCATCGCGATGGTGATCTGGTTCACCGTGCCCGATCCGCGCGGCAGGGTAACGCTTGCGGAGGCATTCAAGCCGCGCGAGGGCGGCGTCACGCTGCGCCAGGCTCTGCGCGAGCTGTCGCTGAAACCGGCTTACTGGCACCTCGTGGCGGCGGGCGTGCTGGTGCAGTTTGTCGCCTATGGGCTGGGCAGTTTCTATGGCGGCCTGTTCGTGCGGACATACGGCATGGGCTATGGCGAGCTGGGCTGGAAGCTCGGTGTGCTGGTCGGCCTGTCGGGCGGGTTCGGGGCGTGGTTTGGCGGCAGGATTGGCAACTGGCTGGACAGCCGCAGGACGGCGCTGTCGCTGCTGGTATGCGGACTGGTGCTGGCGATCTCCACACCCGGCATGATCTGGGCGGTCTATGCCGGCAATGCGGACCTCGCCATCGTCATCCTCGCCATCCCGACCTTCGCCGCGACCTTCTATTACGGCCCCAGCTTCTCCGCCATCCAGACCCTCGCCAGCGACCCGACCCGCGCGCTGGCCGTGGCGATCTATCTGCTGATTGCGGGGCTATTGGGGCTCGGCCTCGGCCCGGTCTTCGTCGGCGCGCTCTCCGACTGGTTCGCGGGCGGCGTGGAAGCCGATGCCGGACCGGCCCTGCAAAAGGCGCTGGCGGTGCTGGCGCTCTTCAATATCTGGGCGGGCCTGCATTATTGGCTCGCCTATCGGTGGATCGGGCGCAGAACTGCGGGGGGAGCTACTTGCTGAATAGCTCGCTGTGCGAGCCCAAGCGGACGAGTTTCAGCAACTCATCGGTTTTTTGATAAATCAACAGAAGGTCGGGCCGGATATGACATTCGCGAAAGCCGTTCCAATTGCCACTTAACGAATGATCGCGATATCTTTCCGGGATCTCGATATCGGCGGAGAGTAGCTCAAGAACTTCAAGAAAGCTCTCGATGAAAGCCGGAGAAGATTTCCTGTATTTTTTGAAATCACGCTTGAATTTTGACGTTCGGAAAATTTCTCGCATTAGATTTTCCCTGACTCGTCTTCGCTAGAAGTACTGACCGTCGATGGGAAATCATCGGAAGCTTTGGAGAGGCTTTCCGGCGCGTTTTCGGTATCCGTCATATCCGTTGCACCAATGTCGATTGCCCATTCGACAAGGGACGCATAGCTCGCTTCAGTCAGTCCCGCGGTATCCTTCATATGATGCCAACGGATAACAAAATGAGGATTGTAAATAAGGGCATGGCTTAGCGGTCCGGATTTACCTGCCTTGATATCGATGAAATGAAGATCGCGTAGCTTTTTGAGGCGGGACGACCATGTATGAATTCCGCGCTGTCCTCCAAAACCCGAAGCATTGGCCAAGTCGCCCGGTTTGTTCAGCGGAGCAAGACCATTATTGTCCCAAGTCGCACACCATAATGCCAAATATGTAGAGGAGACAGGCGTTCCTTTTGTCATCTCGTCCAAAATTTTCAGGATCAAAGGCATGGTTTTCGGGATTGCTATGAAACCTTTGTTCTTTTTCTGCCATAACCAATTGTCGATACCCGGCCACAAATGGTCTCGGAGCGCCCTTTGTTTTTTAGCCATTGCGCCGGCTTGTCGAATGGAAACCATGATCGAATACCTCGGTTTAAAAAAATGCACAGAAATTACATAATTAAATTATGCAGATCAATTATTTAAGTGTCTACTCCGGAAGATTATATTGCTCAAATAGTATAAACTGCTAAGCTAGGATAGCTCTATATATCGCAATTCGAGGTCATTTTTCCAATGCAAATGGATTGAAACGCTGGCATTATTATGTCTATTCAGTGATTTACCTCTGATAGCTGCTGTCATGCCTGTAATGCGGTTATGCTGGTAATGCCGTTATGCTGTCATGCGGGGATGGTGCAGGAAGGGGTTTATTAAACTTGACCAACCGAGAGAAAAGTATCATCTCACGATGTAGCTACATTGTGCATATGAAATCAGAAAGGCATAAAAATGGCTGCCGTAGATGTAGTGCGGGCAAGGATTGATCCGACGCTCAAAAAGGAAGCAACCGAGGCACTGGCGAAAATGGGCCTTTCGGTCTCCGATGCGATTCGGCTTTTGATGATTAGGATTGCGGCGGAAAAAGCACTTCCATTCGAGATTCTAATACCCAATCCAGAAACCGAAATGGCCATGTGTGAGGCGATGAATGACAAAGGAAAACGCTTTAAGGATATTGAAGCCTTGATGAAAGATTTGGAGAATTAGCTCACGGGTGCCAACAGGATTGTGGGAATCCATCTCGCTAGACGCTAGCTTTCCCTGCTAACCCGCGCGCATGGCCACAGACACCGCCGATCCGCCCGCCGACGACCCGTTCGACCGCATCGTCGATGCGCCGTTCGATGCGGCGCTGTCCGAACGCTATCTTGTTTATGCGCTCTCGACGATCACCGCGCGTTCGCTCCCCGATGTCCGCGACGGGCTGAAGCCCGTTCACCGCCGTCTGCTCTGGGCGATGCGTTTGCTGAAGCTCGATCCCGCGTCGGGCTACAAGAAATGCGCGCGGGTGGTCGGCGATGTGATCGGCAAATATCATCCGCATGGCGACCAGTCGGTCTATGACGCGATGGTGCGGCTGGCGCAGGATTTCGCGATGCGCACGACGCTCGTCGATGGCCAGGGCAATTTCGGCAATATCGATGGCGATAACGCGGCGGCCATGCGCTATACCGAGGCCAGGCTGACCCACGCCGCGATGGATTTGATGGACGGCCTCAATGAAGGCACCGTCGATTTCCGCCCGACCTATAATGGCGAGGAGGAAGAGCCGGAGATTTTCCCCGGCCTGTTCCCGAATCTTCTGGCGAATGGCGCGGCGGGCATCGCGGTCGGCATGGCGACCTCGATTCCGCCGCACAATGTCGCCGAGATTATCGGCGCAGCGACGCATCTGATCGATAATCCCAAGGTCGGCAATGCGGAGCTGATGGACTTCGTCAAAGGGCCGGACTTTCCGATTGGCGGGGTGCTAGTCGATACGCCCGAGACTATCGCCGAGGCCTATGCGACCGGGCGCGGCACTTTCCGCCTGCGCGCGCGCTGGGAGAAGGAGGAGCTGGGCCGGGGCGGCTGGGAGGCGGTGGTCACCGAAATTCCGTTTCAGGTGCAGAAAGGCAAGCTGATCGAGACTATCGCGAACCTGATTACCGACAGGAAGCTGCCAATCCTCGCCGATGTCCGCGATGAGAGCGATGAGGATATCCGCATCGTGCTGGAGCCGAAGAACCGCTCCATCGATCCCGATATACTGATGGACGGCCTGTTCCGGCTCACGGACTTAGAGACGCGCTTCTCGCTGAACCTTAACGTCCTCGACGCCACCCGCACGCCGCGCGTGATGAGCCTGAAAGAGGTGCTGGAGGAATGGCTGCAACATCAGTTTATCGTGCTGGTGCGGCGCTCCGAATATCGCCTTGGCAAGATTGATGACCGGGTCGAGTTGCTCGATGGCTATATCGTCGCCTATCTGAATCTGGACCGGATTATCGAGATCATCCGTTATGAGGACGATCCGAAGGCCCTGATGATGGCGGAGTTCAAGCTGAATGACCGCCAGGCCGAGGCGATCCTCAATATGCGCCTGCGCAATCTCCGCAAGCTGGAGGAGATGGAGCTGCGGCAGGAGCGCGAGGATTTGCTGGCCGAGCGTGGGGAGCTGGACAAGCTGCTATACTCTAAACAGCACAAGAGCCTCCAGCGAAAGCGGATGAAGAAGGATCTGGCGGCACTGCTGAAACGCTATGGCGCGAACACGGACTTGGGCCGACGCCGCACATCGCTGGAGGTCGCCGCCCCGGCGCGAGAAATCCCGCTCGAGGCGATGATCGAGAAGGAGCCGATCACCGTCGTCATGTCCGAACGCGGCTGGATCCGCGCGATGAAGGGGCATGTCGATGCGGACGGGCTGGCCAAGCTGAAATATAAGGAAGGCGACGCCGCGAAATTCGCATTTCCCGCCCAGACCACCGACAAGGTGCTGCTCGCGGCAACCGATGGCCGCATCTACACGCTGGCCGCCGATAAACTCCCCGGCGCGCGCGGCTTTGGCGAGCCGGTGCGCTCGATAGTCGATGTCGAGGACGATGCCGAGATTGCGGGGCTGGTGAAGGTCCAGCCGGGTGCCAAGATGTTGCTGGCGAGCAGCGCGGGCAAGGGCTTTGTCGCGCCTGCCGAAGGCATCGTCAGCACGACGCGCAAGGGCAAGCAGGTGGTGAATGTGAAGGGCGGCGCGAGGCTTGCGGTCGTCCGCGAAATCCCGAAAGCCGCCGATCATATCGCCGTGATAGGCGAGAGCGGCAAAATGCTGATTTTCGAACTTGATGCACTGCCGGAAATGGCGCGCGGGCAGGGCATCATGCTGCAAAAATACAAGGATGGCGGCCTGTCCGACGCGGTGGCGTTCAACCTCGAAGATGGCCTGAGCTGGGCCATGGGCGGCGACAGCGGAAGAACGCGGGTCGAGACGGAACTGGGCGACTGGATCGGCAATCGCGGCGCGGCGGGGAGATTGCCGCCGAGGGGATTCCCGCAGGATAATCGGTTTTAGGGAGCGAGGCTGGATCGCCGTATGACTAGCGATCAATCCCGTCGCTATCTGAAGAAACGCGGCTGCGAGTTCGAGCCAGGCAAGGGTGGCCAGCTGATCGTGCGGCGGAACGGCAAGATGTCGGTGCTGCCGCAACATGGCGGTCGCAAACAGCTTGGCACGGGTCTGATGCGCGAGGCATGGCTCGGCCTGACACCAAGGCAGCATTCCACCGGTGGCAAGACCAAGGCTGGGCGGCATCTCGAAGCAGGGAGACCGCTACCTTCGCAGACTGCTCGTTAGCCGTGCCGTCCCGGGAGCCTTTCAGAGTCCGCGATACGCCCGATACCATGCCACGAATTTCGGAATGCCGTCCTCGATTGTCGTGGTCGGTTCGAAGCCGATATCGCGCTGGATCGCGCTGATATCCGCCGCCGTCGCCGGGACATCGCCGGGCTGGATCGGTTGCAGATCGCGAATGGCCTTTTTGCCGATGGCGTCTTCCAGCACATCGATCATATGGCTCAGCTCCTCGGAGCGGTTATTGCCGATATTATAGAGCGCGTGCGGCTTGGTGCTGCCTCCCGCTTTCTCGCTCCCGTTGTCGGCGGGCGGATGATCGAGCGTACCGACGACGCCGGTGACGATATCCTCGACAAAGGTAAAATCGCGCCGCATCTTGCCATGATTGAACACCGGGATCGGCTCGCCCGCCAGGATCGCTTTCGTGAAAATCCACATCGCCATATCGGGACGGCCCCAGGGGCCATAGACGGTGAAGAAGCGCAGGCCGGTCATCGGCAGCCGGTAGAGATGCGCATAGGTTTCGCTCATCAGCTCGTCCGATTTCTTGGTCGCGGCATAGAGCGATACCGGCTGGTCGACGCGATCCTCGACACGGAACGGAAACGTGTCGTTGCCGCCATAAACCGAGGAGCTGGAGGCATAGACCATATGGGCGGTCTGCCGGGCACGGGCGACTTCCATCAGGTTGAGATGCCCCATGATATTCGCCTCGATGTAAGCCCTCGGATGGGTCAGGCTGTAGCGGACACCGGCCTGCGCGCCGAGATGGACGATGCGGTCGAAGGTCTTGCCTGCGAGTGCCGAATCCAGCGCCGCATGATCCGCAAAATCCACTTTCTCGAAGGCGAACAGCTCATTCTCCAGCGTCGCCAGCCGGTCTTTTTTAAGCTGCACATCATAATAATCGTTGAGATTGTCGATACCGATCACGCTGTCGCCGCGCGCCATCAGACGCTGGCAGACATGCATGCCGATAAAGCCCGCTGCGCCAGTTACGAGGGTCGTCATGGAGTTCTCCTTGCAGGGTCAGGGTCGCTTAAAGCCGCGCGATGGCATTGGCCAGCGGGAAGGGGGTTTCGCAACGTGTCGTGCCCGCTATATAGCGCAGCGGCTGTTGGGGCGTCGCCAAGTGGTAAGGCACCGGCTTTTGATGCCGGCATTCGCAGGTTCGATCCCTGCCGCCCCAACCAGGCTTTGTTTTGCTGCGCTGGCTTCGGCTGGATAAGCCATATTTTCTGTCTGCCGCCCCACAACTTTCCCGGTGCTTCCTATCACCCCCCGATATGGTATGGCCGGACCAGCCCTCTTCCGTATCGAGGCGGGCGAAGTCAGGGCTGAGATGACAGATAATCCTTTGCCACGCCGACTTGCTGCGATCGTTGTGGCCGATATCGTCGGCTACAGTCGGTTGACCACTATCGACGAAGAGGGGACAGTACTGCGTTTCGGCAAACTGATGGACAGCGTCATAAAGCCGGCGATTGACGAAAACCAAGGTCGGTTCGTCAAACACACGGGCGACGGGTTTATCGCGGAGTTTAGCAGTGCCGCTGCGGCGTTCCGGGGCTCCATGCAAATCCAGATGGCGTTTGCCGAGGTGAATCACGACGCGACGGAAAGCGGCAGCGCGGACGAACCGTTGCTGCTCCGCATGGGAATCGACATCGGAGATATCATTATCACCGAGGACGATGTGTTCGGTAATGGCGTGAATATCGCGGCACGGCTCGAGACACTGGCCGAAGCGGGGGGCATCTGCGTATCGCAAAGGGCGCGCGATCATCTTGCACAGTTCAAGGTAAATTTCGTCGATCTTGGCGAACAGCATTTGAAGAACATCGCCGAACCCGTTCGCGTGTTTCAGGTGACAAAGGAAGCGGTTTCGTTCCGTTATCTCTGGCGGCGCAAGCGCATCTACAAGCGTGTGGCAATTTGGTCAGCCGCTGCCGCAGTGATGCTCACGGTGCTCATTTGCGTCTATCTCTTCTATCCGCGCGGCGTTTCCAATACCGAGCAATTTTTTGAACGGCGGGTGGCCGAATTGCAGTGTTCTTGGCTGACGCTTGCCGAATTCAGCGAAGGCGAGGGTGGTGCGGAAGTATCGATTTCAGGCGCGTCGGTTACACCAGGATCTTCGGTTGAGGCTGCACTGCGGCGGGACGCGACAGAAGCAGACGTTGCAGTCAGCCAGATCAATGTGCGACAAATCGTGCCGATGGAGGCGAGCCAGTGCCAATTGATCGAAGCCCTACGGCGCCATCGCCATACTGGGATCAGCCGCCTTGAAGCTGATGAAGTGGGTATCGGACAAGGGACAGGCGCGCGGTTCACTGTTGTTTTCGACCCGGACACGCTTGGGCAATATGCGAATATCTATTCGATTGATCCGGACGGCTCCATAATCCTGGTGGAAAGCCGCGATGCCATGATGTCGCGTGCTGTGGTTCGTCCGGATGGACGCGAAGCAGTCGATTACATGTCCGGGCATATTGGCTGGGGCGGCATATTGTTGATGGAGGCCGATGCGCCGATCGACAATGATCTCGTGCTGTCACTGGCGGACAGAACCGGGCAAATGGGCGATATAGAGGAGATAGCGGAGAGGAATGACTGGCGTTTCGAACTAGTCTGGCTTAATTCCAGAGGAGATAGCGAAAGTTACCGGCCGCAATCGTCTCGGGCAGAAGAGGAGAAGCCATCATGAGCACTGATAGCGACCGGACCGAAAGCGGCGGCTCGCACCCCGAGCTTGGAACGAAGGTGGGGAATGACGAGGATATAACGGCCAACAGCAATGGCGGCCCGCCGCCCGAACTGCGCCATTTTAAACCGGCAAAACCTCCCAAGCCCGACAAGAGTCGATGCCGGACTCGTGTCTTTCGGGCAGGTCGCCTTATCAGCAATATTGGGACAATGCCTGCCCAGCCATAATTTATCCCGCAATACCGTATTTGTGAAAATTATGGAACAAATCGGATTGTCGGCCCTCAAACCCGATATCTACGAACAGGCCCGCGCATCAGACACAGATTGTCCATAGCGGTTTTCTCTGCAACCTTGATCGTTGTTCACGCGTAATTATCTTGGATTTATCGCGCAAACGGAAAAATGATGGCGAACGAGACGGCGACTTTGGCGGGCGGGTGTTTCTGGTGCACCGAGGCTATCTATGAGGACGTGATCGGCATCACGAATGTCGAGAGTGGTTATATCGGTGGCGAGACGACAAATCCGGATTATCGCTTGGTCTGTTCCGGTACGACCGGCCATGCCGAGGCGGTGCGGCTGGAATTAGATCCCGAACAGATCGCCTATGGCGACGTGCTCGACATTTTCTTCGCGACGCATGATCCGACCCAGCTCAATCGACAGGGCAACGATGTCGGCACGCAATATCGTTCCGCGATTTTTCCGCATTCGGAGGACCAGGAAGCCGAGGCCAAAGCGGCGATAGAGCGGGTGCAGGCGGATTGGGACCACGAGGTGGTGACGACCATCGAACCGCCGTCCGAATGGTATCCGGCGGAGGATTATCATCAGGACTATTTCGAACGCGAAGGCGCGCGCAACGCTTACTGCATGGCCGTCGTCGCGCCGAAATTGCAGAAGTTTCGCAAGAGTTTTCAGGAACGCGTGAAGAGCAATGCCGAGGCTTAGGCCGCCGCTCTTCGCAACCGGTCATTGATCGCCGCACCCAGCCCGTCCTCCGGGATTGGCGCGACGGCAATGGCCTCGGTGTCCTCATCCTCTTCGGCGACGTGCAGCGCATCGAACAGCAGCGCTGCGGCTCGCACCAGATTGCCATCCGGGCTTAGGGACGCATCGCCGGGCACATCGTGGAAACCGATGTGATATTCGTGCGGCTCGGCGTCGCGCGCATCCAGCCGCAGGGGCTTGTCCGGCGCATAATGGGCTTGCAGTTGGCCCGGTGCCTCCACCGTGCGACTTGCCGTGTCGCGAACCTCCAGCCCCGTCACCGCCTCCATCTGCGCGCGGTCTATCGGACCGGGGCGGAGCAGGCGGAGATGATCCTGCTCGACAGCGACGATGGTCGACTCAAGCCCGTGCACCGTGCTGCCCGCATCGATCACCAGCCCGATCTTGCCGTTCAGTGTCGCCATGACGTGTTCGGCACGCGAGGGGCTGATCCGGCCGCTGACATTGGCCGAAGGCGCTGCGAGCGGGCATTCGGCGGCGGCGATCAATTCGCGTATCGGCGGAAAGGCGGGTATGCGGATCGCGACCGTGTCCAGCCCGGCGGTGACGATGCTGGCGACCGGGCTGTCGGGATTTTGCGGCAGCACCATAGTCAGCGGCCCCGGCCAGAATTCGTCGGCCAGCATTTCGGCGGTGCGGTCGAACTCGGCGATTTCCTCGGCTTCCCAGAAATCGTTTATATGGACGATCAGCGGGTTAAAGCTCGGTCTTCCCTTCGCTTCATAAATCCGCGCGACGGCCTCGGCATTGGTCGCGTCCGCCGCGAGGCCGTATACCGTTTCGGTCGGAATCGCGACGCATTCGCCCGCGATGATGCGCTCGGCGGCGTCCAGAATCGCGTCTTCGTCATAGGGGCGCAGGATGGTCTCGACAGTCATGCGGCCGGACTATAGGAAAACACCGGATATACATACCCGTTGCTGGACACCTTCATGACCTTCACTCCCCATA
>JBGTHW010000143.1:0-15381 GCA_041746035.1 Parasphingopyxis sp.
GGTGCGCGCGGGTGGTATCGGTCCACATCGGTCATTCCTTTCAGTCGTTTCGTCACAACTGATGAATCAACCATGTGATTGTGCGTCAAGCACAACCTGCTGATACCTCCCAACTTAATTTCGGGTCAGACACTCAGACAATTTAATTTCGGGTCAGACACTAAGATTCTCGTAACTATAGAGGAGCAGCGTCTTATCGCTCTCGCGATCATTGCTTCCTCTCGTGCGCCGATGGTTAAAAGGATCTTCGAAGGGTACGACGTGGTTTAAGAAAACAGGGTTCTCAAATTGCTGCAATATCCAATCGGCAATCGCATGATTACCGCTGCGTTGCATGCCGATCATGCAAATTTCGAGTTTATTCATAGTTTTTACCTATAGTTGTCTTTAATTATTTGTCTTTAATAGACGTCAATCCAGTCGGTCGATGAGCAAAACAGGTGGAATGTCAAATTTCGATAATTATGAAAAATATTTCGGTATCTTGGTTGTTTTCGATCGAAAAATGGAATCAGCCATTCTGCACCAGGGGTTGTTGAGACTCATCGGGAATCGATGACAGCTGCTACGAGATGGATCAAGGCAGCGAAGCTCTTATCGGTTTTACAGCTATTGCGGCAACGTTGCACTATTCCCGATTTGAAGCCAATACTCCCGGCATCGCCCGTCTCCCTCGTATCGTAACCCCCGGCATCCTGCACCATGTGAACCAGCGTGGCAACTGCGGCGAGCAGGCCTTCTTCGAGGCTGGCGACTATGCGCTCTATCTCGACCTCCTCGCCGACGCTGCGCCCGGCGGGGGCGGAGATATGGCTCTATTGTCTGATGCTCAACCATGGTCACATCATCATTGTATCTTCCGACGAAGACGCGCTGTGGTGCGCCTGTTGCACGGTGCACCGCCATTGTATCGGTTATACCCATGCGGGTGACGGAACTTCTGTGGCAGGGGGAGCCAATTCAGGGACAGTATACTTAATTCGCCGGGCGGCGGCGCAAGGCTGCGCCTGAATTAAGTATACTGTCCCCAAAATACCCTGTCCCCGAATAGCGTCACGGAAATAGGTTGCCGTCATCCTTGCCCCTGCCCTACATCCGGTACCCCAGGCAGGAGAACCGACCGATGAGCAGCGCCCCGCGAACCAATGAATATCCCGCCAAGGGCTATGCCGCCACGGCAGCCGACACTCCGCTCGCGCCGTTCGATTTTACGCGGCGGGGCTTGCGCGCGGACGATGTGCTGATCGATATCGCCTATTGCGGTATCTGCCATTCGGACCTGCATCAGGCGCGCAACGACTGGGGGCGCTCGGTGTATCCGATGGTGCCGGGGCACGAGATTGTCGGCCATGTCGTGGCGGTCGGCGAGGAAGTGAAGAATTACAAGGCCGGAGACCGCGTCGCCATCGGCTGCATGGTCGATAGCTGCCTGAAATGCGCGCATTGCGAGGACGGGCTTGAGCAATATTGCCTCGATGGCGGGATGACCGGCACCTATAATGGCAAGGACCGGCGCGATGGCTCTGCCACCCAGGGCGGCTATTCCGACAGGATTGTCTGCCGCGAGGAGTTCGTGCTCCATGTGCCCGAGAGCCTCGATATCGCGCGCGCGGCCCCGCTGCTGTGTGCCGGGATAACCACTTACTCGCCGCTGAAAAACTGGGGGGTCGGACCGGGCAGCAAGGTTGCGGTCGCCGGGCTGGGCGGACTCGGCCATATGGGCGTCAAGATTGCTGCGGCAATGGGTGCCGATGTCACGGTGCTGACGCGCAGCGAAGACAAACGCGCCGACGCCGAGGCGCTGGGCGCGAAGGATGTGCTGTTGACGACCGACAGGGACGCGATGAAAGCGGCGGCGGGGCACTTCGACCTCGTGCTCGATACGATTCCCGTCCGCCATGACCTCCCGCCCTATCTGCAATTGCTGCGCATCGATGGCGCGCTGGTGCTGGTCGGGGTAATCGACATGCTGCCCGAACTGCACAGCGGACTGCTTCTGGGCCGCAAGATCGTCACCGGGTCCGGTATCGGCGGCATCGCCGAAACGCAGGAGATGCTGGATTTTTGCGCGGAAAAGAACATCCTGCCCGAGACCGAGACGATCGCGATCCAAGCGGTGAACGAAGCCTATGACCGGATGGAAGCGTCCGACGTTAAATATCGCTTCGTGATCGATATGGAGAGTCTGCGGGCAGCATAAACCTCCCCATTGCCGCCGCGCGGCAACTGTGCCAGTTTACGGAAACGTAAAGCTGCGAGAGCTTTCGGGAGAGCGATATGGTCGATGTATCTTCAGCCACGCAAGGAGCGCTGGACAGGGCGATCCTTCCCGCCGATATGGCAGGCGTCCCCGCCCCGCATATCAAACCGTCGATCTGGACCAAGATTGCCTACGGCTTCGGCTCCGTTGCCTATGGGATCAAGGACAATGGCTTCAAATATTTCCTGCTGATCTTCTATGCGCAGGTCGTCGGTCTCGATGCGCGGCTGGTCAGCTTCGCGATTATGATCGCATTGATTGCCGACGCGTTCAGCGATCCGATTGTCGGTTACTGGTCGGACAATTTTCGATCGAAATGGGGTCGCCGTCACCCCTTCATGTATGCCGCCGCGATACCGATTGCGATCAGCTTCTATTTCCTCTGGCATCCGCCCGAAGGCTGGAGCCAGCAGGGGCTGTTCTGGTATGTTGTGCTGCTGTCGATTGCGATACGCACCTTCATCACCTTTTACGAAACGCCGAGCGCCGCGCTCGCGCCCGAGCTGACCGACGATTATGACGAACGCAGTTCGCTCCTGAGCTGGCGGTATTATTTCGGCTGGACCGGCGGCAACGCGATGACGGTCATTACCTTCGCCATCATCTTCCCACTGTTTGTGACAGCGACGATTGCCAACGGCCAGTTCAATCCGGAATCCTACAGGACGTACGGCCTGATCGGCTCGATCCTGATCTTCGCCGCGATAATGATATCGGCGCTGGGCACGCACAGCTATATCCCGCACCTCAAACAACCGCCGCCGAAGCGTCGCTTGACGCTGGGCCTGATTTTTCGCGAGATTTTCGAGACCTTGGCCAGCCGCTCCTTCATGGCGCTGTTTATCGCAGCACTGTTCGGCTTTGTTGCCAGCGGGCTGGCGGCGGGGCTGGCGTTCTATTTCGCCACCTATTTCTGGGGGCTAAGTTCGGAACAGATCGGCGTCGTCACCTTCTGCGTCTTTATTTCTGCGGTTCTTGGCGCGGGACTGGCACCCTGGGTGACGCGAACGCTCGGCAAGAAGCGCGGAGCGATCATTATCGGCCTGATCGCGTTTCTGGGCGCACCGGCACCGATATTCCTGCGTGTGCTGGGCCTGCTGCCGGGCAACGAATCGCCGTTCATTTTTCCGTTTGTTGTCGTCACCAGCACCATCGATGTGGGTCTCATCATCTGCTACCAGATACTCGCCGCCTCGATGATCGCGGACCTCGTCGAAGACGCCGAACTGAAAACAGGGCGACGCTCGGAAGGTCTGTTTTTCGCGGCCTCGACCTTCGTCCGCAAATTCGGCGAAGGCTTCGGCATCGTGCTGGCCGGTTTCGTGATCACCGGTGTCGGGCTGGCGACCGGCGCGCAACAGGGGCAGGTTTCCGACGAAACCCTCTGGCGTTTGGGTGCGACTTATGTTCCTGTGATTCTCGGATTGTGGATGACGATGATCGCGGTGATCAGCTTTTATCGTCTCACCCGCGAAGGACACGAGGATAATCTTCGGCAACTCGCCGAACGCAATGCAGCGGCACGGTCGGCCACACAGCAATAGACAGAAAACAGGAGAATACCCATGAACGACATGTCCCCCCAGCGCGAACGCAGCGGCTTCGGCCTCAACCCGAGCGACGAACTGCACGATCTGCGTATGTCCGAAAAGGCGATGCCGCTGCTGGAGAAGGTGAAAAGCTTCATCGCCGAAACCGTGGAGCCGATGTCGGAGGAATTTCACAAGCTCGGCGAGGGCAAGACCGATCGCTGGAGCTATGCGCCGGGGCAACTCGAATGTCTGCAAAAGGCCAAGGACAAGGCCAAGGACAACGGGCTGTGGAATTTCTTCCTGCCCGACGCGGAAACCGGCGAGGGGCTGAGCAATCTCGATTATGCCTATATCGCGGTCGAACTCGGCAAAAATTCGCTGGCCTCGGAATCGATGAACTGTTCCGCGCCCGATACCGGCAATATGGAGGTGCTGGAGCGTGTCGGCACCAGGGAACAGAAAGACACATGGCTCAAGCCGCTGCTCGTCGGCGAGATCCGTTCCGCCTATGTGATGACCGAGCCGAACATGGCCTCGTCCGACGCCAAGAATGTCAGCATGACCGCGAAACTCGAAAGCGGCGAATGGGTGCTGAATGGCGAAAAATATTATGCCTCCGGTGCCGGCGATCCGCGCTGCAAGATCATGATCGTCATGGTCAAGACCAGCCCCGATGCGCCGGCACATCTCCAGCAGTCGCAGATACTGGTGCCCAAGGACACGCCCGGCGTCGATATCCTCGGGCCGATGCATGTGTTCGGCAAGGACGACGCGCCGCACGGCCATATGCATATCCGCTTCACCGATGTCCGTGTGCCGGAAGAGAACATCCTGCTCGGCGAAGGCCGGGGCTTCGAGATTTCCCAGCTGCGCCTCGGGCCGGGGCGCATCCATCATTGCATGCGCGCTATCGGCCAAGCGGAAAAGGCGCTCGACCTGATGGTCCGCCGGGGCATGAGCCGCGAGGCCTTCGGCAAGCCCATCGCCCAGCTTGGCAAGAACACCGAGGTTATCTCCCGCGCGCGGATCGATATCGAGGCTATGCGGCTGATGGTGCTGAAAGCAGCCAGGGCGATGGATGTGCTCGGCAATCGCGAGGCCCGCGTCTGGGTGTCGATGGCGAAAGCGATGGTGCCCGAAATCACCTGCCGGATCATCGACGAGGCGATCCAGATCCACGGTGCCACCGGCATCTCGCAATGGACCCCGCTCGCCGACATGTATACGAGCCAGCGCACGCTTCGCCTCGCGGACGGCCCGGACGAGGTGCATCATTTCGTGGTGGGCCGTGCGGAAATCCGGAGTTACGGGAGTAATTCGTAGGGGATATATCCCCCTCCCCTTCAGGGGAGCGGTTAGGGGTGGGGCGAGAGTGATGCGATGCGAGCGTAATGAGGGTTAGGGGTTACGTTAAGCGGTAGACGAAATCGCGCCATAGAAACCACGCTTCGCACTATGCCCACCCCTGCCCCTCCCTTGAAAGGGAGGGGTTTTAAAGCACGCCTTACCGCTCCACCGCATCCGCGTGCATCGGGGCTAGCTTCGACAGGAAGCGGTTGTGGCCGCGTAAGGCACGCCTTCCGCATCCATCGCCACCGAATAACCGCGCAGCCCTGCGCTGTCATAATTTTATCCGTATTATATGCTATATTCTCAAGACGACTAACGCGAAGGAGAAACACCATGTCCGTTGAAGCCATTGCCGATGATTTTACGAAAGCTGTTGCCGAAGGCCGCGATGCCGATGCACAAAAGCACTGGAGCGACGATGTTGTCAGTCTGGAACCCGGAGATGCACCCCATGCGCGCTGCGAGGGGCGTGAAGCCGTTCTGGAAAAACATGCCTGGTGGGAAGCCAATACAGAAGTGCACAATGTCAAAACCGAAGGTCCGTTCGTCATGGGCGACCAGTTTGCGGTGCGCTATGAAATGGATGTCACGATGGACGGCAAGCGTAACCAGATGCGCGAAATTGGGCTGTATACTGTCAAGGATGACAAGGTCGTCGAAGAACGCTTCATGTATGGTGAGGAATAGATTTTCCGGCGTTATCGCATGGAAATCCGGAGCTACGCGAGTAATTCGTAGGGGAAATATCCCCCTCCCCTGAAGGAGAGGGGTTTTCAAGCGCCCCTACCGCTCCACCACATCCGCGCGCATCGGCGCGAGCTTCGACAGGAAGCGGTTCTGCCGGCGGAAGGGGACGCCTTCCTCGTTCATCGCGACCTGCAGATTCTCGACCAGCGTATTCATGTCGGCGCGCTGGAGACCCAGATCGCGGTGCGCGGCGGCCATGTCGCGGCCGGTATAGTCGCAGCCGCCATTGAGAATAAAACAGAATTGTTCGAACAGCGTGCGGCGCAGGCGGACAAGATCGTGGCCGCGAAAAATGTTCTCCGAACGCGGGTCTTCGAGACTGAGCGCGACCAGCCGGTCGGCGACACGCCGGATGCCCTCGCGCCCGTTGAACGCGTCGAGCATCGCCGTCCCCTCGAACGGCGCGGTTCCGGCATTTTCGTTGGTGATTTCGTAGGGTTCGACCCCCTCCTCACCCGGCTGCGACCAGGGGGCGACGGGTTCAGGCGGTGTATCGGGGAATGTGGATTCCGTGCCAGTCTCATAAGGCAGCAGTGGTTCGCTTGTTTCCTCCAGCGTGTCCGCCGGAGCCATGGTGTCCATCCGGTCCATGCTGTCGGCCTGCATGACCAGCATAATGGTTAGTATAATACTCATATCGATTTCCTATAATATCGTGATTCCGCGCAACCCAAATTCGTCATTGCGAGCGCAGCGAAGCAATCCAGAGCGGCAGATGACATCGCCCGGGGACCTGGATTGCTTCGCTGCGCTCGCAATGACTTTGCCCTCCTAAAACGCGCCCTGGAGCGAGAACAGCACGCCGCGCTGATCGTCCGAGGTCGCGATGCTGCCGAGATCGACATAGGCGGCGGTGGCGGTGAGATGGCGGTTGATGGCGAAGACAGCGAAAATGTCCGTCCAGTCGTTCTCTTCGGCGAAACCCAGATTATCGGGCTTGGTGCGATATTCGGCACCGATCATAAGGCGACGGGACAGCTGATAGCCGACCGAGCCTTCGAATTGCAGCGATTGGTCGTCATGAAGGTCGCCACCGAAACCCAGCAGCCCGTTCTGGTTGGCTTCGGTCAGCCGGAAGGTGGTGTTGACGAAAATGCTCTGCGACAGAAACAACTTGGAGGCGCTGACATAATAATCGGTGCCATTCGGCGACTGCCCGCCGACCGCAGCAACGACATTCTCGTCATTATTGCGGTGATGAAGCACACCGATGGAAATCTGCGGGACCAGCGGCTCGTCATAGACGACATCGCCGAACAGGCGGACTTTCGCGCCGAAAATATCCTGTTCGAGCGAGAAATTCTCGCCCAGCCCCAGCGCCGCCCCGATCTCGTTGGTGTCGAGCGACTGGCGCGCATAGGTGAGTTCGACGCGATTGAAGAACCCGACCGCGACGCCGCCACTGCGCCAGTCATAGCCGTTGGTTTCGATGGCCGTCAGATGCGCGGACGGACCGATGCCGTCGCGGGTTTCGTTGCCGGCGATCACCGCCCACGGGGTCAACCCGCCGCCCGACGCGCCCTCGATACTGGTGATGCCATTGGTCAGCATCAGCCGGCCGCCATTGCGCAGCTCTTCGGCAGAGGCCGGAGCCTGGATCGCCGCGACGGCAACCAGAATGGCACCGAACCTGTATCTCGGTAAATTAGCCATGGCGCAGCGGTTAGCGGACAATGGTTAATGAACGGTTGCGTCACCCATCAAGTTAATTTCAACCAAGAGGCTAGACGATTGCTTAACGGTCTCGGCCTATCGATCTGCAGTATGAAATACGCGCTGGCTTTCCTTGCCTTGCTGATACCGTCGATGGTGCAAGCCGCCAGCGCCAGTTTTGTCGTGCGCGACAGCAATGGCCAGCCGCTTGCCGATGCGGTCGTCACCATCCATCCCGCCAGCGGCACATCCGGCACTATCCGCTTTCCCTGGGATTATGCGATGGAGCAACGCAACATCCAGTTTTCCCCGCGTGTCCTGATCGTGCCCGTCGGCGCAACCGTGCGCTTCCCGAACCGCGACCGGGTGCGCCATCATGTCTATTCCTTCTCCGGCCCGGCGCGTTTCGAGATCGATCTTTATGGCCGCGACGAAACCCGCAGCCACCGCTTTACGAGTGTCGGTACAGTGCCGCTGGGGTGTAACATTCACGACCAGATGAACGGCGTCGTGCGCGTTGTCGATACGCCTTACGCGGCAAAAACCGATCCCAATGGCCGGGTGCGGATCGACGGCATCCCCGCCGGTCGCGCGCGCGTCGTCTTCTGGCATGCCGCCCTGCGCGCCGAAAATAATGAAAGCCCTTTCCCTATCACGATGCCCACATCGGGTTCCTTCTCGCGCGTGGTGACGCTGCAGACACGCGCAAGGCGCTAGCGCCATGCCGATGCTGTTCGGATCGATCTCGCGCAAACTGACGATTGTTTACGGCACCATGTTTGCCGCAGCGATGCTGCTGTCGATCCTTGGCGCGAGTTTCGCCATAGAGCGCCATGCAGCGGCCACGGTCAGCCGCGAAATGGCGGCCTCGACCCAGGTTTTCCAGCGCGTGCTCGATGCCCGCTCCGATCAGCTGCGCGACGCCGCGCGTATCACCGCCGCCGATTTCGGGTTTCGAGAGGCGGTGGCGCTCGGCGAGGCACCGACGATTGTTTCCGCGCTCGATAATCTGAAGGAACGGCTCGGCCTGTCGCTGGCGATGCTGATCACCGTCGATGGCGACATCGTCGCGACCAATGGCGCGGTCTCGCCCGAAACGCAAAGCATGATTTACCGTGCGGTCGATGCCGGGTCCGAGGGCGGCATTCTGACGATTGGCGAGGAGAGCTACGGCACGGTGGCGAGCGAAGTGAGATCGCCGCTGCTCACCGGCTGGGTCGTGTTCGGCTATCGCACCGACCGGGAAACGCTGGCCGACATGGCGGGGATGAGTTCGCTGCCGGTCGATGCGCAAATCCTGGATCGCGGCGCAATCGATCCGGCCGTGCGTGGCACCATCATCGGATCGGAAAAGCCGCTGGAAATTTCCGCGAACGGCGAGCGCATCGTGCTGGCGGGGACCCGACTGGACAGCCTGGTGGAGGGCGAAGAACCGGTGCTCCTGACCCGCTATTCGCTTAGCGAAGCGCTGGCCGGTTATTCGCCGATGTTGTGGACGCTTGCGGTCATCGGTTTTTTCACGCTGATGCTGGTCGTGATTGGCTCCTATTTCATATCCAACCGCATTTCCCGCCCGATACAGGCGCTGGCGGCGGCGGCACGACGGGTGAGTTCGGGCGACGATGCCGAGGTAAAGATCGAAACGCATGACGAGATCGGCGACCTCGCCACCGATTTCAACAAAATGGTCGATGCCATCGGCGAGCGGGAACGGCGCATCTCGCATCTCGCCTTCTATGACACGCTGACCGACCTGCCCAATCGCGTGCTGTTTCGCGAGCAGCTGACCCACGCGCTCCAGCGCAAGGATATCGATGGCGTGCTCGGCGTGCTTGTCATCGACCTCGACAATTTCAAGGCGGTCAACGATACGCTCGGCCATCCGGTCGGCGACAAATTGCTGGGCGCTGTCGGCAAGGCGTATCGCGAGGCGCTGGCCGGAGAAACCATCGCCCGACTGAGCGGCGACGAGTTCGCCGTGCTGGTCGAGGGCGATACCGCCCATATCGCCCGCCGCGCGCTCGATATCATCAATGCGACATCGGAGAATTTCTTGGTCGATGGCCACAATATCGCAACCGGCGCGAGCGTTGTCATCGCCATCGCCGGGCAGGATGGAGACACCGCCGACGAGCTTCTGAAAAACGCCGACCTCGCGCTCTATCGCGTAAAGGAAGACGGCAAGGCCAACTACCGGTTCTTCGAGGAACGGATGGACGAACAGGCTCGCGAACGACGCGAAATGGAACTCGATCTGCGCGAGGCGCTGAAGGGCAAGGAGCTGCAACTCCATTTTCAGCCGCTTTACTGTTTGAAGGAGAACCGGGTTTCCTCCTTTGAAGCCCTCCTGCGATGGAACCATCCCGAACGCGGCCTGATATCGCCGGTGGACTTTATCCCGCTGGCCGAGGAAACCGGCCTGATCGTCTCCATCGGCGAATGGGTAATCCATGAGGCCTGCAGGATCGCCGCGAGCTGGAGCGACGACCGTCGCGTCGCCGTCAACATCTCGCCGGTGCAGTTCCGCAATCCGGGGCTGAAAACCATCATCGTCCAGGCACTGGCGCGCACCGGCCTGGAGGCGAACCGGCTCGAAATCGAGATCACCGAATCGCTGTTCATCCATAATACCCAGGAAACAATGGATATGCTCCATGCCATCCACAGGCTGGGCGTGCGCATCGCGCTCGACGATTTCGGCACCGGCTATTCCAGCCTCGGCTATCTCAGGAGCTTCCCGTTCGACAAGATCAAGATCGACCGCAGTTTCGTGATGGATATCATGAAGCACGACAAGGCCGTCGCGATTATCCGCTCGATCACCACGCTGGCCGAAGCGCTGGGCATGGAAACGACCGCCGAGGGTGTGGAGGATAGCGCACAGCTCGATATCCTGCGCAGGGAGGGCTGTTCCCACATTCAGGGCTATCTCTTCGGTCGTCCGATGGCCGAGGGCGATATCGCCGCGCATCTCGGCAAGATGGGCGACACCGCGAACGACCTGCAGAACCGGGGCGGCGTGCTGCACACTATTCCCCGCGAAATCGAGGGCGTGGTGGTCGAGAAAGACGACGCTATCGGGAAAACCCGCGCCGCCTAGGTCTCATCCAGCGCACTATTCATCCGCGTTCCGGCATCGTTCCCGACGGCAACCGGATCGCCTTTACGAGACTGCGGACATCGGCGGGCGGCGCTTTCGTAGCGGCGGACACGCCTATCGCCACGGCGAAATTCAGCAGCATCCCGATCACACCGATGCCTTCGGGCGAAATGCCGAACAGCCAGTTGGCCGCGATATTGCTATCCGGCGACCAGAGCTTGAACCAGGCGATATAGCTAAAGGTAAAGGCGAGACCCGTAATCATCCCGGCAATCGCACCTTCCTTGTTCATCCGCATCGAGAAGATGCCCATGGAGATCGCCGGAAAGAGCGACGCGGCGGCGAGGCCGAAGGCGAAGGCCACCACCTGTGCGACGAAGCCGGGCGGATAGATGCCAAGATAGCCGGCGACGAGAATCGCGGCGGTGGCGGCAAGCCGCGCCGCCAGAAGCTCGCCCTTCTCGGTGATGTGCGGGCGAAAAGTCTGTTTGAGAAGATCGTGACTGACAGCCGTGGAAATTACCAGCAACAGCCCCGCCGCCGTCGACAACGCCGCCGCCAGCCCGCCCGCCGCGACCAGCGCGATCACCCAGCCGGGCAGGTTGGCGATCTCCGGATTGGCGAGCACCATGATATCGTTATCGACATAGACCTCGTTTTCGCCGTCCGCCGCCGCATTGGCGACCGTCCTCTCGCCCAAGGCACCCCGCTCGCCGGTAAATTCGGGCGCGCCCTCGAACGGCGCACCGGGGCGATATTGCATAACACCGTCGGCATTGCGGTCGTTGAAGGCGATAAGGTCGTTATCTTCCCAGTTGGCAAACCAGTCCGGCGCTTCGGCATAAGGCTGTTCGTTTACGGTCTCGACGAAATTCAGCCGCGCGAACCCGCCCACTGCCGGCGCGGTGGTATAGAGCAGCGCAATAAAGACCAATGCCCAACCCGCCGATTTGCGGGCATCCCGGGCGCTCGGCACGGTGAAGAAGCGGACGATGACATGCGGCAGCCCGGCCGTACCTATCATCAGCGCAGCGGTGATGCAGAAAATATCGATCGTCGATTTGGTGCCATCGGTATAAGCGGTGAAGCCGAGATCGATGAGTGTGCTATCGAGCTTTTGTAGCACATACTGGCTTGAGCCGTCCGCAACCTCGCTGCCCAGCCCCAGCTGCGGGACCGGATTGCCGGTGATCAGGAAGCTGATGAAAAAGGCCGGGACCATATAGGCGAAAATCAGCACGCAATATTGCGCGACCTGGGTATAGGTGATCCCCTTCATCCCGCCGAGCACGGCATAGACGAAAACGATTCCCATGCCGATGATAACGCCAAGATCTATCGGCACTTCCAGGAAGCGCGAAAATACGATGCCGACGCCGCGCATCTGGCCGGCGATGTACGTGAAGCTGATAAAAATCAGGCAGATGACTGCAACCACGCGCGCCGCGCTCGAATAATAACGCGCGCCGATGAAGTCCGGCACCGTATATTGGCCGAATTTGCGAAGATAGGGCGCGAGCAGGAGGGCGAGCATCACATAGCCGCCGGTCCAGCCCATCAGATACACACTCGCATCATAGCCCGAAAAGGCGATCAGTCCGGCCATCGAAATAAAGCTCGCCGCGCTCATCCAGTCGGCGGCGGTGGCCATGCCATTGATAACGGGGTTCACCTCGCCGCCCGCGACATAGAATTCGCTGGTCGAACCGGCACGCGACCAGATCGCGATACCGATATAGAGCGCGAAGGACGCGCCGACGAAGAGATAGATTAGCGTTTGGGTGGTCATGCAGCAGCTAGGCAAAAAAGCCGTTTGCCCTGAGCTTGTCGAAGGGCTGTCCTTACTTCTCGGCTTTCGCAAAGAAAGAGCGGGGCTTCGACAGGCTCAGCCCGAACGGTGTTTTGGTTCAAGCGCTCACTCATCGTCCATCCCGAAGCGCTTCTCGATCGCGCGCATGAGGCGGACATAGACAACGATCAGCGCGATAAAGACATAGATCGAACCTTGCTGGGCGAACCAGAAGCCGAGGGGATATCCGGCGATGCTCCACTGATCGAGGAAAACGCGAAACAGGATACCCGCGCCGAAGGACACGAGAAACCAGATCGCCATGAGGAGGATGAGCAACCGGATATTGGCGCGCCAGTAAGCGGAGGCGCGGGCTTCGGTTTCCTGGTCTGTTGTGGTTTCAGGAGCTGGCGGCAGTTCGGATTTCTCTTCTGTCATTGCGAGGAGCCGAAGGCGACGCGGCAATCCAGAACGGCAGGCGACGGCGACTCTGGATTGGTTGACCTTCGGTCGCCTTCGGCCCGCTGCGCTCGCAATGACGGCAAGTGAGTTACCCCTTGCTCCAGTAAATATCCACCGGCACTTCGCAATCGGCCAGCACCCGCCCGATCGGCACTGTAGACCCCGGTCCGTCGGCAATCGCTTTCTCCAGCATCGCCTTCTTCGCGGCGCCCGCCAGCGTCACGATCATCGTGTGCGTCGAGAGCAGCGCTTCGCGCGTCATCGTTACCCTGTCGAAGGGCGCGCTTTCGGGCAAAGGATCGGGCGATACGCCGACGGCGCGGCGCCCGCGCGGCGTGTTGAGCGCGTCTTCCATCCGGTTGGGAAAGATCGAGGCGGTCGAACCCTCCTCGCCCATGCCGAGCCACACAAGATCGACCGGCCAGCTAAGCCCGGCGAGCCGCGCATCGGCGCTGCGTCCGGCTTCCTTTGTGCTCCATTCCTGCGCATGATCGAGCAGCGGCTCGACCTGCGCACCGACCGAACCCAGTATGCGCTTCAGCATCCCGTAATTGCTGTGCTCGCTGCCTTCCTCGACGATCCGCTCGTTGGTCGGGAACACCCGCACTTTCGACCAGTCGAAATCGCGCCTAGAAAGCGTTTCCAGGATCGGCACCGGCGTCCGCCCGCCCGGCAGCGCCAGCTCCGCCTTGCCATTGGTTTCGATGGCCTTTTCGATGATAAAACCGATATCGCCTGCGACCTCGTTCGCCAGCGTTTCGGCATCCTCGAATTCCCACCATTCGATTTCGATTTCGACCATTCTTTTTTGCTTTCATGTGTAATTGCCGTGTTCCGCGCCTTCATAAACTCTTGCGCGGCGAAGGCCAATGGTCAGAAGAACCGCCGCGCATCTTTGATAATGGCGTGCGCGGCGTTGCGCCCGGGCTGGCCAGTGACGCCGCCGCCGGGATGCGCGCCCGAGACGCACAGATACAGCCCCGGCACCGACATCCGGTGATCCGCCATGCCCAGCATCGGCCGCATCGCCCAGAGCTGGTCGAGCGACATTCGGCCATGGAAGATATCGCCGCCGATCAGCCCGAAGCGGCGTTCGAGATCGAGCGGCGAGAGCGCAAGCTGGCCGAGGATACTGGCGCGAAAGCCGGGGGCACGGGCTTCGACGGTATCGAGGATCGTATCGATGGCCGCGTCCTTGTGCGTGTCCCAGTCGAGCTTCGGAGCGAACTGCTGGCAGAACAGGCTGGCGACATGGCGGCCTTCGGGCGCAAGCGTATCGTCCAGCGTCGAGGGGATCAGCATCTCCACTATCGGCGCGTTCGACCAGCCATGCGCGCGAGCGTCGGTGTAAGCCCTGTCCATGTAATCGAGGCTGGGTGCGACGATGATCCCGCTGGAAAGATGCGGCCCTGCTTCGGGCAGGCAGGTAAAGCGCGGCAGTTCCGACAGCGCGACATTCATCCGGAAGGTGCCCGAACCATTGGCATGGCTCTCGATACGGCGACGCAGCGCGGGATCGAGCAGGGCGGGATCGAGCATATCCAGCAGCAAGCGCCTGGGATGAACATTGCCCGCAACGATGTCCGCTGCGATCCGCTCGCCCGCGACGGTCTCGATGCCCCCGGCCCGCCCTTTATCGGCCAGTATCCGCGCCACCGGTTCGCCGGTGCGGATGACAACGCCTGCTTCCTCGCATGCCGCGCGCATCGCCTGCGTAATCGCTCCCATGCCGCCGATGGCATGGCCCCATGCGCCCTTCTTGCCATTCACCTCGCCAAAGACGTGATGCAGGAGCACATAGGCCGACCCCGGCGTATCGGGGCTGTGATACGCCCCGACCACGCTGTCGAAGCCGAGCGCCGCCTTGATCTGCTCGCTCTCGAAAAAGCCGTCGAGAAATTCGCGCGCCGAGCGGGTGAACATGTCGATGGCATCGCGCTGGCTTTCGAGCGGCAGTTTCAGCGCCGCTCGCGCCTGCCCGATGGCGCGGAACAGGTCGCCGACCCCGCCCCCGGCATTGGGCGGCGTCTGTTTCGCCAGCAACCGCAGCATATCCGCGACTGCCCCCAGCCGCCGCTCATATTCGGGCAGCATCGCCGCATCGGCCTTCGAATATTTCGCGACCTCCGCCTCCGACCGTCCGCCGCCCATAATCAGGTAATTGCGATTATCGAACGGCAGAAAATTCGCCACCGGTCGCTCGACGATCCGCAGGCCATGATCGTGTAGATGCATATCCGCGATAATCTCGGGTTCCAGCAGCCCGACCGTGTAACTCGCCGTCGAATTACGGAAACCGGGATGGAATTCCTCGGTCACCGCCGCGCCGCCTACCACATCGCGCGCTTCCAGTATCGACACCCGATACCCGGCCCGCGCCAGATACCACGCGCAGACCAGCCCGTTATGTCCCGCCCCGATAATGATCGCGCTGCGCTTCGCCATCCACCGCTTTTGCGGCGAATGTCATAAAAGAGCAATTGAACGT
>JBGTHW010000144.1:0-6759 GCA_041746035.1 Parasphingopyxis sp.
GCGGTGGAGGCGATGCGCGATGCATTCAACCAGCTCGATTTCGACGGCACGGTCGTGATCGGCGAAGGCGAGCGCGACGAGGCACCGATGCTCTATATCGGCGAGAAAGTCGGGCGGGCCACAAAAGGCGCGCCCAAGGTCGATATCGCGCTCGATCCTCTGGAAGGCACGACGATCACCGCCAAGGCCGGACCGAATGCGCTCTCCGTGCTGGCGATTGCCGAACAGGGCGGCCTGCTCAATTCGCCGGACACCTATATGGACAAGATCGCAATCGGGCCGGGTTATCCCAAGGGCACGATCGACCTCTCCAAAAGTGCGAACTGGAATGTCGAATCGCTGGCGAAAGCCAAAGGCGTCAAGCCGAACGAGATCATCGCCTGCGTGCTGGACCGCCCGCGCCATGAAGCGATGATCGCGGAGCTGCGCGAAATAGGCTGCGGCGTCCAGCTGATCCCCGATGGCGATGTCGCGGGCGTCATCTCGACCACCGACGAGGACACGACCATCGATATCTATATGGGCTCAGGCGGCGCGCCCGAGGGCGTGCTGGCGGCGGCGGCGCTGCGCTGCGTCGGCGGCCAGTTTCAGGGGCGGCTGGTGTTCCGCAACGAGGACGAAAAGGAACGCGCCCGCAAATGGGGCATCCCGGACGAGGATTTCGACCGCATCTATTCGCTGAAGGAGCTGGCCAAGGGCGACGTGATCTTCGCCGCGACCGGCGTCACCGACGGCTCGATGCTCGATGGCGTGAAGAAACTGCGCAAGGGCTGCATGACGACGCAGAGCGTGGTGATGCGGGCGAGCTCAGGGACGGTGCGCTGGGTGCGGGGCGAGCATTACAAGGCGTGAGTGCGCTGCTGACTTCCTAAGTCTTGTCGCGGCGCATCGCATCAAGATCGCCGACCCATGGCAGCGCTCCGCGAAATCGGTTTAATTCTGCTTGGCGGTTGACCCTGACCAACGTGCGCAATGAATGTTCGATAACGTCCTGCGGTTCATTTATACCGGTGATTGCCATTGCCTCTTCCAGCAATCCGTCTGCGATGGTGACGTTGAGTTTCATCCTGCGAATCCGGGTGTCGTAGTAGTAGCCAGCTTTTGGCATACCCTCAAAACACCCCCATCTCCAGCCCCGCCGCCAGTGTCGCGCCGATCTCTCGGCATTGGGCCAGATCGTCCTCGCCGATGGTCTTCTCCGCCAGTATTTCTTCCGGTGTCTGGGCATGGGTGCAGATAATTGGGGTGTCGGCGACTTTCTTGAGCCGCCAGCCGGTCGCTATGCGCTCGAGCTGCGCCTTCGCATTCTCGCCATCGCTTCCGGCGCAGATCATCGCCGCATAGGGGCGGCCTTCGATCTTGCCGAGAACCGGATAGTAGCAGCGATCGAAAAACGCTTTCATCGTACCGGCAATCGCCGCGAGGTTTTCCGGTGTTGCGAAGAGATAGCCGTCGGCACCCAGCAGATCGTCCGGCTCCGCGTTTTTCGCACGCTTCACGATCACCCCGGCACCATTCGCCTCCCGCGCGGCTTCCGCCGCCGCCAGCGCCATCTGCCCGGTGCCGCCGGTTTTCGAATGATAGACAATCAGGAGTTTCGCCACGCCTATTCCTTCAGCCGGTAGCCCGTGCGGAAAATCCAGATGATCGCGGCGAAGCTTCCGAACAGGAACAGTGCGGTTATGCCGAGGCTCAGCCCGATACTGACATCGCCCTCGCCATAGAAGCTCCAGCGGAAGCCGCTGACCAGATAGACGACGGGATTGAACAGGCTGACGCTGCGCCAGAAGGATGGGAGCATGTCGATGCTGTAAAAGGCACCGCCGAGGAAGGTCAGCGGCGTCACGATGAGCAGCGGCACGAAACCCAGCTGCTCGAAATTCTCCGCCCAGACGCCGACGATGAAACCGAACAGGCTGAACGTCACCGCGGTCAGGACCAGAAAGGCGATCATCACCAGCGGATGCTGGATGTCCAGATCGATGAAGAATGTCGCGGTCGCCAGAATGATCAGCCCGATGATAATCGATTTGGTCGCCGACGCGCCGACATAGGCCGTAATGATCTCGACCGGACTCATCGGCGCGGAAAGAATCTCGTAGATCGTGCCCGAGAATTTGGGGAAATAGATACCGATCGATCCGTTGGAAATGCTCTGCGTCAGCAGCGACAGCATGATCAGGCCGGGAACGATGAATGCGCCATAATCGACCCCGCCGACCTGCTGCATCCGCGATCCGATCGCGCCGCCGAACACAACGAAATAGAGCGATGTCGTCAGCACCGGCCCGACCAGGCTTTGCCATAGCGTGCGCAGCGAACGCGCCATCTCGAATCGGTAAAGCGCCCAGACGCCGTGGAGATTGATGCCGCTCATGCCGGCTCTTCCTCCCGGTGGCTGACAAGGCCGACGAAAATATCCTCGAGCGAACTTTGCGATGTCGCGAGATCGGTAAAGCCGATGCCCAGATCGCTCATTCGGCGGAGCAGCGAGGGGATGCCGGTGCTCTCCTCATGGGCATCGAAGGTGTAAAGCAGGCAATGGCCCTCGTCGGTCAGGGCCAGGTGCCAGTCGTCAAGCCCGGTGGGGATGTCCGGCATCGGATCCTGCAGCGACAGGGTAAGCTGGCGCTTGCCGAGCTTGCGCATGATCGCGGCGGTTTCCTCGACCAGGATAATCTGTCCGTCGCGGATAACGCCGACGCGGTCGGCCATTTCCTCGGCTTCTTCGATATAGTGCGTGGTCAGGATGATGGTGACGCCGCGCTCGCGCAGGCCGCGCACCAGATTCCACATATCGCGGCGCAGCTCGACATCGACGCCCGCCGTCGGCTCGTCGAGAAACAGGATGTCGGGTTCGTGGCTCAGCGCCTTGGCGATCAGCACGCGGCGCTTCATCCCGCCCGACAGCTCCCTGATCCGGCTCTTGCGTTTGTCCCATAGCGAAAGATCGCGGAGCAATTGCTCGATATAGGCGGGATCGGGCGTTTTGCCGAACAGTCCACGGCTGAAATTGACCGTCGCCAGCACGCTCTCGAAAGCGTCGGTGCTCAGTTCCTGCGGCACCAGCCCGATCCGGGAGCGGGTTTGCTTGTAATCGCGGATAATATCGTGGCCATCGGCGATCACGGTGCCCGAGGTCGGTGTCACGATGCCGCAAATGATACTGATCAGCGTCGTCTTGCCCGCGCCATTGGGGCCGAGCAGCGCAAATATCTCGCCTTTGTCGATGGTCAGGCTGACATTGTCGAGCGCCTTGACGCCGCCGTCATAGATCTTGCCGAGATTGGATATTGCGATGACCGGTTCCATGGCATGCATCTGGACGGCGGCGGGCCCGGTTTCAAGGCAAGGCGGTTGGCTATCTGCCGCGTGCCTCCGGTTTTTCCGCGACAAACGACCGGAGCGTGGCATGCGCACCAGCCTGACCGCGCACCTCGCAGCAATGCAGCGCCGAACGAGGGTGATGGCATCCGTCCGCAATCGCGCTAAGAACCGGTCATGGCATCGGAATATGTCCTCGCCGCGCTTGCGATCGTGTTTATCCTGTACGGGCTGTTTTCGCGTCCGCTGGGCGATACCATTCTGCCCGCGCCGCTCGCCTTCATGCTGGCCGGGCTTGCCCTGGGTTCCGCCGGGCTGGGCTTGATCGATATCCGCGCGACGTCGGAACCGTTCCTGTTGTTTGCCGAAGTGACGCTCGCGCTTGTCCTGTTCGGCGATGCGGCGCGAATGAATCTGCGCAAGACGGTCAGGATGAACAGTCTGGCGCGGCGCATGCTTTTATTCGGTCTGCCGCTGACGATGGCTTTTGGCACACTTGTCGCGATGGGACTGTTTCCGGGGTTTTCCCTCGTCGAAGCGGCGTTGCTTGCCGTCATTCTCGCGCCGACCGATGCGGCGCTGGGCGCTGCGATCGTCGACAATGAAGATGTGCCGCTGCGCATCCGCCGCACGATCGTCACCGAATCCGGTTTGAATGACGGGCTGTCCGTGGCACCGGTGTTTCTGTTCGCGGCGCTCGCCGGCCATGTCGAACTCGGCATGGATGGCGGCTGGACTTTCTGGGCAGGCTTTGTCGCACAGCAGATAGTGCTGGGCGTGCTCGGCGGCACACTGACGGGCGCCGTCTGCGGCTATGCGTTCGCGAAGGCCAATCATATCGGCCTCCTCGACAAGAGATTCGAAAAGGTCGCGGTCATCGGTGTCGCTGGCGCGTCTTTTATTTTCGCGGACCTGATCGGCGGCAACGGTTTCGTCTCGGCGTTCATGTCGGGACTGTGTTTCGCCGCTCTGTGTATGGACAGCAGCGATGCGGTCTCCGAATTTGTCGAGAATGAAGGGCGCTTCTTCAGCCTGTCGGTTTTCTTCATATTCGGCGCAGCGCTTGCCCCGCTGGCGCTTGCAAACTTCGAATGGATCTATCTTCTCTACGCCCTGCTCAGCCTGACCGTCATCCGCATGGTGCCCATTGCCGTGTCGCTGCTCGGCACCGGCATTCGCTGGCCGACGGTTCTCTATCTTGGCTGGTTCGGGCCGCGCGGGCTGGCGGGTATCGTCTTCGTCCTGCTCGTATTCGGCGAGGGCGCGGCGAGCGTCCCGATTATCGCCACCACCTATCTTGCCATCCTGATGAGCATTATCCTCCATGGCATCACCGCCGCGCCCTTCGCCGCGCGCTATGCTAACAGCAAAGCGGCAAAGGCCGATGGCCGCGAATGAAAGGCCGCGCTAAGGCCGACCGGTGAAACCCGCCCTCGATATCCAGAATTCCATTTCCGGCCAGCCCTGGCGCTGGCGCGGCGGGGCTGTCGATGCGCTGGGCGGCGATTTCCGGCCCGACGATCTGGTGACGGGCCTGCTCCTCTCGCGCGGCTGCGCGCGCGATGACCTCGCACGCTACCGCGATCCGACGATCCGCAGCTTCATGCCCGATCCGTCGATCTTCCGCGATATGGACCGGGCGGCGCAGCGCATTGTCGAAGCCATCGAGGCGCAGGAACAGATCACGATTTTCGGCGATTACGATGTCGATGGTGCGACCTCGGCGGCGCTGCTCATCCGGTTGCTGCGCAGCCTCGGGCTGGAAGCGGGTGCCTATATTCCGGATCGCCTGATGGAGGGCTACGGCCCCTCCGGCGGGGCGCTGGTGAAGCTGGCGGAGAATGGCTCGACGCTGATCGTCACGGTCGATTGCGGTGCGATGGCGTATGAGGCGCTGGCGATGGCGAAGGAGGTGGGCGTCGATGTCATCGTCGTCGATCATCATAAATGTGCCAGCGAACTGCCCGTCGCCCACAGCCTGGTCAACCCCAACCGGCTCGACGAGACCGAAGGCGCGGCGCACGGGCATCTCGCCGCGGTCGGCGTCGCCTTCCTGCTGGGGGCCGCGATCCTGCGCCAGCTGCGTGAAAGCGGTTTCTTCGCGGATCGCGCCGAACCGAAACTGATCGAGCTGCTCGATATCGTGGCGCTGGGCACCGTCGCCGATGTCGCGGCGCTGCACGGCCTCAATCGCGCCTTTGTCGCGCAGGGGCTGAAAGTGATGCAGGCCAGACGCAATGTCGGCCTGAATGCGCTGATCGAGGCTTCGCGGCTGGATCGCGCGCCGGTCGCAGCGGACTTCGGCTTCCGTCTCGGCCCGCGCATCAATGCGGGAGGGCGGGTCGGCAAATCCGATCTCGGCGTGCGCCTGCTGACCACCGAAGATCCCGAAGAGGCGCGGGAAATCGCCGCACAGCTCGAACATTTCAACGAAGAACGCCGCGCGATCGAGAGCGCCGTCACCGAGCAGGCGCTGGAAGCGGGCAAGACGCAGGACAACCGCGCGGTCGCCATCGTTTCCGGCAAGGGCTGGCATCCCGGCGTGATCGGCATCGTCGCCAGCCGCCTGAAAGAGCGCATGGGCCGCCCCGCCATCGTTATCGCGCTGGATGAGGACGGAACGGGCAGAGGCTCCGGGCGTTCGATCTCCGGCGTCGATTTGGGAGCCGCCGTGCTCGCAGCAAAGGACCACGGCTTGCTCGAAGCGGGCGGCGGCCATGCGATGGCAGCGGGACTGACCGTGGCGGGCGACAGGATCGATGCGCTGGCGGAGTTTCTCGACGAGCGGCTCTCCGCCGATGTCGTCAAGGCGCAGGGCGAACGTGCGCTGCTGCTCGATGCGGTCGTCGCCCCCGGCGGCGTCACTCCGGCCTTTGTCGAGGCGCTGGAGGAAGGCGGCCCCTATGGCGCGGGCTGGCCCGGGCCGCGCATCGCCACCGGCCCGGTGCGTGTTATCAAGGCCGATATTGTCGGGCTGGATCATGTCCGCGCCATCGTTGCGGGCGAGGATGGTCGCAGCCTGAAAACCATCGCCTTTCGCGCCGCCGAAACCCCGCTGGGCCAGACCATTCTCGGCGCCGGAAAAGACCGCAAGCTCTGGGTCGCGGGCCGCGCCACGATCGACGATTGGGGTCCGCGCCCCGCCGCCGAGCTGCACCTCGATGATGCGGCCTGGGCCGATTAGCTGAAATCCCTTGCCGCACCGCACCATGGCGGTTGACCGTGCCGCCGCTCTCCCCTATTTGCGCACCGCTGGTGAGGCCCCTTCGTCTAGCGGTTAGGACGCGGCCCTTTCACGGCTGAAACACGGGTTCGATTCCCGTAGGGGTCACCAGTATTTTCCGTCAGTCGGGTCCGTTCGATACTGTGGCACCGATTGGGAGAAACCCGTCGCGGGGCGGGCAAGACGATCCGAAAGGGAACGCGCAGTTTGCG
>JBGTHW010000145.1:0-11376 GCA_041746035.1 Parasphingopyxis sp.
GGTCAGCGTGACCAACCAGGTCGCGGCTCCGGCACCCCAGCCGCAACCGGCTGTCTATGAGGTTCCGCCTCCTGCCCCCGTGTTTCAGGAAATTCCGGTATTCGACGGCGGCGGCGATGCCGGCGGCGGCTTCATCGGCGGCGGTGGCGACGGCTTCACCGGCGGTGGCGGCTTCTTCGGCGGCTTCTTCGGCGGCGGCTCGTCCGGCGGCGGCAGCAGCGGCGGTTTCTTCGTCCGCGAAGGCGATATCGTCATCAAGAACGAGAACAGTTCGGGCGGTTCGGGTGGCAGTTCGACTTCCACTTCCACAGGCGGCAGCTCGACCTCTTCGGGCGGCAGTTCGACCTCCACGGGCGGCGTGAGCAGCACCACGGGCGGTGTCAGCAGCACCACGGGCGGTGTCAGCTCGACATCTTCCACCGGTGGCTCGTCCACCAGCTCGGGTAACGTCAGTTCGACATCCTCGACCGGTGGTTCGTCGAGCAGCACAAGTTCGGGTAACGTCAGCTCGACCAGCAGTTCGTCCGGCAATGTCAGTTCGTCTTCGTCGACCAGCTCTTCGACGAGCAGCTCCACCAGCTCTTCCACCAGTTCCTCGACCAGCAGCGGCGCTACCGGCGGTTCGAGCAGCTTCGGTACCAGCAGCAACGGCACCAGCAGCAACGCGACTTCCAGCGGCGACGTAACCAGTTCGACGGGCGGCACCGATGTACCGGCTCCGCCGATGATGCTGCTCTTTGGCGGGGCAGCGGCGGCTCTCGTAGCCCGCCGCCGCTTCGGCAAAAAGAAGAAGCTGGAAGCGTAACCCCTTCCGTCTGACAGACGCGAAGAGCGGCGCGACCCTGCCCAGGGTCGCGCCGCTTTTTTTGGTGACATGCAATCCGCCGTTCGGGCTGCGCTTGTCGAAGCCCCGTTCTTTTCTGCGGCGGCGAAGTGCGGCCCTTCGACAAGCTCAGGGCGAACGGGGGGTTGGTATTCTGCTGCTTTATTTTCTAACCGGACGTTTTCACCAGCTCCATCAGACCATCGCTCGTAACCGGTGGCGAACACAGGAACCCCTGGTAGAACCCACACCCCTCTTCTGTCAGCAACGCCAGTTGCTGGCCGGTCTCCACCCCTTCCGCGATCACCGCCAGCCCCAGCGACTTCGCCATCTCGATCACCCCGCGCACCACGACCCGATCCCGCTCGCTCCCGGTAATCTCCTCGCTCAGCCGCCGATCGATCTTGAGATAGTCGAGCGGCAGGGTTTTGAGATAGGCGAGACTCGAATAACCGGTGCCGAAATCGTCGATCGCCGTCCGGAACCCCGCCGTTCGCAGCGTCTCCAGCTTTGCCGCCGCATCGTCGAGATTTTCGATCAGTCCGCTCTCTGTAACTTCGACGGTCACGCGCGACCTTTCGATCCCGGTTTCGTCGATAATCGTGGTGAAACTGTCCGCGAAGTCCGGCAGCGCCATATCCGCCGCCGTGACATTGATCGCCACGCGCAGCGACCGGAGGCTCTCGGGCCACGCCGCCGCCACGCTCGCCGCCTTGCGCTGGACGTGGCGGGACAGTTCGACCAGATAATCCGCGCTCTCGGCCGCCGCGAACAATGTCGCCGCGCCCAGCTCGCCGAAGGCGGGATGCCGCCAGCGCGCCAGCGCCTCGACACTGACGATGTTTCCTGAATCGGTGGCGACCTGCGGCTGAAAGAGTATCTCTATCTCGTCGCTGTCCAGGGCCGGGCGCAGGTCTATTTCCAGCCGGTTGACCCGCGCCGCACTGTCCTTCTTCGCGGCATCGTAAACGCAGATCGCCGGGCCCTCGCGCTCCCGCGCCTCGGCCAGCGCCGCGCTCGCGCGCCGCAGCAGAGACGCGGCATCGCCATCCTCCGTCCCGGCGAAGGCAATGCCGCAACGCATACTGACCTGCACCGACTGACCTTCCGACACGAAAGGCTGCGCCAGCGCATCGCCGATCCGCTGCGCCAGAAATTCGGCCTCCTCGAGCGAGGCGGGCGATGGCAGGCCGATGACGAACTCTGCACCTGCCAGGCGCCCGATCAGACGGCGGCGGCGGGGCGAGGCACCGTCCACCAGTTTCTCGATCCGCCGGGCCATTCCCTGCAACACCGCATCGCCCGCCCCGCGCCCGAAACCCTCATTGATCATGTCGAACCGGTGAAGCGAGACCAGGAGCACGACAAGCCCGCCTTCGCCGGGCTTTCTTTCGGCAAGCCTGTCGCCAATCCATTGCCGCGCAAGCTGGGCATTGCCGAGCCCGGTCAGCGGATCGCGCTGGACCAGCGAGCGCGGTTCGGCTTTTCGGTCGGGACGTTCGACGCGGGCAATAATATCGCCGGTCGCCGGATCGATGCGGAGATGATGCACGAGACGGTCGTTATCGCCCCGCGCATGCGCAAAGGCGGAATGCTCGCCCGATTGCCGCACCCGAAAGATGGCTGCACGAGCATCCTCGTCCACTTTATCGCCCAGCGCCCGCAGGAATGCCTCGAAGGAAACGGTGCCGGAAAGCGACAGATCGGCAGCGAATTCGGGCTCCAGCGTGACGGTTTCGCTCTTTGCATCCAGCCGCCAGTCCGGTTTTTGCTTTTCCGCATCGCGCGAGCGCAGCGGCCCGTAGCCGAGGGCATTGCCAAGCCGCGCTGCATATCTCTTTGCAAAACGCAGGGTCTGCGCGAACTCCTCCTCGCCGAACGGGCTCGCCAGATAATGCGTGGCCCCCGCCGCGAATAGCGCGTCCAGCCCCTCGGTGTCGTTCCGAGACACCAGCACCAGTAGCGCCGAGGCATTCGCCTCCGCCGGATCGGCCAGCGACTTTACCGCCGCCAGCCCGTCCTCGAACGCCCCGCGCGCATCGACGACCGCGATATGCGCTTCGGACAGAATAAAGCGCCGCTCGGCATGGTCGGCCCGCCGCGCGGCTATCGGGCTCCAGCCCGCGCGCTCGGCCATCGCCGCGATCTCGTCCCGCTGCCGGAAGGACAGCAGAAAGAGCGGATTACCGGCGATCGAAACATTCTCGGAAATCGGACGCACCCCGTTCATTACGGTCAGGGCGAGAGCCTAGCGCGCCCGCCGCGCCCCGCCAATGAACCGATCCACACTTGCCCGCAATCCCGCCGCGCCTTAGATTGCAGGCATGGCAACCGGCCTCGCCCCGAAAAACCGCACGCTCGAAGACAGCTTCGGGCGAAATATCTCCTATCTGCGAATTTCGGTGACGGATCGGTGCGACCTGCGCTGCCGCTATTGCATGGCGGAAAAAATGACATTCCTGCCGCGGCGCGAGATTCTCTCGCTGGAGGAGATCAGCGCATTGGCTGATGCGTTCATCGCGCGCGGCGTACGCAAGATTCGGCTGAGCGGCGGCGAACCGCTGGTTCGCCGGGGCGTACCCGACCTCGTCCGCATGATCGGCAGCCATCTCGAAACCGGCGCTCTCGACGAACTGACGATGACAACCAATGCCACGCGGCTCGCGGAATTCGCACCGCAACTGCACGATGCCGGAATAAAGCGTGTCAATGTCAGCCTCGACAGCCGCGATCCGGAAACCTTCCGCTATGTCACGCGCTGGGGCGAGTTGGACAGGACGCTGGCGGGTATCTCGGCGGCGAAACGCGCGGGAATGACCGTCAAGATCAATATGGTCGCGCTGAAAGGTCTGAACGAGAAAGACATTGTCCCGATGCTGCGCTGGTGCGGCGAGCAGGGATACGGCCTGACCCTGATCGAAACGATGCCGCTCGGCCAGATCGACGAGGACCGGCATGACCGGTATCTGCCGCTCGATGGCGTTAAACGGGCACTGGAGGAACAATTCACGCTGACGCCGCTCGCCGAACGCACGGGCGGCCCGGCGCGATACTGGCGGGTCGAGGAACCGGGTGTGAAGCTCGGTCTGATCACGCCGCTCACCAATAATTTTTGCGACGGGTGCAACCGGGTGCGCATCACCGCTTCGGGCAAGATATATATGTGCCTTGGCCATGACGATCACCTCGACCTCAAATCGGCCTTGCGCGAAGGCGCTCCCGAAGCACTCGATGCGCTGCTCGACAAGGCGATGATCCTGAAACCCCGGCGTCACGCGTTCGAGATCGATCGCAAGAACACTGCGCCCGCCGTGGCGCGTCACATGAGCGTTACCGGCGGATGACGATCCTCGGCCAGTGCGCGCTGGTCGCATCGCCGGACGACGAGGCGCAGGCGGCGGCGGCGGAGTTGCGCGAACAGATCGATTTTCTGCCGATGGACGAAGCCGAATATGTCATCGCGCTGGGCGGCGACGGCTTTATGCTGCAAACCCTGCACCAGATGCTCGACGCGCATCGCATCCGCCCGGTGTTCGGCATGAATCTCGGCACGGTCGGCTTCCTGATGAACGAATGGCGATCCGAAGGGCTGGAGCAGCGGCTGGCCAGGGCGAAAGATTTCAGCGTCACTCCGCTGCGCATGGACGCGGTCACCATCGAGGGCGAGAAAGTCTCCTATCCGGCGATCAACGAGGTGTCGCTGCTTCGCGAGACGCGCCAGACCGCAAAACTGGAGGTCACCGCCGGCGCAAATGTCGTCATCGAGGAACTTGTCTGCGATGGGGTGCTGGTGGCAACGCCGGCCGGCTCCACCGCCTATAATCTTTCGGCGCAGGGGCCGATCCTGCCGCTGGGTTCGAAAATGCTGGCGCTGACACCGATCAGCCCGTTCCGACCGCGCCGCTGGCATGGCGCGATATTGCCCGAAGACACCCGCATCGCCTTTCGCGTCCTCGATCCGCTGAAGCGCCCGGTCAGCGCGGTTGCCGATCAGCGCGAAGTCCGCGATGTCGCCACCATCGAGGTGTGCCTCGATACCAGCCGTACCCTCACCTTGCTGTTCGATCCCGAACACGCGCTCGACGAACGTATCGCCATGGAACAATTCATTGTATGATGGTCTTGCAACGGCAAGGACTGCGCTGCTATAGGCCGCGCCTTGGCCGGAAGGACTATGTCCTGCCCGTCCTTTCGAAACGGTGTTCCCCGGTAGCTCAGCGGTAGAGCAATCGACTGTTAATCGATCGGTCGTCTGTTCGAATCAGACCCGGGGAGCCATCGTTTCAGCCCACATACTGGCACCGGCTGCCACACCTCTATTTCAAAGCCCCGTGGCAATGCTTGAACTTGCGTCCGGACCCGCACGGGCATGGCGCATTGCGGCTCGTGTTGTTCTGCCATTTCGCAATCTCGGCATCGTCGACATCGCGCATCGGTGTCCTCCCGCTCTGGCGTGGCGGCAATTTCGATCGCACCGTGCCGAGCGTGCCGCCATCGATATCGTTGCTGTCGTCTTCGCCGGTCAGCGGATCGATATGGGTGGTGATGAAATCGGGGAGATCGGGCAGCCGCGGCGGCATGGCCTGCTGGAAACGGGCATGGGCCAGCGTCCGGGTGACATCCTCGCGGATGCCGGTCAGCATCCGCTGGAACATCGCAAAGGCCTCCCGCTTATATTCGTCGATCGGCTTTTTCTGGGCATAGGAGCGCAGATGAACGACCTGACGCAGGGCATCGAGCGTCGAAAGATGCTCTTTCCACTGCACATCGAGATTCTGGAGCAGGATGCTTTTCTGTATCGAAATCCAGTCCTGTTGGGGAACATCCTTCGCCTTTTTCGAGACCTCCCCGTCGACCATTGCGAGCAACCGCTCATCGAGCAGTTCGGGAGAGACCTCCTCTTCCTCCATCCAGCGGTCTATAGGCGGATTGAGACCCAGAATCTCGTCGACGCTTTTCCTGAAGCCCTGCACATCCCATTGTTCGGGATAAGTGCCATGGGGACAATGATCGGCGACAATGGCGTTCACCGTCTCGGCGCGCATATCGACGATGACATCCTCGACATCCTCCGCATCCATGATGTCGCCGCGCTGCTCGTAAATCACCTTGCGCTGATCGTTCATGACATCGTCATATTCGACGACCTGCTTGCGGATATCGTAGTTGCGTGCCTCGACCTTTTTTTGCGCGGTTTCGATGGCCTTGGCGACCCACGGGCTGACGATGGCCTCGCCCTCCTCCAGATTGCTGCGCACCATTTTCGAGAACATCGTCTGCGGCCCGAAAATGCGCAGCAGATCGTCGTCGAGCGACAGATAGAAACGGCTGAGGCCGGGATCGCCCTGCCGCCCGGAACGTCCGCGCAGCTGGTTGTCGATCCGGCGGCTTTCATGGCGCTCGGTCGCGAGCACGAACAGCCCGCCCGCTGCGATCACCTTGTCGCGATCCTTCTTCACTTCCGCCTTGATCGCTTCGATGGCTTTCTCGCGCTCCGGCCCTTCCGGCATATCGCGCAGCTCGTCATCGACGCGGAAGTCGACATTGCCGCCGAGCTGGATGTCCGTGCCGCGCCCCGCCATATTGGTCGCGATCGTCACCGCGCCGAGCCTTCCGGCCTGCGCCACGATATGGGCCTCGCGCTCGTGATGGCGGGCGTTCAGCACCGCATGTTCCACCTTTTCCTTGGTCAGGAATTCGGAAAGCACTTCGGATTTTTCGATGGACACCGTGCCGACCAGCACCGGCTGGCCCTTGTCGCGGGCATCGCGGATCGCCTGGGTGATCGCCCCGAACTTGTCCTGCTCGTTCTTGTAGAATTCGTCGACATCGTCAGTTCGATCGACCGGGACATTGGTGGGAATAGTCGTGACGTTCATCCGGTAAATATCGAAAAATTCCGGCGCTTCGGTCAGCGCGGTGCCGGTCATGCCGGCGAGCTTCGGATACATCCGGAAATAATTCTGGAAGGTGATCGAAGCCAGCGTCTGGTTCTCCGGCTTGATATCGACGCCTTCCTTGGCCTCGACCGCCTGATGCAAGCCATCGGACCAGCGCCGCCCTTCCATCATGCGTCCGGTAAATTCGTCGATAATGATCACCTCGTCATTCTTGACGAGATAATCCTTGTCCTTCTTCTGGATGACATTGGCCTTCAGCGCCTGCTGGAGGTGATGGACAACCTGGGTATTCTCGAAATCATAGAGATTCTCGCCCTCCAGCAAGTCCGCCGCCTCCAGCAATCTCTCGGCCCGTTCGGTCCCGTCCTCGGTCAGCGTCACCGAGCGCTGCTTTTCGTCGAGTTCATAGTCCTCCTCGTCAAGCTGCTTCACCACCACATCGACATTGATATATAATTCCGATTTATCTTCCGTAGGGCCGGAGATAATCAGCGGCGTCCGCGCCTCGTCGATCAGGATCGAATCGACTTCGTCGACGATCGCATAATTGAACGGCCGGTGGACCATCTGGCTCCGCGAATATTTCATATTGTCGCGCAGATAATCGAAGCCGAATTCGTTGTTCGTTCCGTAGGTTATGTCGGCGGCATAGGCATCGCGGCGTTCCTGCTCGGAAAGGTTCGGCACGATAACGCCGACTTCCATGCCAAGAAATTCGTACACCTGCCCCATCCAGTCGGCATCGCGCCGGGCGAGATAGTCGTTGACGGTAACGACATGGACGCCCTTTTCCTCCAGCGCGTTCAGATAGACCGCCAGCGTCGCGACCAGCGTCTTGCCTTCGCCGGTCCGCATTTCCGCGATCTCGCCGCGATGGAGGACGATCCCGCCCAGCATCTGGACGTCGAAATGGCGCATCCCGAGCGTCCGGATCGAGGCTTCGCGCACCGTGGCAAAGGCTTCGGGAAGGATATCCTCAAGCGTTTCGCCGCCTGCGAGCCGTTGTTTCAGCTTGGGCGTCTGGCCGGACAGTGCGTCGTCGGAAAGCGCCTGAATATCAGCCTCCAGCGCGTTGATTTCGATAACGATTTTGTCGAGTTTTTTCAGGTAGCGCTCATTGCTGGACCCGAAAAGCGATTTGGCGATGCCGCCGAACATGGGCGTTCCTATGCGTTATGATGAAGCGGGAGGCTGGCCGCGATATGGCCGAAAATCCCCGGATTTTCCAGGCTGGCGATGTAGGAACGGGGGATGGTTTAGTCAATCGGACTGGCTTGCCGCTATCTTCGCCGCTTGACCAGCGGCAAACCATAAAACTGGTCGCTTTCGCGGTTCGTCCGGCGACGGATAGGTTCGGATCGTAGCAGTGCATCGGCGTCCATAGGTTGAACCCCTTAAAACGAGAATGCTATAATCTCTCCGAAGGGCCGGCGAGGGGTATAGAGCGATGCGCAGCGAGCGTGATTTTCGCGCCGTCATTTGCCGCTTCGCGCCAAGCTCGCCCTTCGACAAGCTCAGGACACGCACCCCTCATCCAACTTCGACTAACTCGCTGCGCTCGCAAGTCTTCGTATCCTTCTCCCTCAAGGGGAGAAGGGGTGTAGGCGCGAACGATCGGACGCCGTATGAGATATGCAGCTATGACACTCCCAATTTCCCCCCTCGCCCCCGCGCACTTCCCCGATCTCCCCACAATCGAAGGCGCGCAACCTCGCGTCGCACGCGCCCACTACAAGGACTGGGATCGCTGCGACCTCACCTTCGTCACCCTTGCCGAGGGCACCGCCATCGCCGGTGTCACCACGCAGTCCAAATGCCCCTCGCCCGAAGTGGAATGGTGCCGCTCGGCGCTGCTGCTCGGCAAGGCCCGGGCGCTGGTGGTGAATGCGGGGAATGCCAATGCCTTTACCGGGCGGCGGGGGCGCGATGCGGTCGAGGCGATAGCGGCGAAGACGGCGCGGCATCTGGATTGCGCTCCTTCCGACGTCTTTATCGCCTCGACCGGCGTCATCGGCGAGCCGCTGCCCATCGACAAGGCCGAAGCCGGTCTCGACGCGGCGTTCGCAGCGGAGGATGCGCGCTGGGAGGATGCCGCGCGCGCCATCGGCACCACCGATACCTTTCCCAAGGGCGCAACGGCCAGCGCGGTTATCGGTCACGAAATCGTCCGGATAAGCGCTATTGCCAAGGGATCGGGCATGATCGCGCCGGATATGGCGACGATGCTGGGCTTTCTCTTCACCGATGCAACCATCGATCCGGCCTTCCTGCAGGAGATGCTGAACCGGGCCGTGGCAAAAACCTTCAACTGCATCACCGTCGATAGCGATACCTCGACTTCCGACACGCTGCTGGTCTTCGCGACCGGAGCAGTCGGCGGCGCGCCGCTCGCCTCGTTCGACGATGAGGGTGCCGACGCCTTCGCCGCGGCGCTGGCCGATGTCTGCCGCAGCCTCGCCCATCAGATCGTCCGCGACGGCGAGGGCGCACGCAAATTTATCGCGATCGCCGTCGAGGGTGCGGAAAGCGACGCCAGCGCCCGGCGCATCGCCCTCTCCATCGCCAATTCGCCGCTGGTGAAAACCGCGATTGCCGGGGAGGACGCGAACTGGGGCCGGGTCGTGATGGCGGTCGGCAAGGCGGGCGAACCGGCGGACCGCGACAGGCTCTCCATCCGCTTCGGCGCGACACAGGTGGCGCGGGAGGGTGTGGCGGTGGAGGGTTATGACGAAACGCCGGTCGCCGCGCATCTGCGGGGCGAGGAGATCGATATCGGCGTGGAACTCGGCATCGGCGAAGGTCGCGCGACCGTCTGGACCTGCGATCTGACGCATGGTTATATCGATATCAACGCGGATTACCGGACGTGAGTTTCCAGATTCCGTTCGCCCTGAGCCTGTCGAAGGGCCGTCCTTTTTCTGGCCGGACGCGAAAACAGAAAACACGAGGCTTCGACAAGCTCAGCCCGAACGGAGTTTCACTCTGATACATCCACTTTCCACCCGCGTCGAAGCCCTCCTCCGCCAGACCGCTACCGACATAGTCATGCCGCGTTTTCAGGCATTGGCGGTTCACGAGATCAGCGAGAAAGCGCCCGACGATATCGTCACCATCGCCGACACCGAAAGCGAGGAGCGGCTGACCGAAGGCCTCGCCGCGATCCTTCCCGAAGCCCGCATTGTGGGCGAAGAAGCCTATGCGGCCGATGCGTCGCTGCTCGACAATCTCGTAAGCGGCGCGATCTGGATAGTCGATCCTGTCGACGGCACTACGAATTTCTCCGAAGGCATCACGCCCTTTGCACTGATGATTGCGCTTGCTGTCGATGGCGAGACGGAAGCCGGGTGGATTTACGATCCGGTCGCCAGCCGCCTCTGCCATGGGCATCGCGGCAACGGAGCATTTGTCGATGGCGAGCGGGTGAGAAGCAAACCCACCGATAACCCCCTACCCGTCGCCGCCCTGGCGATGCATTTCCTGCCGCCGGAACGCCGCGCCGATCTCGAAGAACGCGCGGCTGGAAAATTGACGGTCGTCCCGATACCGCGCTGCGCCGGCGAGCAATATCCGCGCCTCGCGCTGGGACAGAATGACATTTCGCTCTTTCAGAAAACTTTTCCGTGGGACCACGCTCCTGGCGCACTGTTCCTGGAGGAGGCTGGCGGCAAAACAGCCCGCCTTAATGGCGAGCGCTATCGCGCCACGGAACTGCGCCCCGGCCTGCTCTCCGCCGCGACCCCGGAATTATGGGACAAGGCGGCGGAGATATTGCTCGATTAAGCCGGTTACGCCGCGACGGCGCTCTCGATCCACTGTTTCAGCTGCATTTTGGGCGCGGCACCGATCTTCTCGGCGTGCTTTTCGCCGCCCTTGAAGATCAGCATTGTCGGGATGCTGCGGACACCATATTTGGCGGCGGCTTCCGGGTTTTCGTCGATATTGACCTTGGCGATGGTGACCTGCCCGCCCATTTCCTCGGACAGTTCTTCGAGCGCCGGGCCGATCATCTTGCACGGGCCGCACCATTCGGCCCAAAAATCGACGAGCACCGGGCCGTCGGCCTTGATCACATCCTGTTCGAAGCTGCTGTCGGTAACGGGCTTGGTGGCCATGATACTATTCTCCTGTGACTGTTGGAACCGATGTAGGGCGGGTGCGCCGGAATCTCAAACGATTGGCGACAAACTTTGCTCGCTATCGGACAAGCGGGGCTTGTGCTGATCGAGCAGGGCATCGGGAAGCGTCAGCAGCCGGGGCGCGGAGGTATAGAGCAACGCCGCCTCGACCGGGCGATCCGGGAAGATAACGCGCAGCGCGGCGCGATAGGCGGACATCTGGCGAAGATGCGCGACGGGGGTGGCCTCCGGTGTATCCGGTACTCTACGCCCGGTTTTGAAATCGATGACCCGGATATGGTTATCGGCAATCAGCAGCCGGTCGGCGGTGCCGGAGACGACGACATCGTCGATCACCGCCGCGATCGGCGCTTCGGCGAGCGCCTCGGGCCCGAAAATATCCGCATAGGCCGGATCGGCGATGATCGAGAGCGCCGTCGCGGCAAGCTCCTCGCGTGCTCCGGCATCCGTCACCCCGGCGGACTGTTCGAGCCAGCGCAGCGCCGCCGCCTTGCGCTCGTCCGGCGCGACATCGGGC
>JBGTHW010000146.1:0-9369 GCA_041746035.1 Parasphingopyxis sp.
GTGACGGCGCTCTATGAGATCGTGCCGACGGGCGGCGAGGGCTGGCTGCCGCGACGGCGGTATGAGGCAAATCGTCCGACGGCGCGTGGCGGACAGGGTGCGGAATTGCTGCATCTGCGCCTGCGCTACAAGCTGCCCGGAGAGAGCGAATCCCGTCTGATCGAGCAGCCGGTGGGCCGCAGCCTGATGACAAACGCGCAAGCCCCGCGCGGCGATATGGCTTTTGTCACCGCCGTCGCCGCCTTCGGGCAGAGGCTGCGCGGCGATACCCATCTCAATGGTTTCGATTTCGGCGATATTCGGCGGCTGGCGCGGAACAGCGGTCGCAATAACGATTACTGGCGCGGCGAATTTGTCGGCCTGACCGAGCTGGCCGAAGCGCGGATGCCAGAGCGGGGGGCGGAGTCGGCTCCAAAAACTGAGCGCCTGCACAAATATCCCGCGCAACCGGCGCTATCCCGGTTGCGCGGGCCTTTGCAAAGCGCCATTTAGGCTTCCGAACATCGCACTGATTTCCGGGAGCTTCCATGTCCAACACGCTACTTGTCATTTTCGGCGTTATCGTCGCGCTGATCGTGCTCATTGTCATATTTCGCACGCGGGGTGCTGGCGAGCCTGTCGAACCGCATTACAAGGATGACGGCCACGGCGTTTCCGACGGGTTTTCGGCAGCCCTCGAGGATGTTGTCGGCGAATTTACCGGCGTCGAGGCCAATCCCGATCATCCCGGTGACACCACAGTACGCCGCAACCCGGGCGATGGCAGCGGCGGCGTCGCGAGCACGGCACAGGGCGGCGCGGGCGATACTCTGACCCAGATCAAGGGACTCGGACCCAAGGCGCAGACCGGCCTGAAAGAAATGGGTATTCACCGTTTCGAACAGATTGCGGGCTGGACCGCGGGCGATATCGAAACCGTCAGTGCGCGCCTCGGCGGCAGTTTCGCCCAGCGCATCGAGCGCGACCGCTGGGTCGAACAGGCCGGCCTGCTGGCGCGCGGCGAAAAATCGGTATTCGAGAAGGAATTCGGCAGTCTTGGCTAGGATGCCGCGCGCATGAGCCTGACATCTGCCACCGACGGCAAACTGCGCGGCTTTGCGGGGCAGGCCGGGAAGGAATTACGGACGCTATCATGACGAGGAATGGGTCGTGCCCGCTCATGACGACCGCGTGCTTTTCGAGGGCCAGATCCTGGAAGGCGCGCAGGCCGGGTTGATCTGGGAAACCGTGCTGCGCAAACGCCAAGGCTACGCCCGAGCCTTCCATAATTTCGAGGTGGAACGCGTCGCCGCGATGCGCGATAATGAGTTAGGCTATCGTGACAATTTAGGAATTCCCGAAGCGCGTAATTTCTGATTCATATGTGAACACCCCCTATGGCAAGGGTTTTTTGTCGGGATGGGTTTGATCGGTTGCTTTCATATGTCCGGCCTGTTTGTGCGGTATTTTATTTGACCGCTGGCCCCGATGGGAATCCGCCGGCGAGGTCCCTGATCAAGCAGTCCCCCGAAGACATGCTCAACGATATCGGCGAAGGCCAGATACTGCTTGCCGACCGGGCCTGTGACAGCGGCCATTTGCGCTCGTCGCCGACCGCTCGCGGAGCCTTTGTCGACATCGAACCCATGCCGAACCGCGTAAACATCCCGGCGTTCAGCGCCTTCCTCTATCGCTATCGCAATCTCGTCGAGCGCTTCTTCAGCAAACTCGAACACTTGCCTGCCGTCGCCACCCGATACGAAAAACACGACACCAACTGCCTTGCCCTCATCAAACTCGCATCCATCGAAATATGGATGCGGTTTATGAGTCGGTGACCTAGACGCTTCCCGCGATAACGCTACAAGTGCGCGCCATGTGGCAACTCTTCCAATTTCCGCTCTGCCCGTTCAGCCGCAAGGTCCGCTTGCTGCTCGGCGAAAAGGGCGTCGGCTATGATCTCGTCCGCGAATCACCGTGGGAGAAACGGGATGAGTTTCTCGACATGAATCCCGCAGGCCGCACACCTGTTATCGTCGGGAGTGAAAAGCGCACGATCCTGATCGACAGCCAGGCAATCTGCGAATATTTCGAAGAAACGGTCGAGGCCGCGCGGATGATCACCGGCCCCGCCGAAAACCGCGCGGAAATCCGCCGCCTCGTCGCCTGGTTCGACCAGCAGTTTTTCGGCGATGTCACCGGGCCGCTGATGCACGAACGGATGACCAAGCGCCTCGTCCAGCGCGCCGCGCCCGACGCCACGATCCTGCGCCAGGCGATGAAGAATGCCGACCAGCATCTCGATTATATCGATTACCTGCTCGATCATCGCCGCTGGATCGGCGGCTCGACCCTGAGCCTTGCCGACATGGCTGCCGCTGCGCAGATTTCGGTTGCCGATTATCTGGGCGGCTTTAACTGGTCCAGCCACCAGCAGGCCAAAGCCTGGTATTCCGGCCTCAAATCCCGGCCCAGTTTCCGGCCCCTGCTGAGCGAACGCATGGAAGTGATCGGGCCGCCAGCCCATTATGACAAGGTGGATTTTTAGCCGCGCACCGCAGTCACGAAATAATCGAGAGATTTTCGGTCGCTGATTTCGAAGCCCCGCGCTGGCGAGAAACTCAGGCCGGAGACGTCCATCACCGCCAGCCCCGCCGCTTCGATCATTGGCACCAGTTCTTCGGGCGTCACGAATTTGTCCCAGTCATGCGTGCCTTTCGGAATGACACCTGTACCTTCAGCCACCACGATCATCGCCAGCCGGGACAGCGCCGTGCGGTTGGGAGTGGAGAGAAGCAGTAACCCATCGTCCGCGACAAGGCGCGCAAGGGTAGCGACGAACGCCTCGGGTTCGGCAACATGTTCCAGAACTTCGAGGCAAGTCACCAGATTATAGCTTCCCCGAAGCTCCTCCGCCGCACCCGTGCGATAATCGATCGTCAGCCCGGATCGCGCGGCATGAGCCTGAGCCGCCGCGATGGTCTCCGCCGCGGCATCGATAGCCGTAACCGCTGCGCCCAGCCGTGCCAGCGGTTCCGCGATCAAGCCCGCCCCGCAGCCCAGATCCAGCGCGGTTTTCCCCGCCAATGGCCGCCGCTCGCGCTCGTCGAGCCGCCAATGCCGGTCTATCATCCCGCGAATATAACCGAGCCGCGCCGGGTTCATCCGGTGGAGCATCGCCGAAGAACCCTTCGGATCCCACCAGTCCGCCGCCAGCTTTCCGAAATGTTCGGCTTCGGCGGGATCGATGCTCGTTGAGGCTGCACTTGCGTTCATAATGGTCGCTGCCTAACAGGATTATGCGGCGTTTCCTATGGGGACGCCGCAGTTTCTCAGGGGATTTGGCTTACCGCATGGCCCGTATCGTAATGAAATTCGGCGGCACCTCCATGGCCGGGATCGAACGCATCCGGGCGGTGGCGGAGCGTGTAAAGGCCGAGGTCGATCGCGGCAACGAGGTCGCGGTGATCGTCTCGGCGATGGCCGGGGAAACCGACCGCCTCGTGCAATTCTGCCGTGAGGCCAGCTCGCTGTACGATCCTCGCGAATACGATGTCGTGGTTGCGTCGGGCGAGCAGGTATCGTCGGGGCTGCTCGCGATCATGCTGCAATCGATGGATGTGAATGCGCGCAGCTGGATGGGCTGGCAGCTGCCGATCCGCACTTCCCAGTCGCATGCCTCCGCGCGCATTGCCGGAATAGACAACGACATTCTCGGAACCGCAATCGCCAGCGGCCAGGTCGCCGTGATTCCCGGTTTCCAGGGCGTCAGCGACGAAAACCGCGTGGCGACGCTGGGGCGCGGTGGCTCCGACACGTCGGCGGTTGCCATTGCCGCCGCGATGAAAGCCGATCGTTGCGATATCTATACCGATGTCGATGGCGTCTATACCACCGACCCGCGGATCGTGCCGCGCGCGCGCAAGCTTGCGAAGATTACCTATGAAGAGATGCTCGAACTGGCGAGCGTGGGCGCGAAAGTGCTCCAGACCCGCTCGGTCGGGCTGGCCATGAAACACAATGTCCCGATCCGGGTGCTGTCCTCCTTCGAGGACAAGCCCGGCACGCTGATCGTCGGCGAGGAAGAATTCGAGGAAAGCGAAATGGAAGAACAGCTTATCACCGGCATCGCGCACAATAAGAACGAGGCGAAGGTCACGCTGACCGCGGTGGCGGACAAACCCGGCTCGGTCGCGCATATCTTCACCCCGCTCGCCGAAGCCGACATCAATGTCGATATGATCGTCCAGAATTTCGCGCGCGACAGCGGCAACACCGATGTGACCTTCACGGTGCCGCGCGACGATCTTGCGCGAACGCTCGATGTGCTCGAAAGGGCCAAGGACTCTATTGGCTATCGCGAGGTCAGCCACGACACCAATATCTGCAAGATTTCGGTCGTAGGCGTGGGGATGCGAAGCCATGCCGGTGTTGCCGCGACCATGTTCCAGACGCTCGCCGATCGCGGCATCAACATCATGGCCATCACGACCAGCGAGATCAAGGTCAGCGTGCTGATAGAAGAGGACTATACCGAGCTTGCGGTGCGCGTGTTGCACACCGCCTATGGGCTGGATGCGGAGGATGCAGCGTGAAAGGTAAATTGGGGACACAATACTTAATTCGATTGACAGGTACGGGAAAAGCTACACAATTTGCTGAATTAAGTATTGTGTCCCCAATTTCCGGAGCATCGGCATGACCGCTCAGGACAAAATCCTCGCCATGATGGCACGAGGACGGGAGTTCCTCGGCACAGAGTATGCCATCCTGGGCGGGGCGATGTCGTGGATTTCGGAGCGCAACCTCGTCTCCGCGATTTCCAATGCGGGCGGCTTCGGCGTCATTGCCTGCGGCGCGATGGAGCCGCATATGCTCGACGAGGAAATCGCCGGGACCGCGAAGCGTACCGACAAGCCGTTCGGGGTCAATCTCATCACCATGCACCCGCAGCTAAAGGAACTGATCGAGGTCTGCGAGAACCACGCAATCACCCATGTCGTGCTGGCGGGTGGATTGCCGCCCGGTTGGGCGATTCCGAAAATCAAGGCATTCGGTGCCAAGCTCATCTGCTTCGCCCCGGCCCTCGCGCTCGCCAGGAAGCTACACCGGTCGGGCGTCGATGCGCTGATTATCGAGGGCATGGAGGCGGGCGGCCATATCGGGCCGGTCAGCACCAGTGTCCTCGCGCAGGAAATCCTGCCCGAGATGCGCCACGAAATCCCGATCTTCATCGCGGGCGGCATCGGGCGCGGCCATGCGATTGCGGCCTGGCTGGAGGTCGGCGCGGTCGGCGTCCAGCTCGGCACACGCTTTGTCTGCGCCACCGAATGTATCGCGCATGAAAATTTCAAAAAAGCCTTCATGCGTGCCCCGGCGCGCGATGCCATTGTCAGCACGCAGATCGATGATCGGCTTCCCGTGATCCCGGTGCGTGCGCTGAAAAACAAGGGGATGCAGGAGTTCAACAGGAAGCAGGTCGAGGTCGCGAAGCTGCTCGATGCGGGCGAGATCGAAATGGGCGAAGCACAGCTCCAGATCGAGCATTTCTGGGCCGGCGCGCTGCGCCGTGCGGTGATCGATGGAGATGTCGAAAATGGCTCGCTGATGGCGGGGCAGTCGGTCGGCATGGTCAAGGAGGAAGCGCCGGTCGCCGATATCGTTGCGCAATTGATGGAAGAGGCGGCGATCGCAATCGACGATCCGATAGGAACGAGCAGGGGAGAATAGAACATGATGGCACGGATATTGAGCGCCGCCGCGATCGCAGCGGCACTAACCGGGTGCGGCTCGGTGGAGATCGAAAGCCTCGCCGGCTGCTACCGAATTAACGATGCGCCCGCCTTTCGGCTCGGCAATGGTTATGGCGTGTTCGTCGATGACCGACCGATCGCGCGAATGCGGATGAGCGAAACCGATCGGGGCGCACGCTACGATGTCCGCCCCGGCCTTATCGCCGTGGCGGGCGAAAACGGCTATATCGTGCAGCCGGATCGCGACACCGCAGAGCGGGCGGGCTTCATCCAGCGAACGCTGTTCGGCAGCGTCTATATGGCGATCCCGACAGGCGACCCGGAAACGCCCGAGGTCGAGGCGTATCTGACCGAGGAGGCGGAGTGCTAGTTTGTCCCTGACGCAACACATAATTTCACTATGTGTTTGGTTTCGCCTTCGCCGTCCCGGGATGACACCGGCTCTTAGCCCCGCCTCATCGTCGACACTTCCTCGCTCGTCACAGGATAACCGGCGTCGCCGGGAATGCAGATATGCGCCGCGCCCTTGCGCTGTTCGATCCAGGGCGTGATGAGCTTTACCGGATGCGCCTCGGCATGGGCACGGGCCGCCGCGAAACTTTCGCACGCCGCCAGCCGCTCCAGATTGCGGTGGGTCGGAAAGATGATCGCGCATTTGCCGTCCGCCGCATCGTCGATCACCTGCTGCGCCGTCGCCCAGCGGCTCGACACGCTCTCGCCGCCATCCTCGACGCCCTCGCCCTCATGCGGCGGCTCGGCGATAAAGAACCAGGTATCGAACACCCGTTCGTGCCGGAAATTCGGCTTCCAGCGCGCCCATAGCGTCATCACCGAAAGATCGAGCCGGTACCCGTCCGTCGCCAGCATCGCCCCGAAATCCGCCTGTTCGTGCAAGGCCGCCCGCATCCGGTCTTCGGCGGCCTGACCGGGTGCCGGTTCGAAGCCGACAGCGATGCCCATTTCTTCCAGCGTCTCGCGGATAGCGGCAACCCGCGCCACAGCTTCGAGGGCGTCCTCCGGCGCATTGCGCACGATCGCGTCATTCCCGGCAATCGCATGATCGCCGGGATCGATCCGCCCGCCCGGAAACACCATCGCACCGGCGGCAAATTTCATCTTCGCCGCGCGCTCGACCATCAGCAGCTGCGGCGGTGCATTCGCCCGGTCGCGCATCAGGATCAGGGTGGCGGCAGGGATGCCGGGGATCGGCTCTGTGGAGTGTTCGGGTTCGATCATGGCGCAAAGCGTACACAGATGGCGGAAGGGGACAAGAGGGAGGGGATTCTCCGGGCGACGCGATACGGGGTAATTCGCCGAAGGTTGACACACTTGTCGGCAGGTCGAAGCCTAAAATTTCTCATGGATAGAGTTTAGCGACATAATATTTCAACGACCGGTCGGATATTTTGCCAAGGGTAATTGCCAGTGCGGACCATCCTTGAAGTGCCGCCAGTCGCCGCCCCATTCGACCGGAATGCCCAAATCCGCCGCCGCCTGTTTCACCGCCGGGGCCAGCCTGTAATAGAGCGGCCAGTCCCAGCTTATCGTGCCCGCCGCATCGAGCGGTGCGATATCGACGGCATGGCCGGTAAGGTGGCGCGAGTTCATGGTTTTCGACGCACCGCGCGCAACCAGTTCGCGCTGGCGGCTTTGGGTCCGAATGCCTTCGAGGACGGCGAAGCGAACCGGCGTCAGCGCCGCCGCGCGCCGGACAATCCGGACGAGATCGGAGTGGACGCCGCGCAGCCGCTTCCCGTCGCGCGCGCCGAGCGCGAAGCCCGGGATGGTCCCGGCACCCGGCGGAAGGCCGATCTCGTCATGGATCGCGGCGAGCGTGCGCGGCCCGAGATCGCCGTCTATGCCATCATGCTTCAGCCCTGTATCGCCGAGTTCGTGCCCGCGCGCGACAAGCCCGCGCTGGATGTTCTTTACCTGAAATGTCATCGATTGCCTCCTGTATAACCAGATAGGCGAAATTAGATGAGCATATTTTCCCTATTTTGCAATAGATAGTTTCTCTCCCCTTGTAAGGAGAAAATGCGCAGGCCCAGCGGAGCATATGCCTCACCCCTTGACCTTGCCTTCGCCCGCGCGCAATTTTGGCGGATGACGATCTCCGGCCATCCCCGCATCGCATCCGACCCCGCCGTCTGTGGCGGACGACCGACTGTCGAGGGCACCCGGATGCGCGTGTCCGATATATTGGGAATGCTGGCCAAGGGCGCACCGCGCAGCGATATCCTCGCCGATTATCCTTACATCTCCTCAGAAGACATCGCCGCCTGCCTCGCCTATGCCGCCGACGCTGCCGGTCATCCGGTCGTTATCGCGGCGTAACCCTTCTCCCCTTGCGGGAGAAGGTGGCCCACCGGGCCGGATGAGGGGCCGGGCGCGTCTGCGCCCGAAAAACTTGCCTGCCATTTGCCGCTGCGCGCCAAGCTCGCCGCGCTCGCACCCCTCATCCAACTTCGACTGACTCGCTGCGCTCGTAAGTCCTTCGTATCCTTCTCCCACAACGGGAGAAGGGACGGTGTGGATGCGACAATTGAGACCTACGATGCCTTTCCCCGACTTCTGAACCATCGTCCTATTTTCGGTATTATCTCCCCAGTTGCCGAAACCGGCAAAGCCAATGGCAGCGAGAAGGCGCATGCTTCTGCAGCAAAAATTCCAATGATGTGCGTTAGTTCATTCTCAAATTCTCGTGTGACATCGTTAAAGCCAGTTTTAGCATGGGCAATCTCGTGCAACAGAGTCCCGGCAAACCGTACGGGAGTCGCCAATTCATCCCTCCGTATGACAATGCATTCGGATTCAGGATCCTATAATCCTAACGTATCATCACCACCGAGAACATCGGCTCGCATAGTCTGACTGACGCGTATAGCCTTCACCTTACTTGGCAAACCACCTACCAATTTCGCTAGATGATGCCGCATCTCGAAAATTTGCCGTTCGTTTTTCGATAACTGGCCGGGCTCAACAAACTCAAATAAAGCTATCATTTCTCTCTTCTTGATACATTCCAAGATGACGGATCGTTTCACCTTGAACATCCGTTGCATCGATGACCTCCGCATGGATATTATCCGGAAGCGTTATGATCTCGATTCGATCATCAAGCGCGTGACCTATCAGACTAGCATTTGCGCTACGTTGCTCGGCAGTAACAAAAAGGTTCGAGCCGCTCGCATTTAAAATTTTGCACGCGTGAACAGCGACATCTTTCCATTTTACCTCATCCGCACCCATACCCGACTGCAATTTGGCCAGTTCGTGAGCTAGCGAGGTTGCCACATCGGCGCTAGCCGATCTGAGAAGCATCTGTTTAACACGTTCTGTGTAAGCCGAGCGCCCGACGTTGGTTCTCTCTCGATTCAACGCTTTTCTCATCGCGGCATTAAGAGATGTAATGTTGTAAGAGAAGGCGAAATTCTCCTCTTCTGCGATTAGCATACCGGTTACATAAATACGGCCCGGCTGTCCGTGCTTGCGGCTAAGTGTCTGACCCGAAATTAAGTTGGGAGGTATCAGCAGGTTGTGCTTGACGCACAATCACATGGTTGATTCATCAGTTGTGACGAAACGACTGAAAGGAATGACCGATGTGGACCGATACCACCCGCGCGCACCATGC
>JBGTHW010000147.1:0-24546 GCA_041746035.1 Parasphingopyxis sp.
CTGCTTTTCCAGCCGATCGTCGATCTGGACACGGGCAAGACAAAAATTTGCGAGGCGTTGCTGCGCTGGAACCATCACGAACTCGGCGAAGTCAGCCCGGCGGTATTCATTCCGATTGCCGAGAGCGCGGGGTTGATCTCCGAGATCACCGGTTGGGTTTTGCACAAGGCGTGCGAGGCCGCCATCGACTGGCCGGACGACGTCAATGTATCGGTGAATATTTCTCCGGCACTGCTGAAACACGCCAATTTTCCCGTCATGATCGTCGAAACCCTGGTCAATACCGGTATGGTCGCACGGCGGCTCGAACTAGAAATCACCGAATCGGTGCTGCTCGACAAAAGCCCCCAGACGAATTTGCCGCTGCGCCAGCTTCAGAAAATGGGCCTGCGTCTCAGTCTCGACGATTTCGGCACCGGCTTTTCCTCTCTCACCTATCTTAGAAGCTGGGATTTCGACACGATCAAGATCGACAAATCCTTCATCAGCAATATCGTCGGTAGCCCGACCGACCAAAAGATCATTGGTGCCGTCGTCCAACTCGCACGGTCGCTCGATGTCGTGACGGTGGCAGAAGGTGTCGAAACAGAAGAACAGCTCAACCGTGTCCGTGAAGCGGGCTGTGACAAGGTTCAGGGGTTTTATTTCGCAAAGCCCATGTCAGGGATCGAAATTCGCGATCGTCTGCTGGCCGAAGCCAGTCCGGAATTCGGCAAAACAGTCATGAATTTGCGTTAGCTTGCAAACATCCGGTCGGGATTGCGGAAGGATTTGAACTCCAGCGCATTGCCGGACGGATCGCGAATGAACATCGTCGCCTGCTCGCCAGGCTCGCCCTTAAAGCGGACGTAGGGCTCGATGACCCAGGCTATCCCGGCCTCCTCCAGTCGTCCATGCAATGCCGCAAACACCTCCCATTCCAGCACCGCTCCGAAATGCGGAACGGGAACATCGGCACCATCCACCGGATTGCTGGCGGATGCCGGTGCTTTGCTTTCATCGAGATGGGCGACGATCTGATGCCCGAAAAAATCGAAATCGACCCAGCGCGTGTCGGAACGGCCCTCCGGGCAACCGATAACGCTGCCGTAAAAACCGCGGGCTTCGGCGAGGTCGCCGACGGTGAAGGCGAGATGGAATGGGGGAAGTGTGGTCATGGAATATCCAGCGGAGTGCATCAAAATCCTTTAAACAGAAAATCCAGAGCATCGATAATCGTGTCGCGATAATCGTTCTCCAAATTGCCGTAATTTTTGCCCAATTCGATCCGCGGTATCGCGCCGATGTCGGTTGTCATAAAACGATAAGGGTTGCCGTCTACAATTATCTCAGGATGCAGGCGCTTAAGGCCAGCGCTCTCTGCTTTCTGAAATGGCAAAAGAGGAACAACGACGACACTTTTAATACCGGATAACAAATCAGCTTGCACGTCCACAACGAGCGAAGTCTCCACACTTTCGTAGGAAAACACATCGAATCGCGCCATTTAAGTCTTGCTCCAGCGCGGTCTTAGCAGGGTGCCTTTTTCCTCTATGCGTTTGTTATGTGCAGCGATAGCATCCGCATTCTCTTCCCGCCATTTTTCCTCTCTTGCTAGTTTTACGGCAATGGCAATACCAAATTCGGCGGCCTGAGAAGTGTTAAGTTTCAAGGATTTGGCATCGTCAAGAACGTCCTCTCGAATTGTGAGATTGATCGGTCGGCGCTTTCCGAATTTTCGCGGATTGATTGCGTTCATGTTCAGGCTCCCATCTTGTCCGAAAAGGATATATAAGCGCGACATATGGGCGTCAAATATGCACACAACGTATCTCTGCCGCACACTGTATTGAAAAAATACGATGCACCGCGCAATAGCCCGATACCGTGAAACACCTCTTCTTTCTCCTCGTCTTCCTCGCAGGTATTGCCTCCGCCACCGGTTTCGCGCCGCTGGGGCTGTGGCCGTTGACGCTGGCGGGGATTGCCGTGCTGATCACAATGACGCTGAATGTCACGCGGATGCGGACAGCGTTCGCGACCGGCTGGGCATTCGGCCTCGGGCATTTCGGGCTGAGCCTGAACTGGATCGCGACGGCGTTCAGCTTCCAGTCGGCGATGCCCGCCTGGCTCGGCTGGATCGCGGTGGCGATCGTGGCGGTCTATCTCTCCTGCTTTATCGGACTGGCGAGCGCGCTGGCCTGGCGCTTCGGGAAAAACATGCCGCTGGTCTTCGTCCTGCTCTTCGCGGGCTTCTGGATCGTCACGGAATATCTGAGCGCGATTGCCGGCTTCCGCTTCCTGTGGAACCCGCTGGCGGCGATTACGGTCAGCAATATGCACACCAGCGCCTGGGCAGCCGGCTCCACGCAATGGATAGGAACCTACAGTCTATCGGGTTTGATCGTGTTACTGGCGGGTTCGCTATATATGATTTCTCGCGGTCTTTGGAGAGTGGCGATAGGAGTATCCCTTTTTCCGGTTCTCCTCATCATGGCCGGTGCGCTAAATTCAATCCAGATCGACGTGACAAGGCCGAACGATTACGTCCCACCGCCCGCCATCCGCATCATCCAACCCAATATCGACCAGTCGCAAAAATGGGATTCCGATTTCGACGCGCGCAATTTCGCCTTGCTCGAACGCTATACCGGCGAGACGGGGGACCGGCCGCGCCTGATTTTCTGGCCCGAAGCCGCCGTCCCCGCATATCTTGAGGACGACCCGCTCGCCCAATTCCGCATCGCCTCGCTGATCGGGCCGGACGATATCCTGATGCTCGGCGCGACGAAGCTGAACTGGGAAACCGGTGAGGATGGGCGGCAAAGGGTGGAGGACGCCTATAACAGTTTTTATGCAATGAATGCGGATCGAGAATTTATCGGTCGCTACGACAAGACCCACCTCGTGCCCTATGGCGAATATCTGCCGATGCGCGGGCTGATGGAAGCCGTCGGTATGTCGCGGCTTGCCCCCGGCAATATCGATTTCATTCCCGGCCCCGGCCCGACGACCATAGACTTGCCCGGATTCGGCGCGATGGGCGGGCAGATTTGTTACGAGCTGGTATTCTCCGGCCAGGTCATCGACCGCGACGAACGCCCCGATTTCATCTTCAATCCCTCCAACGACGCCTGGTTCGGCAGATGGGGTCCGCCACAGCATCTGGCGCAGGCGCGTCTCCGCGCCATCGAGGAAGCGATGCCGATCGTCCGCTCGACACCCACCGGGATTTCGGCGGTGATCGATGCGCAGGGGCAGGTGACGCATTCCATTCCCTGGCGCGAGGCAGGCACCATCGATGCGCGCCTCCCCCGCGCGGGTGGACCCACGCTATTCTCCCGCCACGGCAACATCCTGCCGATGGGATTGGCGGTGCTGCTCGTGCTTTTCGCGTTTGCACTGCGCCGCCGCGCCCGCTAAGACATATAACGAATCCTTTATATGTGAATCGGGAGAGCCCTCGCGTTTCCCCGATCCTCTTTTTTGAAGCCCCATTTTCAAGTTAGGAAAAGGCCATGCGCAGCAATTATCTCTTCACATCCGAAAGCGTTTCGGAAGGCCATCCCGACAAGGTCTCCGATCAGGTGTCGGACGCCATTGTCGATCTGATGCTCGCCAAGGATCCCGAGGCGCGCGTCGCCTGCGAAACGATGACGACGACGCAGCGCGTGGTGCTGGCCGGCGAAATCCGCTGCAAGCCGATGTACGATCAGGACGAATGGCCTGAGAATGGTGGCTGGGCTCCCGGCGCGCGCGACGAGATCGAGCAGGCCGTCCGTCATACAATCCGCGAAATCGGCTATGAGCAAGACGGGTTCCACTGGGAAACGCTAAGCTTCGAAAACCATCTCCACGGGCAGTCGACCGAAATCGCGCAGGGCGTCGATGCCGGCGACGAAGGCAGTAACAAGGACGAAGGCGCGGGCGATCAGGGCATCATGTTCGGCTTCGCCTGCGACGAAACGCCGGACCTGATGCCGGCGACGCTCGATTACAGCCACAAGATTCTCGAACGCATGGCGCGCGACCGCAAGGATGGCAGCGCGCCCTTCCTCGAGCCCGACAGCAAGAGCCAGGTGACATTACGCTTCGAAGACGGCAAGCCCGCCGCCTGCACCGCCATCGTAGTTTCTACCCAGCATGGCAAAGGCTATGACAAGGGCGCGAAAGAGGCGGAACTCAAGGATTATGTCAAAGCGGCCATCGCGGACATTATCCCTGCCGAGCTGCTCTCGGACGACACCGTCTACCACATTAACCCGACCGGTGCCTTCGAGATCGGCGGACCGGACGGCGACGCGGGCCTCACCGGTCGCAAGATCATCGTCGACACCTATGGCGGCGCGGCCCCGCATGGCGGCGGCGCGTTCAGCGGAAAAGACCCGACCAAGGTCGATCGGTCCGCGGCCTATGTGACGCGCTATCTCGCGAAGAATATTGTCGCGGCGGGCCTCGCCACGCGCTGCACGATCCAGCTCGCCTACGCCATCGGCGTCTCCGAGCCGCTGTCGCTCTATGTCGATACGCATGGCACGGGCAAGGTAGAGGATGCGAAGCTGGAAGAGGCGATCAAGGGCATCCAGGTGCTGCGCGGCTGCACCCCCCGCGGCATCCGCGAGCATCTCGGCCTCAACAAGCCGATCTACAAGCAATCCGCCGCCTATGGCCATTTCGGTCGCAAAGCCGAAGGCGATGCCTTTCCGTGGGAGAAGACGGACCTCGTGGACGCGCTCAAGGCTGCGGTTTAGCCGAAACCTATCGCGCATCCAAAAACCGTTCGGGCTGAGCTTGTCGAAGCCCAGCACTTTCTTTCGTGGCGGTTAAGAAGTGAAGAGCAGCCCTTCGACAAGCTCAGGGCGAACGGGTATTGTTTTGGCCCATGACCGCCAATGCCAACATCTACACCCTCTTCGCCGAAGCGGCGGAGAAAAACTCTGAAACCGCGTGCATTGTCGAAGGCGATGACACGCGGTTTTCCTATGGCGAACTGGATGCACTGACCGGCGGATGGGCGCAGGCGCTGACCGGGCTGGGCGGCAAGCCGGGCGACCGGATTGTCGTACAGGTCGAAAAATCGGTCGAGAATATATTGCTCTATCTGGCGAGCCTGAGGGCGGGGCTGGTCTATGTGCCGTTCAACACGGGCTACACAGCGGCGGAGCTGGACTATTTCATCGGCGATGCCGAACCGGCAATAATTGTTTGCGATCTCGCCAGGGAGGACGCCATCGCACCCCTCGCAGGCGAAGCGAAACTGGTGACAATGGATGCCGCTGGTCATGGCAGCCTTGCCGAGCATGTGGCATTGACTTCGACCGCGCCCTTCGCAACAGTCGCGCGCGCAGCCAACGATCTCGCCGCAATCCTCTATACCTCCGGCACGACGGGTCGCTCCAAGGGCGCGATGTTAAGCCATCGCAACCTCGCCTCCAACGCGCTGGTGCTGAAGGACTATTGGCAGTGGCAACCCGGCGATGTGCTGATCCATGCGCTGCCCGTCTATCATGTCCATGGCCTGTTCGTGGCGCTGCATGGCGCGCTGCTCAATGGCTCGACCATGCTGTTCCACAAGGGTTTCGATGCCGGTGCGGTGTTGGCCGATCTGCCGCGCGCGACGATCCTGATGGGCGTACCGACCTTCTATGTCCGGCTGGCGGCGCATGATGACCTGACGAAGGATAGCGCGGCGAACATGCGGCTGTTCGTCAGCGGTTCCGCGCCGCTGCTCCAAAGCACCTTCGAAGAGTTCGAGGCCAAAACCGGCCACCGCATCCTCGAACGCTACGGTATGACCGAGGCCGGAATGATCTGCTCCAATCCGTGTGATGGCGAGCGCGTTCCCGGTACAGTTGGCTTTCCGCTTCCCGGTGTGTCGGCGCGAGTTGCGGATGACGAAGGACGGGAAGTGCCGCGCGGCGAACCCGGCGTTCTGGAAGTCAAAGGCCCAAACCTGTGTCAGGGTTATTGGAAGAAGCCGGACAAAACCGCCGAAGAGATGCGTGCCGATGGCTATTTCATCACCGGCGATATAGCGACGATGGACGAGCAAGGCCGCGTGGCGATAATAGGACGGGCGAAAGATCTGATTATCGCGGGCGGGCTGAATATCTATCCCAAAGAAATCGAACTGGCGATCGATGCCGTGGACGGGGTGAAGGAGAGCGCGGTCATCGGTGTGCCGCATCCCGATCTGGGCGAAGTGGTGGTTGCGGTGGTGGTGCAGGAAAAAGAGACGCTTGCCGAAGACATCATCCTCTCCGCCATCGCCGATGACCTCGCGCGCTTTAAACAACCGCGCCGGATCGTTTTCGCCGATTCCCTGCCTCGTAATGCAATGGGTAAAATACAAAAAGCCGAACTGCGCAAAAAACATAAGGCGATATTCTCTAAACTCTCCTGAATTCAGAAAAAGATAGCGCACCGGTTCATTCCGCCCCAAAACAGACGAATGGCGACAACCGCTCCCACCCGATATCTGACTCTCGACGCAATCCGCGGCATTGCCGTCATGGGTATCGTGCTTATGAACATTTTCTTTTTTTCGATGCCCGGCGCCGCCTATTTCAATCCGCGTGCGTGGGGCGGCATGGCGATGGCCGATCTTGCCGCCTGGGCGACAGGCTTCGTCGTTATCGAGGACAAAATGCGCGGGCTTTTCGCGGCGTTGTTCGGAGCAAGTGCGCTGCTTGTGATCGACCGGGCGCATTCACGCAAAGCGAACGGCATAGCCGCGCATTACAGGCGGATGGCCTGGCTCCTGCTTTTCGGCCTGCTGCATGGGATATTGATTGCCAGCAACGACATCTTACGCCTTTATGCGCTGGTCGGGCTGCTCTTGCCGCTCTTCGTCCGAGCTTCGGCGAGAACACTGGCGATCTGCGCGGCTGGATTAATCGGCCTTCACTTTACCGCATTCGGTTATGTAACGTCGAACTGGCTGGCACTGTATTTCGATACAGCTGCCGATGCTCAAGCGCTGGCCGTTCCCGAACGGCTTTTCGGCTTCGATGAAGTTGCCATCGACGCGCAACTGGCCCTATATCGCGGCGACTATCCGGCGCAGCTTGGCGACCGGCTCGATAATCCGCTCGCACCTGTTTTCGGTCTGCTACTTCTGCTGCCGCAAACATTGGGGTCGATGCTGATCGGTGCTGCGTTGCTGCGATCGGGGTTTTTCACCGGAGCATGGAGCACGGTCCGCCTGCGGCGCTGGGGCATTGTGTGCTTCGCCATTGCCAGCCCGCCACTCGTCTTGCTCGCCGCCTGGAGTTTCGCCAGCGATTTCGCCGCGGTCGTGGTCGGCGGCAACGCGCTTGTCTGGTCGGCCCCGTTCGACGCGATCATGACGATAGGCTGGGCAGCCCTGCTTGTGCTTCTGATCGAGCGTTTTGGCCAAAGCGCACCGGTCGCGCGACTGGCCGCTGCCGGGCGCGTCGCCTTCACCAATTATGTCGGCACCAGCATCGTCCTCGCTACGATCTTTTACGGGTTTGGCTTCGGCCTGTATGGCGCGATCGGCCGTATCGAGGCCTATTTGTTCGTGTTTGCGATCTGGGCGCTGATGCTGCTCTGGTCCCGACCCTGGCTCGAGCGCTTCCGCTACGGCCCGCTCGAATGGTTATGGCGGTCTCTGGCGCGGTGGCGAATCGAGCCAATGCGCGGGAAGGCTGCCGCATAATATTATGCCTTCCGACCCCGCCACCATCCGCCGCCTCTATGGCCGTTCCAAAGGCCACAGGCTGCGCAAGGGCCAGCAGGCAATGCTGGACACAATGCTGCCCGAATTCGCGGTGCCAGAGGAAGGCCCGGTCACCGCGTTATCGCTGTTCGGCGAAGACCGCCCGTTGCATTTCGAGATCGGCTTCGGTTCGGGCGAACATCTCGCGGAACAGGCCGCGGCCAATCCGGAAGCCGGCTTTATCGGCTGCGAGCATTATGAGCCCGGCATGGCGGCGATGCTCGGTCATATGCGCGACTGCGGCCTCACCAATATCCGCCTCCATATGGGCGATGCGCTGGAGGTGCTGGAGCGGCTGCCCGATAGTTCGCTCGATCGGCTCTATCTGCTCCATCCCGATCCCTGGCGCAAAGCCCGCCATGCCAAGCGGCGGATGATAAATCACGGCCCGCTCGATATGTTTGCCGCCAAGCTGAAACGCGGTGGCGAATTCCGGCTCAGCACCGATCACCCCGTATATTGCCGCTGGTCGATGATGATCCTGGGCCAGCGCGCAGATTTCGATTGGCAGGCGGAGAAGCCAGCGGATTTTCTGGAGCGTCCGACGGACTGGCCCGAAACGCGATATGAACGCAAAGCCCGGCGGAAAGACCATGAGGTGTGGTGCTTCCAATATGTACGGCAATAGACTGCCACCACAGGAGGGAGAAAAAGCGGAGAGATTAGCCCACTGCAACGGGTATAGGAGACCCAGGAATATGAAAAAAGCATTCGATATAATCGCAGGCGGGCTGACCGACGCCATCCCCTTTTATCTGAGCGAGGAGCAGGTGACCCCGAAAACACCGATGCCGGCGACCGAGGGATATGAAGGGCGGGAGGCGGCTCAGGCCAGGCGGTTCATCTCCGACTGAAAGGCGCGAACCAGTTCGTCCCCGTCCGCTTGTGGCAGCCATTGCGCCATGATCGGGAACATCGCCTTGTGGGAGCGCCATTCCGCCTCCTCGAACGGCAGGGTTTCCGCCGCGCGCAGCGTTTCGATGATCGGTGCCGCGATAGAGATCGACGATGGTGTGGTGATGGTGTCAAGCGGCCAGGAGCTCCTCAATTCGCTCAATCTGTTCGAAAAACTCGAAAGCGAGTTGCTTCCTTTCATCTTCCGGCAGCGACCGGCACAGCTCCCGAAACACGGCCTTGTTGAAGCGATGTTCTTGCCCCGACCAGAGATTGCCTGACGAGATGGTCCTCGCCTCAGCGATCATAGCCTTTAGATCGCTTCGAATATCTTCGAGGGAATAGATATCCGCAGGTGATTCAGCCTGCTCTCCCAGGTCGAAACCCAACTGGACTGTATCGGAGCTATCTTCGGTCATATCCGGACAAAATTGGTTGCGGAAGCGCGTCCCCGCAGGCAACACGCACACCCTAGCGCACTAACATGGCAAAGCAATTAAAAGGAACGCGATGACTGAGGAAAACCCGTCGACTGAAAGGTCGGAGATGTGAGCGCGGGCCGCTTCAAACCACTGTTCGATAGAGATTTCCTGAAGGCTTCACTGCACTACGAATTCCTCGATTACTGCTCGGGAGACGCAGACGCCGAACTTCTGGCGAGGCTTCAGGCATGGTCTGACCGTGAACTGCAGCGCGAGACGCAGGCCGAGAACTCTTTCGTGCAGCGCTTTTTCGTTGAAACCTGGGCTATTCCTCCGACGGAACGGGGGCGGCGCATTTTCAGCTCTACCCGCGATTCCCGGTAGCGGGCGCAGGCCAGGGCGGCAATCGCGGCGAAGCCGATCTCGCGGTCGGATGTTTCGATTCCGCGCATGCGCAAATTCCGCAGATCATGTGCGAGTTCAAGGGAATCGACGCCGATCTTGACGCACCGCAGAACCGCAAGGGCAATCGCCGCTCGCCGGTGATGCAGGCGCGCGATTATCTCTGGAATGCGCGCGCAGGATTGCATGCCGGAGCGCCTGTGCAACCGCGCTTCGCCATAGTGACCGACATGGACGAATTCCGATTATATTGGTCGGACAGTTTCCCCGATCGCTACCTCCGCTTTGCGATTACGAAGACCGATCTGCTCAATCGCGAAACCCTGCTCGACGATGGGGACGAAGCGAAGTTCGACCGCTTCCTGTTCCAGCGGCTGTTCCGGCCCGACATGCTGCTGGCTGACGCCGGACGACCGCAAATCGAGCGTATGCTTGAGAAGCAGGGCCGGGATGCGAAAAAGCTCGAGGCCGATTTCTACAAGGATTACAAAGCATATCGTGAAGTCCTGATCGACAACATCCTGCTCCAGCGCGAAGACCTGCCGGGCGACCTCACGCGCGGCGGAGCGGTCAGGCTGGCGCAGAAACTGCTCGATCGCCTGATCTTCGTCATGTTTGCCGAAGATATGGGGCAGCGCGTTGGCTTTCCCCCGAACGAACTCGAGAACCAGCTTCGCGAACGCTTCAGCCAGGACAATCTGCTGGAGGCGGAGGGGCACGAAGTCTGGACCCGTATCAAGCTCATCTTCAAACGGATGAACGAAGGCGGAGAGTTGGGCCAAACCCGCATCCACAATTTCAACGGCGGCCTGTTCGCGACCGACGAGACGCTCGACGCACTGGACTTACCCAACCGCCTGTTCGTCCGCTTCGGTCAGGGACGCAACGCGGCATCGCTCGAGGAATACAAAGACACGCTGTTCTATCTTTCCGCGACCTACAATTACGCCAGCGAAGGCGACGCGCGGAACAGCATCGGCCTCTACACGCTGGGCCATATCTTCGAGCAATCGATCGTCGAACTCGAAGCGCTGGAGGCACATCACGAGGACCGGCCCTCGCTCACCGAACTTTCCGAACGCAAGCGCACCGGCGTTTACTATACGCCCGAATGGGTGGTGACGCGCATCGTCGAGGAAGTGCTCGACCCGATTTTCGCGCGGTGGAAGCGCGTAGCCGACTGGCCAGACGATGGCGAGCCCGATTCCGCGGCTGCGCTGGCCTATTGGGAGCGGTTGCAGACCATCCGCGTGATCGATCCGGCCTGCGGCTCGGGTGCCTTCCTGATCGTCGCGCTGCGCCACCTCAAGCGCGAATTCAAGCTGGCGGCGGAGACCGCCTACGCGCTCGGCGCGATCGAACAGCGGGCGACTATCGAAGATCATGTGCTGACCCGGCATATCCTGCGCCACAATCTTTACGGCATAGACATCAACCCGGCCTCGGTCGAGATCACCAAGCTTTCGCTATGGCTGCATACGGCGCGCGCCGACGAGCCGCTGTCGAGCCTCGACGCAACGATCCAGGTGGGCAACAGTCTGGTCGACAACAGCTTCTACGCTCGCGACGACCTCTACAGCCCGGAGCAGCGCGACCGATTTCAGGCGTTCGACTGGGAAGGCGATTTCGCACTCGGCAGCTTTCACGCGGTGCTCGGCAATCCGCCCTATGTGAAGCTGCAGCATTTCAGGCAGCCCTATCCCGAAATCGCCGACTGGCTGCAGAACGCGGCGCATTACCGTTCGACCAGGACCGGCAATTTCGATCTCTATCTGCCCTTTATCGAGCGGGGTCTGCAACTGCTGACCGAAGGCGGACGGATGGGCTATATCGCGCCCAATCTGTGGCCGACTCTCAAATATGGCGAAGGCTTGCGGCGCCTGGTCCACGAAGGCGGGCATCTGGAGAAGTGGCTCGATTTCCGGTCGTTCCAGGTGTTCGACGACGTGACGACCTATACCGCGATCCAGATTTTCACCAAGGAACGTCAGGAAGAGCTCCGGCTCGCTTTCGCCAAGGACGGCGATGTCAGCCGGGTCGACTGGCACGACGCGGACAATGCGGTGCCCTATGCGGAAATCGTTCCGGCGGCGGAGCCGTGGCTAATCGCGCCGAGGCCCGTGCGGCGGATGATCGGGCGGTTGGCGGAAGAATGCACACGGCTCGATGATCCGGTGAATACGGCAGGAATCAATGTCGGTATTCAAACAAGTGCAGACCACATTTATCTCCTCAAACGTGTCGGCCTTAATCGGTATGTCTGTACTCCGAAGGACGGTCGAAAGAAGCTCGATCCGATCGAAGTCGAGATCGAAGACGGCATAATGCGACCGATCGTATCGGGCGCGGATATAAAAAGGTTCATAGCTCCGTCAGTCGATACGTACCTTCTATTCCCTTATGCGGTTTCCGGAGGCGTCGCGCGTCTACTTTCTGAGGGTGAACTTGAAGCTTCTTTTCCGCTGGCATGGCGACATTTGAAACAATTTGAAGCGGAACTTCGAGCGCGCGATAGCGGTAAGATCGACTCCGATGGAAAATGGTTTGGCTATGTGTATCCTAAGAACTTGGCAAAGCAGGAAACACCCAAGCTGCTCGTTCCTCGCCTCGTGGCTAGCCTGAAGAATGTCGCTGACACTGCTGGCGAATTTTATTGCGATAACGTCGACGTTGGTGGGGTCACGCCCACAGACATTGGCGATATTCATTGGTTGGCAGGAATTCTTAATTCGACAACTGAGTCGACGATTCTTGCTTGGAAGAGCAAACCGTTTCGCGGCGATTACAAATCGGCCAACAAGCAGTTCATTGCTCCCTTACCCATCCCCAATGCCGACCGTCGCAGCCGGCAGGCGGTCTCCGAACTCGCCCAACGCCTACAAGAAAATCATACCGAGCGCGTGCGCTTGAAAGCCGGACTAGACGAACGCCTTTCCTCAGTCGCAACTATGACCTGGCCTTTAGAACGCATTCTCCCCGATGTCCGCTCGATAGAAGCGCTCGAACAGGAGGTTCCGCGCAGCGTCCCGCAGGCCGACCGCAAGGCCTGGATAGACGAGCGCCGCGCGCTCGACGAGGAGGCCTCGCTCGACCGTATCGACGGCCTGATCCGCGCCGATTCCGCCGCCGACGTCACGCATGACGGCGAAGGCCGCATCGGCTTCCGGATCGACGAGCAGGAAATCGTCCGCGTGTTCGTGGGCGAAGGCGAGATTCCACTCGTGCTTGCCCAATGGCGCGGCCACGCGCTCGATTTCGAACCGTCGGGCCGCAGTCCGGCCAAATCGTTGATCGGCAAGCTGCGCAAGCTGGTGCTGGCTGCTCCCGATGCGGTCGAACGGCAAATCGTCGAGCGAGGCGAGCGGCTTGCCGAACTGTCCGATACAATCGCTGCGGACGAACGCGCGTTGCATGAAATTACCGCAAGGCTGTTCAACCTGAGCGACGAGGAAGAGCGGCTGGTGCTCGCAGGCCGCTAGCGCCCTATTCCTCCCCCATCTTCAGCGCCGCGATAAACGCTTCCTGCGGGATGCTGACATTCCCGTATTCCCGCATCTTCGCTTTGCCCTTTTTCTGCTTCTCCAGCAGCTTCTTCTTCCGCGTGATATCCCCGCCATAGCATTTCGCGGTCACGTCCTTGCGCATCGCGCCGATCGTTTCGCGCGCGATGATCTTGCCGCCTATCGCGGCCTGGATGGGGATTTTGAAGAGATGGCGGGGGATCAGGTCTTTCAGCCGCTCGCACATATGGCGACCGCGCGCTTCGGCGGCGTCGCGATGGACGATCATGCTGAGCGCGTCGACGGGATCGCCATTGACCATGATTTCCATCTTGACCAGCTCGCCCGCGCGATGGCCGATGGCCTCATAATCGAAGCTCGCATAGCCGCGGCTGATCGATTTGATGCGGTCGTAGAAATCGAACACCACCTCGTTGAGCGGCAGTTCATAGACCAGCTGCGCGCGGCCCGCCACGTAAGTCAGTCCCTTCTGGATGCCGCGGCGATCCTGGCATAATTTGAGAATGGCCCCGAGATACTCGTCGGGGCAATAGATCGTTGCCTTGATCCAGGGTTCGTCCATCGCCCTGATCTGCGTCGGGTCGGGCATGTCGGCGGGGTTGTGCAGCTCGGTGACGCGGCCCTTCTGGTCGTGCAGCTTGTAGACCACGCTCGGCGCGGTGGTGATGAGATCGAGATCGTATTCGCGGGTCAGGCGTTCCTGGATGATTTCGAGGTGGAGCAGGCCAAGGAAGCCGCAGCGGAAGCCCTGGCCCAGCGCCGCGCTGGTTTCCATTTCGAAGGTAAAGCTGGCGTCGTTGAGGCGCAGCTTGCCGATGGATTCGCGGAGCTTGTCGAAGTCTGCCGCATCAACAGGAAACAGCCCGCAGAAGACGACCGACTGGACTTCCTTATATCCGGGTAGCGCTTTCGGGGCGGGGGATTTGACGGTGGTGATGGTGTCGCCAACGGCGGTGTCGGCGACCTCCTTGATCTGCGCGGTGATGAAGCCGATTTCGCCGGGGCCGAGTTCGGGAAGCTGCTCGATCTTGGGCCGCATGCAGCCGACACGGTCCACCAGATGCTGGGTGCCGGCCTCCATGAATTTGATATTCAGCCCTTTTTTGAGCACGCCGTCGATTACGCGGACTAGGATGACGACGCCGAGATAGGGGTCGTACCAGCTATCGACGAGCATCGCGCGCAACGGGGCGTCGCGGTCGCCGGTCGGGCCGGGGATTTTGGCGACGATCTGTTCGAGGATGTCCTTGATGCCCTCGCCGGTTTTGGCGGAGCAGAGCACGGCTTCGTCGGCGGGGATGCCGATAACCTCCTCGATCTCCGCGCGAACCTGTTCGGGTTCGGCGGCGGGGAGGTCTATCTTGTTGATAACGGGCACGATTTCGTGGTCATGCTCGATCGATTGATAGACATTGGCCAGCGTCTGCGCCTCCACCCCCTGGGCCGCGTCAACCACGAGCAACGCGCCCTCGCAGGCGGCGAGACTGCGCGAGACCTCATAGGCGAAGTCGACATGCCCCGGCGTATCCATCAGGTTGAGTTCGTAAAGCTCGCCGTCCTGTGCGGTATAGTTCAGCCGCACGGTCTGCGCCTTGATGGTGATGCCGCGCTCTTTCTCGATGTCCATATTATCGAGCACCTGCTCGGACATTTCGCGCTCGGTCAATCCGCCGGTCTCCTGGATCAGCCGGTCGGCGAGCGTGGATTTGCCGTGATCGATATGGGCGATGATGCTGAAATTGCGGATGTGCGATAGGTCGGTCATGTCGCGCGGTGCTTTAGCACGGCTGTCGGGTGCGGCAATCGCCTTGCGGTGTCCGAGTCAGGAGTTACAGAACAAGCTGCGGCATCGCCTGTTCCAGAAATTCGCGCGTCAGCACGGCCTTGGGATCGGTCCGCGTCGCCGCATCGAGCATTTTCGCGTCTTCGCCGACCAATATCCGCCATTCCTCCTCGCGCACACCATCGAGAATAATCCGGGCGGCTTCGGCGGGGCGCATGCCGTTATCGCGGAAATCCTCCATGCGCTTGCGGACATTTTCTTCGGTTTCGCCCGCTTCCTGCCCGGGAATAATGTCCGGCATGCCGTGTTCGCGCAGCGAGTTGAGCGCGATGGAGGTGCCGATATGACCCGGCATGACAACGCTGGCCTTCACATGCGGCGCATTGATGGCAAGGTCTGTCAGCAGGGCCTCGGTAAAGCCCTTCACCGCGAACTTGGCGGCACAATAGGCGGTATGAGGCGTGTCCGGCCCGATAGTTGCCCAGAAGCCGTTGACCGAAGAAACGTTGATGAGGTGCGCCTCGTTCGCCTTGACGAGCAACGGAAGGAAGGCGCGGCAGTTATTATATACGCCCTTCCAGCAGACATCGAACGTCCGCTCCCATTGTCCGCGATCGCCGACGACAAAGCTGCCGCCACCCGCCACGCCCGCGTTATTGAAGAGCAAATAAATATGGTCGGCATCGATCTGTTCCAGCACATGATCGCGAAAAGCGTCGACCTGCGCCTCGTCGCCGACATCGGCGCGGAAGGATATGATTTGCGCGCCCTGCGTCGCTTTGGCTTCGGCGAGTCTGGCGGTTTCGGCCATATGTTCTTCGCTGATATCGCACATCGCGACGGAACAGCCCTCGGCGACTAATTGCAGCACCAGCGCTCGTCCGATGCCCTCGCCACCGCCGGTAACGACCGCGATTTTACCCGAAAAGTCTTTCATCGACGCTCTCCTCTTATGGGGCAAGCGGTACAGGAAATTGTAGATGAAGCTATAGCAAAAGCCTAATTGCGCACGTTCGCGACATTATAGCGTTGCGTCTCTTCCTGCGTGAGGCAGCGGCGGGTTTCGCCGCTTACCGCGCTGGTCGAATACATGACTTCGGACAGAAGACTGCGCGAGACGCCCATGCGGATGAGAAAATCGTTATCTTCCGTCGCCAGTTGCGCGCTGGATTGCTCGATCTCGCCGATCAGTTCGATGGTGTTGACCGTCCCCGCCTCGACCTCCTGTCGGATGACATCGCGGTCGCCAGTATGGGTGAACATATGGACCATAAAATGGCCGCCGGGTTCCACGATCCGGAGCTGCCCGCCCATAAAGACGAAATTGCAGGCGCTGAAACAGGCCCAGCCCGCTGGAATGCGGGTAACGATCCCCGGATAATAGCGCCGCAACAGCATACCGGCATTGTTGCCGGCCCGCGCATCGCCGCCGGGCGACCGGAACCAGATTTCGGATATATCGGGGTTGGCTTCCAGGGTTTCCTGTAGCCGCGCCGATATATCGGCATCGACGACGCCTTCGGCGAGCAGCACGTTCTGGTCGTTGCGCTCGACCGGCGTCAGCTCCATGCGGCGATTGTCCGACCAGTCCGGCTGGGCCGGACAGGTGGGGTTATTGGGGTCTATGTCCTGCGCGGGAGCGGCGACCGCTCCGCACAGCATCGCTATCGCCACCGCCGCATAACGCATCGTTTTCATAGCACTAGGCTACCAGCGTATAGCGCGATTCACCGGGGCCGCGACACATCTGCTTGTCTTCGGTCGTTTCCTCGCCATTGACGATGATGACATCGGTGACGGTCATGCAGGTCGCGCCATCGGCCTGCTGTGTGCGCGAGGCAACGATAGATGTCCCGGAAACACCCTGACGGGTTTCGCTGGTCCAGCTAGCGGTCGCGCCGACCTCGTCAGCACGCGTCGCTTCCAGCGTCGCATCGGCGGCCTTGTGCTGCTCGTCGGGATCGAGACGGCAGGCGATGCTGTTGGTCAGTTCATTCGCGACCTCGGCGTCCGGAATAAATGTCCCGACTATACCCATGGACCCGGTCGTTTCGCGCGTGGCGCGCCCGAGTACACGGCCAAGTATAGTGCGCCCGACAGTCGGTTCGCGATCCTCGCAGCCGCCTTTGTCGTCATCATCGGAACTGGACGACCGTCCGCCGAACAGTCCGCCAAGCTGCATGGCAGCCACCGGCTGGACAGACATTGAAACCAGCAGTGCCGCGGCGATGACCTTGCCGCCCAGGGTGCGCGATACCATGATTTTGTCCTTGCTTTGTGACCGTATTTATACGCCTTTTAAGGCATCCTATCAACCGGGCGTAAACAAAACGATAGCGGGGCGCAGTGATTGAAATCACACCGGCAGCTTGCCTATCCGCAAAAGGACGTTAGCACATCGCCAAGAGAAAAAGCGGGGAAGACCCACCAATGCGCCATATCGCGATTATAGGTTCCGGCCCGGCGGGATATTATACCGCCGAAGCCGTGCAAAGGCATTTTGGCGACGATGTCCATATCGACATTATCGACCGGTTGCCCGTGCCTTACGGCCTGATCCGTTTCGGCGTTGCCCCCGATCACCAGTCGATCAAGGCCGTGTCGCGGCGTTACGAGAAAACCGCGCTCAGCGACAATGTCCGCTTTGCCGGTAATATCGCGGTGGGCGAAGATATTAGCATCGGGGAGCTGATGGGGCTTTATGACGCCGTTGTGCTCGCAACGGGCGCGCCGCATGACCGGACGATCAATATCCCCGGTGCCGACCTGCCCGGCACGATCGGCAGCGCGGCCTTAGTTGGCTGGTATAATGGCCATCCCGATTTCGTCGATCTCGCTCCGCCGCTGGATGGCATGCATGCGGTTGTGATCGGCAATGGCAATGTCGCGCTGGATGTCGCGCGGATATTGTCGAAGACCGAAGCGGAGTTTGCGGGATCCGATATCGTCGGCCATGCGCTGTCACGGTTGAATGCGGCGAACACGGAGAAGGTGACCCTGCTGGGTCGGCGCGGGCCGCACCAGATTGCGATGACGCCGAAGGAACTGGGCGAACTGGGGCAACTCGAACGCGCCGCACCGCATGTCGATCTTGCCGATTTTCCGGAAGAAGAGGCCGATGCGCTGCTCGAACCGGGCATGCGCAAATCGGTGACGCATCTGCGAGACTTCGCGGGTATGGCACAGAACAAGCCGGTCATAATCGATTTCGATTTCTTCGCCAGTCCGGTGGCTATCGAGGGCGACGGCAAGGTCGAGCGAGTGGTGGTCGAGCGCACGGCACTCGACACCGATCTGCGCAGTGTCGGCACCGGCGAGACCTATACGCTCGATTGTTCGCTGGTCGTCAGCTGTATCGGCTATCGCACGCCGCCTATCGAGGGCGTACCCTATGAACATGGCCGCGGGCGTTTCGCCAATGACGCAGGCCGCATCCTGCCCGGGCTCTATTGCGTCGGCTGGGCGCGGCGCGGCCCGACCGGGACAATCGGCACGAACAAGCCTGATGGCCCGCTCGTGATCGAAAAGATCGAAGAGGATATCGGCGAAGGCAGCGGTAAGGCTGGTCGCGAAGGACTCGATGTGCTGCTCGCGGAACGCGGCACGGATATCGTCACCTTCAAGGACTGGAAGAAAATCGAAGAGGCCGAAAATGCGCGCGCTCGCGATGGTAGCCCGCGCGAGAAATTCACGGCGATTGCCGAGATGATCGCCGCGCGGAATTAACGCGCCAGCCACTCCTCCAAAATCGCATTCACCTGTTCCGGCGCTTCCTGTTGCACCCAGTGGGATACGCCGGGGAGGCGGTGGAGTTCGAAATTCGGCACCCATTCCTCCGTGCCTTCGGTGCAGCGGATATTGAGGGCGGTGTCTTCCTCGCCCCAGATCATCAGCGTCGGCGTTTCGATGCACCCGTCGCCGAGATCGACCGCGTCGCGATGCTGAACCAGCGCGCGAAAGTAATTGATCATCGCAGTCAGCGCGCCCGGGCGCAGGGCGGCACGGGCATAGATTTCCACTAAATCGGGCGTAAAATTGGTCTTGTCGACAGCCGTATTGTGGAACGCCCCCTTGATCGCTGCGGCGTTTTTGCGGGCGAACAGCCATTCGGGCAGCCATGGTATTTGGAAGAAGAATATATACCAGCTACGACGAAGCTGCCGCCAGTACCTGATTTCCCGCGCGCCAACCATCGGATGCGGCACATTCATGATGACGAGCCGTTTCAACGGGCGCAGCTTTCGAATGGCAAAGACCCAGGCGATAATCGCGCCCCAATCATGGGCGATCAGCGTTACCTCCTTCGCGCCGCTCGCATCGATCAGTGCCGCGACGTCTTCGGTTAGATGATCGAGCGCATAGGCGCGCTTGCCTTCGGGTTTGGACGACCCGCCATAGCCGCGCATATTGGGTGCCCAGACGCGATAGTCCGTCCGCGCCAACAGTGGCATTTGGTAGCGCCAGCTATAATGCAGTTCTGGAAAGCCGTGCAGGCAGAGTGCGAGCTTATCGCCCTCTCCCGCTTCGGCCAGTTCGAACCGCTGCCCGTTCGCTTCGATCCAGCGCATCGCGATGCCGGTGTCGGGCGCTGGGTTCCAGGTGGATTCCGAGTTCATCTGGACTGCTTATCTCAGACACACACCGTCATTGCGAGGAGCGAAGCGACGAAGCAATCCAGAGCGGCAGGCGACATGTCCTGTGACTCTGGATTGCTTCGCTGCGCTCGCAATGACGATTGTCTTTAGTCGTAACCGAAATCATGCTAACGTAAACGTAAAGCAGAAGGAGACTCGACATGCATGATCTGGTTATTCGCAATGGCAAGGTTTTCGACGGGCTGGGCACCGAGCCCGTCATCGCCGATGTCGCCATCGATGGCGATCTCATCACGCAGGTCGGCGAAGTTCCCGGCGAGGGCCGCGAGGAAATAAACGCGGCGGGCAAGGTCGTTGCGCCCGGCTTTGTCGATATCCATACGCATTATGACGGGCAAGCGACCTGGGACAGCGAAATGGGGCCGTCCTCCTGGCATGGCGTCACCACCGTCGTGATGGGCAATTGCGGCGTCGGCTTTGCGCCTGCCAAGCCCGACAAGCATGACTGGCTGATTGGCCTGATGGAAGGCGTCGAGGATATTCCCGGCACCGCACTGGCCGAGGGCATGACATGGAACTGGGAGACGTTCCCAGAATATATGGACGCGCTGGAAGAAATGCCGCGCACCATCGATGTCGCGACGCATGTGCCGCACGGAGCGATCCGCGCTTATGTGCTCGGCGACCGCGAAATGCCGGGGGCCGTGCCGACCGGGGAGGACATCGAGCAAATGTCGAAGATCGTCGAGGACGGGTTGCGGGCCGGGGCGCTGGGCTTTTCTACATCGCGCACCGTGCTGCACCGCTCCGTCGATGGCGAGCTTGTCCCGGGCACCACGGCGACCAAGGAAGAACTGATCGGCATCGGTCGCGCGATGGGCCGCGTCGGGCATGGCGTGTTCGAAATGGCCTCGGACATGAAGAAGGAATGGGACGAGTTTGGCTGGATGGGCGATTTGAGCCGCGAGACCGGCTTGCCTGTCACCTTCGCCGCGCTGCAATCGATTGCCAAGGAAATGACGCTCGACGAGCAGATCGCCGCGACTGCCGAACAGAATGCCAAGGGCGCGAATATCGTCGCGCAAATCGCCTTGCGCGGCAATGGCGTCATCATGGCGTGGCAGGGGACGCTGCATCCCTTCCTGTTCAAACCGGCGTGGCAGGAAATCGCCGAACTGCCCTGGGACGAGCAACTCGCGCATCTCAAGGATCCTGCATTCCGCCAGCGGATGATCGAGGACGACTCGGTCTATCCCGAAAGCGATCTGCTCGAATTGCTGATGGTGATCGCGAATGGCTGGGCCGTGCAATATCAGATGGACGATGGCTTCAATTATGAACCGAAGGCGGACGAGAGCATTGCCGCGCGCGCCGAAAAGGCGGGGGTCACCGGTCCCGAATATGCCTATGATATGCTGATGGAGAATGAGGGCACGGGCTTCATCTATTATCCGATCCTCAATTATGCCGATGGCAATCTCGATTTCCTCCATCCGCTCCAGCATCGCGACGACACGGTCAATTCGCTGTCCGACGGTGGCGCGCATTGCGGCACGATCTGCGACGCGGCCTCGCCGACCTTCATGCTGGAGCACTGGGTGCGCGATCGTAAGCGCGGCACGATCAGCCTCGCCCATGCCATTAAGCGCCAATGCCATGATACGGCGCGGCTGTACGGCCTGGATGATCGCGGTGTGCTGGCCCCCGGCTATCTCGCCGATATCAATGTCATCGATATGGAGAATCTGAAGCTGGAAAAACCGTGGCTGGCGTTCGACCTGCCGGCGGGCGGCAAGCGCCTGCTGCAAAAGGCGCGCGGCTATGACTATACGATCAAGTCCGGCCAGGTGACCTTCGTGAAGGGCGAAGTGACGGACAAGCGTCCCGGCGGTCTGATCCGCGGCCCGCAGCGTGTGGAGCAACTCGAAGCGGCGGAGTGACTTTAAGCGCTGCCGCATGGTGTCGGCAGCGGTATAACACCCGCCATTCTGTTGTTGAAAGCCGGGGCTGCGCCCCGTATAGAGCCGCGTCTGTCTCCGTAGCAGGCCGCATGTGCGGCCCGGATGCATCGGTCGGGGAGTAGCTCAGCCAGGTAGAGCACTGCCTTCGGGAGGCAGGGGCCGGAGGTTCGAATCCTCTCTCCCCGACCAATTATTCCAATGAGCTAGGCGATAATTCGGCACCGCGATTTAGCGGTTTGTCCGAGTTATGTCCGTGTTACGATGGAACGAACGGGAAACGTCTGCGCCTGATCGGCACCCTCACACTGGACGGGCCGCGCCGCTACGCATGGGTTGATCCGCCGGGGCAAAAGAAAGCCCCCGGATCGGCTGGAACCGATACGAGGGCAAGCGTTTCCATAGCGGCGGAAAAGCATTGCGACCTTACCGATGATCGGAGGGCAGCGCAATGACTTTGGCGACAGACAGCGACCGCATCATTGAAGCACTGCCGGACAAATGGCGTGTGCTGATCGAATTGGGCTTTTCAGTCATTCCGATACCGCTGCACTCAAAGCAGCCTGCGGTTAAATGGAAGCCCTACCAAATGGTGCGAGCCGATGCTTCGACCGTCACGGCATGGGCCGCGAAGGAATCCAATATCGGTATTGCGACCGGCAGAGTTTCTGGGTTGATCGTGCTGGACCTCGATAGCGAAGAGGCGATGGCAGAGGCTGATCGGCGCGGGCTTCCCGATACTATTGCGGTAAAAACTGCGAAGGGTCTGCACTATTATTTCGCGCATCCGGGCGGCGATGTCGGCAACCGGGCCGGGATATTTCCGGGCACTGATATTCGCGGTGATGGCGGCTATGTTGTCGCGCCGGGGAGCATTCACGAAACCGGCGTCGAATATGAGTGGCACAATCCGCCCGGGCTTTTCGATCTGGCACCGATGCCCGATTGGCTGGCGACCGCACTGGCGAACCCGAAAGAGCAGAAGAAACCGGACACTGACAATGTGGACCGGGAAACTTTCGCCAATGACGCCTATGCCGAAAAGGCGCTCGACAATGAATTGAGCGCGCTGCGCAACGCCGGGGAAGGCCAGAGAAACGACCGCCTTAACACGGCGGCATTCAACCTAGCACAATTGGCGGCAGGCGGCGTTCTGGACGGCGTATCGTGCCAACGGCACTTGCGGGCAACGGCGCTGGCAATCGGCCTCAGTGAAGCTGAAACGGACTCCACGATAGCGAGCGGATGGCTTGCCGGTAGCGCATCGCCGCGTAGGCCGGAGCCGAATCATCGGGCGCGGACTTCACGGGAAAGCGTATCGCAGGATCAAAACGCTGAAGCTTCAGAAGATGCTATCGCGCTGGCCTTCACGGCAAAGTATCGCGACCGCCTGAAATATGACCATGATGTGGGGTGTTGGTTTAGCTGGACGGCGACGCATTGGCAGCCAGATGGGACGCATCTTGCCTTCGACTATGCCCGACAGCTAGGCAGGGAGCTGAGCGGCGGAAAAAGGGCCTTAAGCAAGGCGGCGGTTGCGGCAGGTGCCGAGCGGTTCGCACAAGCTGATCGGGCGCACGCCGTCGATGCTTCGATATGGGATGCCGACCCGATGCTATTGGGGACGCCATCGGGCACAATCGATCTTGCGACAGGCGAATTGAATGAACCTGATCCGGGCGATTACATCACAAAACAGACTGGCGTTGCACCAGAGCATGGCGAGCCGACGCTATGGCTCAAATTTTTGAATGAGAGCCTGAGCGGGGACGCGGAAGCGATCAAGTTCGTTCAGCAATGGTGCGGATATTGTCTGACTGGTGAAACGCGGGAACACGCGCTGGCGTTCGTTTATGGACCGGGCGGCAACGGCAAGAGCGTTTTTCTCAATGCCCTTATTGCGATCATGGGCGACTATGCGGTGACGGCGGCGATGGAGACCTTCACGGCGTCCCGCAATGATCGGCACTCGACCGAGCTGGCAATGCTTCGCGGAGCGCGCTTGGTCTCGGCCAGCGAGACCGAGGAAGGCCGCGCATGGGCCGAAGCCAGGGTGAAAGCGTTGACCGGCGGCGATCCCGTCACCGCGCGCTTTATGAGGCAGGACAATTTTACGTTCACGCCACAGTTTAAGCTGACCATAGCGGGAAACCACGCCCCGGCGCTTCGCAATGTCGATGACGCAATGAAGCGGCGGTTTAATATCCTGCCATTCGTCAATAAGCCGACTAATCCCGACCCTCTGCTGGACCGGAAATTGCGAGCCGAACACGGCAAGATATTGGCATGGGCAATTGCAGGGGCGCGGGATTGGAATGCGCGGGGATTGTCGAGACCGGAAATCGTGCAGGTGGCGACCGATGACTATTTCGATAATCAGGATTTATTCGGGCAATGGATCGAAGAAAAATGCAGCACAGGCGAATCCCATTGGGAACAGCCGACGCCTCTTTACAAAAGCTGGGCTGAATATGCCGTGGCGGCGGGAGACGATCCCGGGACGCAACGCGGGTTGAGCGACCGATTGCGGAAGCGCGGTTTTGTTCGTGGCAAAACGGGCGGGTTGAAAGTCTATCGCGGCTTATCTGTTAAGCAAACGGGGCCGTTCGATGAATAGCGGGCCAAAGGATTGGGGCCACTTCTCCCCTGCTAAGCCATTGAAAGAAAACAATGGGGCCACTTGGGGCCACTTTGACACCATCCCCATACACGCGCGCGCGCATACGCATGACGGGAACCGTTCTACCCGGCCCCAAGTGGCCCCAAGCTCTTTGGAGCGCATTGCGAAACACCTTGGCCGCCTATCGCCGGACTGGCGAAACCCGGAACGATACTTCGAGAATCGGAGCGAGATCGAACACACGCTGCGCAGACTGGCGCGGGAATTGAGCGAGGGCAGCTAATGGCAGATAATCCTATCGTGACCGCAATCGAAGCGATGACGCCAGAGCAACAGCGTGGCGCATTGACGGTGCTGGACATGCTGACCCGCCCATTGACCGTTCGCGAGATCGAAAACGCATTGAAGGCCAAGGGCGTTCCGCGATCACGTGCGGTCGTTACAGCCGCATCGGTCAAAAACTTGGCGATCATCGCCATGATCGGCGGGGAAAGCTGATGGCCGACTATCCATATAACACGGCAAGATGGAAGCGACTACGCAAGGCGCACCTTGCCTTGGAGCCGCTATGCCGGGGCTGCGATGCTATGGGCTTGCTGGTGCCAGCGAACACCGTCGATCATGTGCAGCC
>JBGTHW010000148.1:0-6716 GCA_041746035.1 Parasphingopyxis sp.
GGAGATTGCGTTGTAGAGATGGACGATGGCGCGCTTCGCACCCGCCATGCTGGTGAAGGTGGTTTCGATCAGATCGCGGCGCGATTGCGTCAGTCCCTGAATGATGACGTCATCGGGGATGGCAGCGTTCTCCACCAATCCTCGGATGAAATCGAAATCTGTCGCGCCAGACGCCGGAAAGCCGACCTCGATCTCCTTGATACCGATCCTGGTGAGAAGCTTGAAAAAGCGCGTTTTCTTCTCTGCATCCATCGGATCGATCAGCGCCTGGTTGCCATCGCGCAGGTCGGTCGAGAGCCAGCGCGGCGGGGCGGCGATCGTCTTGCTCGGCCATTGGCGGTCGGGAAGGTCGATCTGCGGAAAGGGACGGTATTTGGCGGACGGGTCTTTGAGCATGGGCATGACAATAGTCTGTTTTCTTCGGGATGGCTGGGGTTTTCAGGAAGCCCTTAGGCCGTGTGTGCCGCACGCGACACGGGGTGCACGCCTAAGGGCGCGTAGGTCGAAGAAGCAGCAGGGCCCGGTGCGCTGTCATGGGGATGGCATACAGGCGGAATGGCTAACATGCAAACACCCGCCGTCATGCTGAACTTGTTTCAGCCTCCATGTTCGATTGCGGGGCTTCGGCGCGTGTGCGGAAATGGACCCTGAAACACGTTTAGGGTGACGCTACGGCGTCAATTCTTCGCCTTGTCGACCAGCTTGTTCGCGCCGATCCAGGGCATCATCGCGCGTAATTCCGCGCCGGTTTTTTCGATCGCATGCTCGGCCTGCAATTTTCGTGCCGCCTTCATCTCCGGATTGCCCGCGCGATTATCGGCGATGAAGCGCTGGACGAATTTGCCGCGTTGGATATCGTCGAGCACGCGCTTCATTTCGGCCTTGGTCTCTTCCGTGATTATACGAGGGCCGGTGTGATAATCGCCATATTCGGCGGTGTTCGAGATCGAATAGCGCATATTGGCGATGCCGCCCTCATACATCAGATCGACGATCAGCTTTACCTCGTGCAGGCATTCGAAATAGGCCATCTCGGGCGCGTATCCGGCTTCGGTCAGCGTTTCGAAACCGGCCATGACGAGGCTGGTCAGGCCGCCGCAAAGCACGGCTTGCTCGCCGAACAAATCGGTCTCGCATTCCTCGCGGAAGGTCGTTTCGATGACGCCCGAGCGCCCGCCGCCCATCCCGCTGGCATAGGCGAGGCAGACATCGTGCGCATTGCCGCTGGCATCCTGCGCAATCGCCATCAGGCAGGGCACGCCCGCACCGCGCTCATATTCGGAGCGCACCGTATGGCCTGGGCCTTTCGGCGCGATCATGATGACATCGAGATCGGTGCGCGGCTCGATCAGGCCGAAATGGATATTCAGGCCATGTGCGAAGGCGAGGGCTGCGCCGTCCTTCATATTCCCGGCGAGGTCTTCGGCATAAATCTGCGCCTGATGCTCATCGGGCGCCAGCATCATGACGATATCGGCCCATTTGGCGGCCTCTTCATTGGTCATCACCTGAAAACCGGCGGCTTCGGCCTTGCTGCGCGTGGAAGAATCCTCACGCAGCGCGACCGCGACATCCTTCACGCCGCTGTCGCGCAAATTCTGCGCATGGGCATGGCCCTGGCTGCCATAGCCGATAATCGCAATTTTCTTGTCGGTGATCAGGCCGATATCGGCATCTGCATCATAATAGACGCGCATGGTTCAAGATTCCTGCTTCTGAATGGGTCGTCGGAAATAGTCGGTGAGGCGTGTCCAGTAATAAGATGCGATGTAAATACAGACCGGCGTGGCGAGTAGGATGGCGAGCCACCACGGCCAGCCAAAAACCCGATCCGCGCCATACCATGCGAGAAAGGGTAAAGCGGGCCAGAGGCGAAGCAGAATGAAACCGGCAAAAGCCAGCAGGGCGATCGCCCAGTGCATTTCGCGCTCCAATCCTGCCATCACTGCCGCAGCGAAAGCGATGAAATACACAAAGGCGATCAGGATCGCGGATATGCTGATGGCTTCTCGCATATAAGAACCTAACTCGCTTCCTTGCCGCGGCCAATGGCGACGACCCCGGTGCGCGCGACTTCGACCAGACCGACCTCTCGCATCAGTTCGATAAAGCTGTCTACCTTGTCGCCGGTGCCGGTGATTTCGAAAATGAAACTTTCCGTGGTGGAATCGACGACCCGCGCGCGGAAAACATCCGCCAGCCGCAGCGCCTCTATCCGCTGTTCGCCTTTGCCGACCACTTTTACAAGCGCCATATCGCGCTCGACATGCGGGCCGATTTCGGTGAGATCGCGGACATGATGGACCGGCGGCATCCGCTCGGTCTGCGCGGTGATCTGGTCGATCACCTGCTGCGAGCCGCTGGTCACGATGGTAATGCGGCTGATCGTCTCGTCCTCGGAAACGTCCGTGACGGTCAGGCTCTCGATATTATAGCCGCGCGCCGTGAACATACCCGCGATGCGCGCCAGGATGCCCGGCTCGTTATCGACGAGGATGGAGAGCGTATGACGCTCAGAGGCTTGGGCCTGGATTTTCATACGACTAAATCGTGCTGGCCATAACAATCACCGTCCGTGCCGAGCGCAGCCGAGACCTATAAGGCTTCTCGGCTTCGCTCGAAGCCGTCCCTCGACTGCGCTCGGGATAAACGGAGGTTGGATTTTCATCACACCAGCGCCTTTGCTTCATCGTCCATCTCGCCGGACACCTCATTAGCCTGCAAAATCATCTCGGTATGCGCCGCGCCGGAGGGAATCATCGGAAAGCAATTGGCGAGTTTGGACACACGACAATCGACCATTACCGGGCCGTCATATTCGAGCATCGCCGAGATGCCGCTTTCGAGATCCGCGGGGTCTTCGATGCGAATGCCTTTCCAGCCATACGCTTCGGCGAGCGCGACGAAATCGGGTAGGGCGTCGCTGTAACTCTCCGAATAGCGGCTCGAATAGGTCAGTTCCTGCCACTGGCGGACCATGCCCATATATTCGTTGTTCAAAATGAAGACCTTGACCGGCAAGCGATACTGGCTCGCCGTGCCGAGTTCCTGGATATTCATCTGGATCGAGGCTTCGCCGGCGATATCGATGACCAGCGCATTCGGATGCGCGATTTGTGCGCCAATGGCCGCAGGCAGGCCATAACCCATCGTGCCGAGCCCGCCCGATGTCAGCCATTTATTGGGCTTTTCGAAATGGAAATGCTGGGCCGCCCACATCTGATGCTGGCCGACTTCGGTAGAGATGATAGGGTCGCGCTTGTGCGTCGCTTTCCATAGAGCCTGGACGGCGGCCTGCGGCATGATTTCCTTGGTGTTCTCAGGGAAATCGAGGCTCCGTGTTGCGCGCCAGCCATCGATCCGCGCCCACCAGTCCTGCAAATCGGCCTTCTTGTGCTGTTGCCCTTTCCAGACTTTGACGATGTCCTCCATCGCGCGGCCCGCATCGGCATTAATCGGCAGGTCCGCCATGACGATTTTGTTGATCGAGCTGCGGTCGATATCGATATGGATTTTCTTGGCGTGCGGCGCAAAAGCGTCCAGCCGTCCGGTCACGCGGTCATCGAACCGCGCGCCGATGGCGACGATCAGATCGGCTTTGTTCATCGCCATATTGGCCTCGAACGTGCCGTGCATGCCCAGCATACCCAGCCACTGGCCGGACGAGGCCGGATAGCAGCCGAGACCCATCAGCGTCGATGTCACCGGCGCGCCGGTAATCCGCGCCAGCTCATGCAATATCTGGCTCGCCCCCGGGCCGGAATTGACGATTCCGCCGCCGGTATAGAGAATCGGTCGCTCCGCCGCCGCGATCATCGCAACGGCTTCCTCGATATGTTTCGGATCGGGCTTGTCGCGTGGCACATAGGCCTTGTGCGCGATGGGGCCGGATTTGCGATAGCCGCCGGTCGCGACCTGCACGTCTTTCGGAATATCGATGACGACGGGGCCGGGACGTCCTGTCGTCGCGATAAAGAAAGCCTCCTGCACGACCGCGCCCAGCTTGTCGGGGTCTTTCACCAGATAATTATGCTTGGTGCAGTGGCGGGTGATACCGACGGTGTCGGCTTCCTGGAAGGCATCGGTGCCGATCAGGGTAGAAGGAACCTGGCCGGTGATGACGACCATCGGGATCGAATCCATCATGGCGTCGGCAATGCCGGTGACCGCATTGGTCGCGCCGGGGCCGGAGGTGACGAGCACGACGCCCGGTTTGCCGGACGAACGCGCATAGCCCTCGGCAGCGTGCGCCGCCCCTTGCTCATGGCGGCACAGAACATGCCTGATTCGCTTCTGCTCGAAAAGGGAATCATAAATCGGCAACACCGCGCCACCCGGATAGCCGAATATGGTATCGACGCCGCAATCGAGCAGCGCTTCGATCAATATGTCGGCTCCGGCCTTTTCCGCGGGCATTATGTCATCCGTTCGTGATTTTGCTGCGCCGCAATAGCAGCGCGAAATCCGGGCTGCTAGTGGTGCAAAAGTTATATGTCAAACCCTAGTTGCGTAATTTAGTTACTATTTGCTCCACCGATTTATCATATTCTGCTTTACCAACGCGTGGCCGTCCGGCAAGAAACTGGTTGGAGAACCAGGTATATTGCCGCTTCGCATAGCGCCGTGTGGCTTGCTGGGCGGCGGCGATTGCTTCTTGCCTTGTCGCTCTTCCGGCAATGAAATCAGCAATATCACGCACGCCTATCGCGCGCATGACGGGAAGTTCAGGGTCAAGATTGCGTTTCAAAAGGGCCTCGACCTCGGCCACGCCGCCGTCCTCGAACATCGTCTCAAAGCGCTGGTTGCAGCGCGCATACAGCCATTCACGTTCAGGGAGCAGGATGAGTGGGGCAAGGTCGATTGTGTCCCCGATACCGCCGGGTTTTTGCTTCTGCCAATCGCCAATTGTCCGCCCGGTTGAGCGAATGACTTCCAACGCGCGGGCGATGCGGGTGGTGTCATTGATATTGATCCGCGCAGCCGCTTCAGGGTCCGCTTTCTTGAGCCGACCATATGCTTTGGCCGGCGGCATTGCGCGGATTTCGGTTCGGATTCCGGGGTCGATCTCTGGTATCGGCGCGATTCCCTCCAGCAATGTCTTTTGATAAAGCCCCGTCCCGCCGACCAGTATTGGAACTCGGCCTTCTGCCGTCGCTTCGGCAAGTGCCGTCTTGGCGTCATGCGCCCAGCGCGCGGCATCGCAGGCTTCCGCGCCGTCGACGGTGCCGAACAGCCGGTGGGGCAGGGCGGCCTCGTCCGCTTTGCTGGGCCGGGCGCTCAGCACTCGCAGATCGGCATAAACCTGCGCGCTGTCGGCATTGACGATGACGCCATTGACCTGTTCTGCCACCCGCATCGCGAGAGAGGACTTGCCGCTCGCGGTCGGCCCCGCGATAAGCGCGACTTTCGGTTTCCCGGAGTTTGCCTTCATGTTCATCGCTACGCTCATAGCAGCAGATCGGCTGACGCAAGGCGATATTTCGCTGGCCGAGGACGCTTTGGCGGAGGCTGGCGCGAAGCCGACGGGGGTCGCATGGATCGAAACCGACAAAGCCGCCGATATCCGCTTTAATCACAAGCTGCCGAGCGCGCGCGCTGCCTTGCGCGACGGGCTTGGGGGCGTGGACGTCATCGCGCAGCCCGAACAGGGCCGGGCGAAGAAACTGCTGATCGGCGATATGGATTCGACGATGATTACCGTCGAATGTCTCGACGAGCTGGCCGATTATGCGGGATTCAGGAAACAGGTGTCCGCAATCACCGAACGCGCGATGCGCGGCGAAATCGATTTCGTCGCGGCGCTCGACGAACGCGTGGCGATGCTCGAAGGCGTGGAGATGGGCGATGTCCTCAAATGCCATGAGGAACGGGTCCGGATTTCGCCCGGTGCGAAAACCCTTGTGCGGACGATGCGGGCGAACGGAAGCGCCACGACACTCGTCTCCGGCGGCTTCACAGTGTTTGCGAATAAAGTTGCCGAAGATATTGGGTTCGATACAGTTATAGCGAACACGCTCGGCGTGAAAGGCCACACTCTTACAGGCACGGTGGAACGGCCCATTATCGATAGCGCGAGCAAATACAGCATTCTTGTCGAGGAGCGCCGGAAACTCGAACTCGATGATTCGCAGACACTCGCGATCGGCGACGGCGCCAACGATCTGCCGATGATCGAGGCCGCCGGGCTTGGTGTAGCCTATCGTGGCAAGCCGAAATTGCGCGACGCGGCGGATGCGCGGATCGATGCCGGGGATTTGTCGGCGCTGCTCTATGCGCAGGGCTATGCCCGCAAGGACTGGGTGGAGGGTTAGGGTTTACCTCTAGGCCCGCGTCATATCGGTGACGATGGCCACGGCAGGTCCCCGGTTCGGGAACGGTCTCGGTTAGACAGTCGCCAAAATCGCGTCAGGTGCCGCTATTCGCGGCGCGTGGCAATGCATTCCGAACCCGCGCGCCGCGCCGCCGCGCAGGCCTGCCGGGCCTGCGCCTCGGTCTCGAACGATCCGGCCTGCAGGCGCGTGTATGGCCCGGCTGTGACTAGATAAGGCTGCAATCTACCCAGTTCCGCCGAGCGACTGGCGACGCGTCGCCACAGGGTTTCCGCACCCGAACGGTCCCTGAACGACCCGAGCTGGATTCGCCAGTCGCCGCCGCGCGCTGCGGGAGCGGGGGCAGGCGGGACGGGATTCGATGCCGGAGGTGGGGCGGGCGGCGGT
>JBGTHW010000149.1:0-3133 GCA_041746035.1 Parasphingopyxis sp.
AACTGTCTTATCTTGGCAATACGGCAGGCAGCGGCAATTGTTTCGCATCGCCCTCCCGCCTACATGATAACGATGCTCGATATCCAGAAAAGCGCCACCGCCCCGGCTTCCAACCCCGCCATGGCCGATGCCGCGCCGACACCGCACAATCCGCCCGTCATCCGGCGCGAAGACTATCGCCCGCCGGACTGGCTCATCCCGAATATAGCACTGGATTTCATGATCGATCCAGCGCGGACCTTAGTACGCGCCACGCTGACTATCGAAAGAAATGGCGATCATGACGTCCCGCTCAGCCTGGATGGCCAAGGGCTGAAGCTGCTCGAAATTTCGCTCGATGGTGAGAAACTCGGCAACAGCGAGTGGCAACTCGAAGGCGACCAGCTCGTCGTGCCGATTGGAGCGGCCTCCGCAACCATCGAAACGCTGGTAGAAATTTCGCCACAGGCCAACACGCAGCTGATGGGTCTGTATGTCTCGGGCGGGATATTCTGCACCCAGTGCGAGGCGGAAGGGTTTCGTCGCATTACATTTTTCCCGGATCGCCCGGATGTGCTCTCGCGCTATAGCGTTCGGATGGAGGCCGACAAGGCGCGCTATCCGGTGCTGCTCTCCAATGGCGACTGCGTGGAAAGCGGAAACGGCGAAGACGGTACGCACTGGGCGCGCTGGGACGACCCCTGGTCCAAGCCATGCTATCTGTTCGCGCTGGTCGCCGGCGACCTCGTCGCCAACCGCGACAGCTTCACGACCATGTCCGGCAAACCCGTCGATTGCGCCATCTGGGTGCGCGACGGCGATGTGCCGAAGACGGCGCACGCGATGGATGCGCTAAAAACCGCGATGCGCTGGGACGAGGACACCTATGGCCGCGAATACGATCTCGGTCAGTTCAACATCGTCGCCGTATCCGATTTCAATTTCGGCGCGATGGAGAATAAGTCGCTCAATATTTTCAATTCGCGTTATATTCTCGCCGATCCCGACAGCGCAACCGATAGTGATTTCGATGCCATCGCCGGCGTCGTCGCGCACGAGTATTTTCACAACTGGTCGGGCAATCGCGTAACCTGCCGGGACTGGTTCCAGCTTTCGCTGAAGGAAGGTTTCACGGTTTTCCGCGATCAGACGTTTTCGGCCGATCAGGGATCGGAAGCCGTTGCCCGGATCGGCGATGTCCGGGTGCTGCGCGCGGCGCAATTTCCCGAAGACGGTGGCCCCCTCGCCCATCCCGTCCGGCCCGAAAGCTATATGGAAATCGGTAATTTCTACACAGCGACGATCTACAATAAAGGCGCGGAGCTGATCCGGATGATGCGGACGGTCTTGGGCGAGCAGGGTTTCCGCAAGGGCAGCGATCTTTACTTCGCGCGCCACGACGGCGAAGCGGCGACCTGCGAGGATTTTGTTTGCGCGATGGAAGAAGCGACCGGCACCGATCTGGCGCAGTTCCGGCTCTGGTACGAGCAAGCCGGCACACCGAAAGTCTCGGCGCGGCTGGATTTCGACGAGACGGCGGCGAAGGCTACCCTGGCGCTGGCACAGTCCGTCCCCGCCACGCCGGGTCAGCCGGAAAAGGCCCCGATGGCGATCCCGCTGCGATTGGCATTGCTCGGGGAAAAGAGCGGCGAGGTGCTGGGCGACGAGCAGCTCGTGGTGCTCGACCGGGCCAGCGAGGAAATCGTCTTCGAGGGCCTCTCGGAGCGCCCCGTCCTCTCGATCAATCGCGGCTTTACCGCGCCGGTGACAATCGAAAGCCAGCGGACCCGCGCCGATTTCGCTTTCCTGTCTGCGCATGACGACGATCCTTTCGCGCGATATGAGGCGATGCAGCAGCTCATGATCGAGACGATCATCGACACCATCGCCGGACGCGACACCGATCACGCCCCGGTGATCGAAGCTGTACGGAAAACGCTTGGCGACGCGGATCTCGACAAGGCCTTTATCGCCGAAGCCGTGCTGCTCCCCGCCGAAAGTTTCATCGGCGACCAGATGGCGCTCGTCGACCCCGAGGCGATCCATAGTGGGCGGGAAATCCTGAAAAGCGATCTCGCCGGCACCCTTGAACACGAATGGCGCGCCACCTATGCGGCTTCCAGCGGCAATGCGTATGAATACTCGCCCGTCGCCAAGGGCCAGCGCCGCCTGCGCACCGTCGCGCTCGGTTATATTGTGGCGAGCGACGCGGACGATGCGGCGCGGATCGCGCTGGCGCAGTTCGATAATGCCGATAATATGACCGACCGGCACGGCGCGCTCGGAGTGCTCTCCAGTACCGAAACACCGGAACGCATTACCGCGCTGGAAGTCTTTTACGAACGCTATCGTAACGACGCGCTCGTGCTCGACAAATGGTTCACGATCCAGGCGCTCTCGACGCGCGACGATACCGCGAAAGCCGTGGAAGACCTGTCCCGCCATCCCGCTTTCGCCATCGACAATCCGAACCGGTTGCGTTCGCTCGTCGGTGCTTTCGCCGCCAACCAGTGTGCCTTCCATACCGCATCCGGGCGAGGCTACACGTTCCTTGCCGACATGATCCTGAAAGCCGATGCGATCAACCCGCAGACGGCCGCGAAGCTGCTGCCGCCGCTCGGTCGCTGGAAACGCTTCGACGAGGATCGGGCGGCAATGATGCGCGCCCAACTGGAACGAATACTGGCTGCACCGAACCTGTCGAAGGATGTTTACGAGCAGGCGTCCAAGAGCCTTGGCTGACGGCCTGCGCCGTCATTGCGAGCGCAGCGGGCCGAAGGCGACCGAAGGTCAACCAATCCAGAGACACAGACGCTGCCTGCCGCTCTGGATTGCTTCGTCGCTTCGCTCCTCGCAATGACGATTCAATTATGTTTTCTAGCAGTTACCCGACGAGCCAGTCCGAGACTTCCACGGCAACCCGGTTCGCCGCCCGGTTAAGCGCCTGCGCGACACTCCGCGCATCCTCGACCGCAACCGGCTCGCGCGCCTCGAAGCGGCGATTTCTCACGCCGCCCGCGCCATTGATTGTCGCATCATAGACGACCACCACTTCGCGGGTCGTCGAATCCAGCCCGAATTCGAGCAACTGCCCGCGGACCAGCGTTCCCGGATCGGCGCTATATTGCGCGGGATCGAGCACCACCCGCCCGGT
>JBGTHW010000150.1:0-8589 GCA_041746035.1 Parasphingopyxis sp.
AGCCCGATAGCCATTTCGACAATTGAATCGGCGGCGGGCTGAACCTACATTGCTTTTGGAAGCGGCGGGCATCATTTCGCTGCGGGATTATCGGATCAACGATACCCAGCGGGCCGCGACCCGCCAAGAACCGGAGGCCTCGAATGGCTGATAAGGTCAATATACTTCAGGACATGTTCCTCAATTCGCTGCGCAAGACCAAGACACCGGTGACGATGTTTCTCGTCAAAGGCGTCAAATTGCAGGGGATTATCACATGGTTCGACAATTTCTCGGTGCTGCTGCGCCGGGATGGCCAGTCGCAGCTTGTCTATAAACATGCGATCTCAACGATCATGCCTGGCAGCGATTTCGAGGTTGGCGACATTGAAAAAGCGTTTCAGAATGACAGGGAAGCCAAGCTGTTGCAGGAAGTTTTTCTGAATGCGATCAAACGGGACGATGAGCAGGTGACGATGTATCTGGTCAATGGCGTCATGCTACAGGGCGGTGTGGCGGCTTACGATTTGTTCTGCCTCCTGTTGCTCCGCGACGGCCAGTCGCAACTGGTTTATAAGCACGCGATTTCCACTATCCAGCCTGCCAATCCGCTCGATCTCGGCAGCGCGGATTCCGATGGCAACTCTTGAGCGTTTTTCAGCGCGATCGGGCAGATGAATTTACGCGCGGTATTCGCGCGTTAGCCATTCTGCCGGATATAGGTCGCGAGGAGGCGCGCGATATCGAAGCGCGGCTTGCCGAGGTTGCCGGACTCGCCGAAGCGATTGGCATAAATATTATCGAAAAAAAGGCGATTCGGCTGCGTGACATCCGGCCGGCGAGCCTGCTTGGCAAGGGACAAATCGAACGGCTGGCGAGTGAAGTGCGGGTGGCGGAAGCAGGGCTGGTAATCGTCGATTCTCCTGTAACGCCGGTCCAGCAAAAGAATCTGGAGGAAAGGCTTGGTGTCAAGGTAATCGACCGTACAGGGCTTATTCTCGAGATATTCGGCGAACGCGCGGCAACCGCGGAAGGGCGGTTACAGGTCGAGCTCGCGCATCTCGATTATCAGGCGGGGCGGCTCGTGCGCAGCTGGACCCATCTCGAGCGCCAGCGCGGCGGCTTCGGCTTTCTCGGCGGGCCGGGCGAAACCCAGATCGAGGCTGACAGACGCCAGATTCGCGACCGTATGGCGAAGCTGCGCAAGGAACTCGAACAGGTGCGGCGCACGCGCACGCTCCATCGCGCCCGACGGCAAAAGGCGCCGTGGCCGGTGATCGCGCTGGTCGGCTATACCAATGCCGGGAAATCGACGCTTTTCAATTACCTGACTGGGAGCGACGTCATGGCGGAAGATTTGCTCTTCGCAACGCTCGATCCGACCATGCGGGAAGTGTCGCTACCGGGTATCGAGAAGGCGATCCTCTCCGATACGGTGGGTTTCGTGTCCGATCTCCCCACGCAGTTGGTGGCCGCATTTCGCGCAACCCTGGAGGAGGTAAATTCCGCCGATTTGATCGTCCATGTCCGTGACATCGCGCATCCCGATAGCGACGCCCAGCGCGCCGATGTCGAAGCCGTGCTGACCGAAATAGGCGCTCTGGGAGAGGAAGGGAGCGCGCCAATGATGGAAGCCTGGAACAAGATCGACCTGCTTGCGCCCGACGATTTTGCAACCATTGCGAACGAGGCCGAACGCCGCGACGATGTCGTGCTCGTTTCGGCAATAAAAGGCGAGGGCATCGAACCCTTCGGCGACATGGCGATGCGGATGCTGGATCGGGACGGTGCAGTGCATGAAATCTCGTTACCGCTGGAAGACGGCGAGAATCTCGCCTGGCTGCACCGGAATGGAAATGTTCTGGATCAGCAGCTTGAAGACACTGTCATGATACTTTCCGTGAAGCTTTCGCAGCTCGACTGGGACCGCTTCCAAAGCCGCATCGCGCGGGATTAATTGCGCTTCTTGGCCTCGTTCCAGAGCTTTCCCTTTTCATCGAGGCCGAGCGACGGAAATGTCCCGCCCGCCAACTCTTCCATCGCCCGGAAGCGTTGTTCGAATTTGCGATTGGCCTGACGCAGCGCCGCCTCCGGATCGAGGCCGAGATGGCGCGCCCAGTTGACCATCGAAAACATCAGATCGCCAAATTCTTCAAGGATTTCGGCACCGGTTTTCGCATGGTCTATTTCCGCCAGTTCCTCGTCGATCTTGGCGCGCGGCCCGGCACTGTCCGGCCAGTCGAAGCCAGTGCGCGCCGCGCGTTTCTGAAGATTTTCGGCGCGGAGCAGGGCGGGGAGGGCACTCGCCACCCCGTCCAGCGCGCTCTTCACGCCCTTCTCGCCGCGCTCCGCCGCCTTGATGGTCTCCCAACCCGGATTGTCCTCGCCGTGGCCGAACACATGCGGATGCCGCCGCACCATCTTTTCGCAGATCGCGTCCAGCACGTCCGCAAGGTCGAACGCGCCGATTTCCTCGGCCATCCGGGCATGAAAAACCACCTGAAGCTGCAAATCGCCAAGCTCGTCCTTCAGCGCGTCCATATCCTCGCGCTCGATAGCGTCCGCGACCTCATAGGCTTCCTCGATGGTGTAAGGCGCGATAGTCCTGAAATCCTGCGCTACATCCCACGGGCAGCCATGCTCGGGATCGCGCAGCCGCTCCATGATGGCAGCGAGTTTCGAAACATTGGCTGTGCTCATCTAACTTTGCACCATTTCCAGCAATTCTAACTTTGCACCATTTCCAGCAATGAGGGGGCGGCAAGCAATAATCCCGATAATATATATTATGTTAAATAAAAACTGCTCAAGGTTGCAGCATCAGCCAATCCCCCTCGACGCTCCAGCTCGAGAGCGATGACAGGAAGTTCATGCCAAGCACATTGGTGCCGCCAAATTCTTCTGCGATGACGACGCCCATATCGTCGCGGCGTATGGTTCCCACGGTCAGCCTGTCGATGCTTGCCCGATCCGCCGATATCGCGCCATTCGCGGTATTAAGCACCATCGGGAAGCCGCCGCCGGGTTCGACGCCTGAACGCTGCGCCGCGCCGACCGAAAGTGCGGTGATCGTTGCGCCGCTATCGACCAGGAAGCGTTCTTCATTGCCATTGATGCTGACATCGACCCAGAAATGCCCGTCGCCGGATTTGCGGATACGCAGCGTTTCGCCTTCGATAACCGTTCTGGGCGGGCTTATCTCTAACCAGACACGATTTCCGAAAGTTTTGAAGTCATTGCGAAAAGCATAGATTGAAAGTCCGACCGCGAATATCGCGATCCAGGCTAGTGCCATTTTGGCCGCCTGACCAATCGGTATGCGGCGCGCTAATAAAGCGCTGCCGACGACCACGAGTAACCCCACCGCCCAAATCAGCTCTATCGATTGGCCCTGATCCATCAGATTTCGATCTCCATGCCGTCAAAACCCGGCTCGACACCATCCGGCAGTTCCTTACACAGCGTATTATAATCCATCGATTGATCCATATGCGTCAATATCGCGCGTTTGGGCTTCGCCCGTTCAATCCAGCCCAGCACCTGTGCGAGATTCGGGTGTGTCGGATGGGGCCTGCGCCTCAGGGCATCTGTAACCCATATATCGACCCCCTCGACGCATTCGAAGGCCTTGGCTGGAAGTCCAGTGAAGTCAGTCGTATAGGCAACGGACTTCTTGCCTTGTGTGAATCGTAGCGCGGTAGAACTGACCGGCCCGTGCGGTAAATCGGCGACTTGCGCCGTCATGGCACCGAGATTGATATGTTCGGGCAGTTCATGGGGCTGTAGATATGGCGGGTAAGGGCCGGTACCGGTGAAGGAAAAGGAAAAACGCTCGCGAATCTCGCGCAGTGCGCGAGGGCGGGCATGGCAGGGAATCGGTCCTCCCATATGGAAATAGAGTTGCCGCAACTCGTCGATACCATGACAGTGATCGGCGTGCTCATGCGTCCATATGACATGATCGATCCGCTTTATGTTCGCGTCGAGCAGCTGCTGACGAAGATCCGGCCCGGTATCGACGAGCACGGTCGTCTTCCCGGCCTGCACCAGGATCGAGGAGCGCAGCCGCCGGTTTTTCGGTTCCTCGGGGTCGCATTGCCCCCAGTCATTGCCGATCCGGGGAACCCCGGACGATGTACCGCAGCCAAGGATGCGCAGCTTCACGCGGCGGTCTTGTCGAACAATTTGTGGAAATTCCGGGTCGTGTAACCGGCCAGCTCTTCGACTGTCTCGCCGCGTAAATCGGCAAGGAATTGCGCGGTATCGGCGACGAAAGCCGGTTCGCAGGTCTTGCCGCGATTGGGGACCGGGGCGAGAAAAGGGGAGTCGGTTTCGATCAGCAGCCGGTCGCGCGGCAGCGTTTTCGCCGTGTCCTGCAAATCCTTCGCATTCTTGAATGTCACGATGCCGGAGATGGAGATATAGAAACCGAGGTCAAGCGCCTTTTCGGCAAAATCCTGGCTCGCGGTGAAGCAATGGATGACCCCCCTAAAGTCACCCTTCCCCATCTCGTCGGCGAGAATCTCGGCGGTATCCTCCTCCGCATCGCGGGTATGGACGATCAGCGGCAGCCCGGATTCGCGACACGCCGCGATATGCGCGCGAAAGCCGGTCTTCTGCTGCGCGCGGTCGGAATGCTCGTAATAATAGTCCAGCCCGGTTTCGCCGATGGCGACGACACGCGGATGCGCGGAGCGGGCGACCAGCTTTGCCGTATCCATATCGGGGTGTGCGTCGGCTTCGTGCGGATGAATGCCGATGGATGCCCAGACATCCTCTTCACGCTCCGCCGTGCCGACGATCGCGTCCCATTCGCGCTCGCGCGTCGAGATATTGAGCATGGTGGAAACACCGCGCGCCCGCGCGGCGTCGAGAATCTCGGTCTGGCGCTCGACGAGACCTTCGTAATTCAGATGGCAATGGCTATCGACAAACATGCGCCCGAGATAGTGGCTCGCCCGCTAGCTGTCACCCTGTGTATCGGCGGGCAGTTCGAGCCGCGGGAAAACGCCTTCTGGCATTGGCAACATCAGCCCCGGTTCCAGCGGTGTTTCCAGCGCGGCGAAATCCCTCGCTCCGGCGGGCTGGGCGAGTTGATCGAGCAGCCTGTCCGCCGAAGACGGTATGGCCCAGCGTGCCAGTATCGCGAGCTGGCGCACGGCCTCGGCGCAGCGATAGAGGATCGTATCGGCTCGCGCCGGATCGGTCTTGCGGACGCTCCAGGGCTGTTCCTCGGAAATATAGAGATTGGCCTCCCCCGCCCCGGCCCAGATCGCATCCATAGCCTGGTGGATGGCGAGCTCTTCCATGGCCGCCGCCGCCTTTGCCGGAATTGCCGTCATGACGTCGATCAGCGCGCGGTCGGCCTCGGTTGCCTCGCCGGGCACCGGCACTTTTCCGTCGCAATTTTTGGCGATCATCGAGAGCGTGCGCTGGGCGAGATTGCCGAGATCGTTGGCGAGACCGGCATTGCAGCGGGTCACCAGCGCCTCGGGCGTATAGCTGCCATCGCTGCCGAACGCCGTGTCGCGCAGCAGAAAATAGCGCAGCGCATCGACCCCGAACGCCTCGACCAGCGCCAGCGGATCGGTAACATTGCCCAGCGATTTGGATTCCTTCTGGCCCTTGTTGAGCAGGAAGCCGTGACCGAATACACGGCTCGGCAGCGGCAGGTCCGCGCTCATCAGGAAAGCCGGCCAGTAGATCGTGTGAAAGCGGACGATATCCTTGCCGATAATATGCAGGACTTCCGCGCCCTTGCCCCAGTATTTGCGGTAGTTCTCCGCATCCTCACGGGGATAGCCCAGCCCGGTCAGATAATTGGTCAGGGCATCGACCCAGACATACATGACATGATCCTGATGCCCCGGCACCTTGACGCCCCAGTCAAAACTGGTGCGCGAAACCGAGAGATCGCGCAGCCCGCCTTCGACGAAGCGGATCATCTCGTTGCGGCGGCTGTCGGGTTGCAGGAAACCGGGATTGTTTTCGAACAGATCGAGCAGCCTGTCCTGATAGGCGGAGAGGCGAAAAAACCAGGTCTCCTCCTCGGTCCATTCGACAGGCGTGCCCTGCGGCGAAACTTTCTCGCCCCCTTCCCCCTCGATCAGCTCGCTTTCGTCATAATAGGCTTCGTCGCGGACCGAGTACCACCCCTTGTAACTGTCGAGATAGAGATCGCCCTTCGCTTCCATCGCCGCCCAGATCGCTTGGCTCGCGCGATGGTGATCGGATTCGGTCGTCCGGATAAATCGGTCATAGAGGATATGAAGAACTTCACCCATCTTTATGAAATAGGCTGTCATTTGATCGGCGAGTTCGGCGACCGGACGGTCCTGCTCCCGCGCCGTCTGGGCCATTTTCAGGCCATGCTCGTCGACGCCGGTCTGGAACCGCACATCGCGGCCTGCGAGCCGGTGGAAGCGCGCTATGGCGTCGGTCGTCACGGCCTCATAGGCATGGCCGATATGCGGACGGCCATTGGGGTAATTGATCGCGGTGGTGATGTAGAGGGGTTTTTGGTTACGCTCCATGGCGCGGTTCATGCAGCGATGCGAGCATCCCGGCAAGCGTGAAAACCGTGGCTTGCGGATCGAGCGAAATGCGCGGCGCAGCCCCGGCGAGCGAGCGCGCTTCTTTCCAGATATCGATCGCGTGGGCGAGCCCCTTCCCATCCAGCGTTCGGGCGTGCGCAGCGATGGCGGAAGGCACCCGGTCGAGAAACGCTTCGTATCGCGGCTGCGCGGTCTTGGTGGCAAGGCTTTGCGCAAGCGCGCTGCGGCGACCATTGGCCTCGTCGCCTTCGGTAATCAATTCGCGGATAGCGCCGTCCAGCGAGCTGATATCGAGACCCGCAAAGCGAGACGCCTGCCCCGGTGCGCCCTGCCCGACCCGAACCAGTGCGGCGACGTCCTCGTCGTCCAGTTGCGGTTCGCTCTGCCGGATCGCCGACGTCATGGCGTCATCCGAAAGCCGCCCGAAACGGAGCATCCGGCAACGCGAACGGATCGTGGGAAGAATGCGGCCCGGATTGTGACAAACGAGCAGAAATACGCTTTTTGGCGGAGGTTCCTCAAGGTTTTTGAGCAGCGCATTCGCCGCCGAGCGCTCCAGATCGTCGATCGCATCGATGACTACCGCGCGCCATTCGGACATCGACGGCGTTGTCGCAAACAGCGATTGCAGGCTGCGGACTTGAGCCACGCTTATATTGCGCGCGAGTTCGTCGGGCTTGCGCTCGCGCGGCAGCCTCTCGAGCTTGCGCAGGTCCGGATGGCTGCCCGCTTCGATCAGCTTCGCGGCAGGATGTTCGGGGGAAACATCCAGCCTCTTCCCTGTCACCGGAGTGGACGTTGCTTCGGCCAGAACGCGCCGCGCCGCCATATCGGCGAAGGTCGCCTTACCCACACCGCGTCCCCCGCCAAGCAACCAGGCATGATGGAGTTTTCCGTCGCTCAATGCCGCGGAGAATGCCTGAATGGCATCGTCATGGCCGAAAAGCCTCAAAACAAGCGCTCCTGGATTATTTCCTGAATTACCGTTGCAACGGTCTCGATGTCGTCCGAAGCATCGATAATCGCAAACCGTTCCGGCTCCGCTTCGGCCAGTTTGCCAAACCCCTCCGCAACAGCCTTGTGAAACGCCAGATCGCGTGCTCCGAAGCGGTCTTTCGATCCATCGCGTTCGTTCGCGCGCTGCATGCCCAGTTCCGGTTCGGTTCTGAGCAGCAGGGTCAAATCGGGATGAAGGCCGTCGACGGCGTGCGCATTGATGGCGTGAACCTGTTCCATGCCAAGGCCGCCCCCTTCCCCCTGATACGCCAGCGAGGAATCGAGAAACCGGTCGCAAACGACCCATCGGTCGGATGCCAGCGCGGGCAGTATCAGCCGTTCGACATGATCGGCGCGGGCGGCGGCAAATAGTACCGCCTCGCCACCGGGCCCAAGCTCTTCGGCAAGACCGGAAAGAAGCATGCGCCGGATCGACTCTGCCGTTGGCGTACCGCCGGGCTCGCGAGTCACCACGACCGGAATACCCTCGCCCTCCAGCCGTTTGGCAAGCCGGGCTATCTGCGTGGACTTGCCAGCCCCCTCCCCGCCCTCGAAGGTGATGAATCTGCCGGCCATAAATTCGTTGATACAGGAACTGCGGAACGGTCGCTACCGCGCGATCCGGCGTCGTGGCGCTATGCCTCGCGGAGCATTCGCACGGAGAAGCTTTCTGCGATGGCTCGGACCTACCACCAGCCGAGCAGCAGTTCCTGCAGCCCGTCGAGGGCCCGCTGCTGCATGCCGCCGACCTCGACGTCGGTGGCGGCGTAGACCTTCGTTTCGCGGAGAAGCTGATTGTTGACGGTGATTTCCAGCGTTCCGATCTCCTGCCCCTCGTCGATCGGCGCCTCCACGGGGCCCTGATAGACGATGCGGCCCCGGATCTGGTCGCCGAAGCCGCGCGGCAGCAGGACATCGACCGGACCCTTGCTGACGACACCAACGCCCGACGTCTCGCCGTGGAAGACCCGCGCGTCGCCGATCACCTCTCCGTTGCCGAACAGGTTGACTCGCTCAAACGCGCGGAAACCCCAGTCCATGAGTTTGCGGGCTTCTTCGG
>JBGTHW010000151.1:0-2642 GCA_041746035.1 Parasphingopyxis sp.
GGCCCATCGCCGTATCTCTTCCGCCGCGGCTTCGGGCGTGCCGTCGAGCGGAATGAGCGCGAGCGGCTCGCCTTCCGGTCCATAGAGCGTGACATTGTTGCTGTGATCGACGAGATAGTTGCCCGATCCGTCATCCTCGCCGAGCGCATAATAGATACCATATTCCCGTGTCACCGCGTCGATGGTTTCCTGCGGGCCGGTCAAGCCGAGCAGCCGGGGATGAAAACTGTCGGTGAATTCGCGGAGAACCTCCGGCGTATCGCGGTTCGGATCGACACTGACAAAGATCGGCTGGATACGGGCGGCCAGGTCGGGATCGCTCTCGTCCAGAATCCGCATCGCCTGCCCCAGTTTCTGCATATCGACCGGGCAGACATCCGGGCAGAAAGTGTAACCGAAATAGATCAGCCGGTATTCGCCCTCGAAATCGCTATCGCGAACAGTATCGCCATTTTCACCGGTCAGCTCGAACGCTCCTCCGATCGCGGCACCTTCCAGAGGCGGCGGCTGACGCTCTTGCTGGGTTCCGGAACAGGATGCGGCAAGAAGCGCGAGGGAGAGAAGAATGGCGCGGCGGAGTGAAAAATGTTCATTCATGGCAGCGCCAGACATGGTCTGCTACACGGGGCCTGACAAGTGAAACGGGGTATATATTTCGATGAAACCGGGTTCTTCGCACAGGTTTTTTGCAGCCGCCGCCGCACTGGCGATTCTCGCGCCGCTAACGGTTGCGGTGTCGCCGGCCGCGGCGCAGTTTTCCGCCGCCTATAATTTCTTCAAAGGCGTCCGCGACCGCGATTTCGCCGCGGTTAGCGGCATTGTCGAGCAACCGGGTTCCACGGTCATCAATGTGCGTGACCGCGAAACTGGCGAGGCGGCGATCCATATCGTCACCCGGCGCCGCGACACGCAATGGCTGCTTTATCTGCTTCAGAACCGGGCCAATCCCAATATCGGCGACAGACAGGGCAATACCGCAATGCATATTGCCGCGCAGATCGGCTTTCCGGAGGGCATTCGCTGGCTCAATGCGATCGAAGCCAATGTCAACGCGGCGAACGATCGTGGTGAAACACCGTTGATACTGGCGGTTCAGGCGCGGAATGCCGGGGTTGTCCGGCAGCTGGTCGAAGCCGGGGCCGATCCCGATATCGCCGATAGCGTTGTCGGTATGTCGGCCCGCGATTATGCGGCGCGCGACACGCGGGCGGGCGCGATCCTCGAAATTCTCGATTCGGCAAACAGCACGGATGAGCCGCAGCAAGCCGTCGGCCCGACTTTCGAATGACAAACTGCGGGTTAGGGGCCTAATCGAACCCCTCGATATGCGGATCGTTCAGCATGAGCAGCCGTCCCGCCGCGCGCCGCGCAAAACGCAGTGTCTCCGCGCGGCGTCTTGCCGCGTTCAACGGATGATGCGTGGCTTCGCAGACGACAGCCGCCGTATAGGAATCGGCCACTATCAGTCCGGCGCGACCGGGCTGTAAATCCTCCCGCTCGAACAGTGCCAGATCGAACCCGCCGGGAACCGCCCAGAAAAAACGGTCGCAAAAATCGAGATAATCGGGCCATTTCCGGTCGCCCAGCAGATCGGCGCGCGCGACCTTGATTTCGACAATCGTGATCTGTCCCTTGGCATCGATAGCCATCAGGTCGGCGCGACGGCCATTGCGCAGGGAAGCTTCGGCTATCGCAACCGAACCCCGATGGAACAGCAGGCGCGATACGCCGCGCACGACCGCCGCAGTCCCCGCCGGGCAGGTCTCTTCCAATTCCGGTTGCCCTCGCGCATCAGCCATATCGCCAAGCTAGAACAAAGGTGGAACCTTGAAAAGCATCATTCGGTGCCGGTCATATCGTCGAGCCATTGTTCGGGATCGTCATGATCGAGCTCGATAATCCAGATATCCGGATCGGACCGTCTGCGTTTCTGGAGATAGTTCGATACCACCATCGGATCGGCGCAGTCTTCGGGGCCGGTGGTTACCCAGCCATAGGCCCCTTGTGCTCCGAAGCCCCGCTCCAGCAGCCGGACCGTCTCTCCGCGCCGGACCAGCGCCAGCAATATCGATCCCGATGTCTCATCGCCCTTGGCCAGCACCATCGCTTGCCCGCCCGTTGCCTCGACCCGGCGGCGAATCGCGCCGACGAGCAGCTTGCTGGTCAGGCGCGGACTCATTCGGGCTGGCGATAACCATCGAGCGAAGACAGCGCGATGCGCGAACGCATGAAGGTACCGGTGCCGCGCCCGATCTCTTCGCCCTCCGCATCGATAATCCGGGCGTCCGCAACGAACACCCGGCGATGGCCGCTCACCCAGCGCCCTTCAGCCGTGACCGGCCCTCCCGAAATCGGAGCCGTGAACAGGAGATTGAAGGCCGTAGTCAGCAAAAAACGATCCGACACCAGGCTGTTCGCCGCGTAAAAGGCCGCATCGTCGAGCAGCTTGAAATAGCTGGTGCCATGCACGGCCCCGGCGGCGTGGTAATATGCCGCGCCAAGCTCGCAATGAATGCGCGACACGCCGCTCTCGACAATTTCGAGCCGCGATGTCCACAGATCGTTGATCGGGGCCGCGCCATAAAGCGACTCCAGCGCCCGGAAATGCGCATCCGCTCCGGCAAGCGGCTGGCTGACGGGAT
>JBGTHW010000152.1:0-23559 GCA_041746035.1 Parasphingopyxis sp.
CCTTGCCCGAAACGCCCTTTCCGCTATGGAATCGCGGATGACCATGCACATATACCGCACCCATAATTGTTCCGAACTCCGCAAATCGCATGTCGGCGAGACCGTCCGCCTGTCGGGTTGGGTCCATCGCAAGCGCGATCATGGCGATCTCGTTTTTATCGATCTGCGCGATAATTTCGGGATCACCCAGGTTGTCACCGAAGTGACCGGGCCTGCCTTTGCGACCATCGAGAAGCTCCGCGCCGAATCCGTCATCACGATCACCGGCAAAGTCGTCGAACGCGGCGAGGGGCTGGCCAATCCCAATCTCGATACCGGCGAGATCGAAGTCGTGATCGAGGAAGCGTCGGTGCAATCGGCGGCCGAGGAATTGCCGATGCCGGTGGCAGGCGAGGCCGACTATCCCGAAGATATCCGCCTGCGCTATCGCTATCTCGATCTGCGACGGGAGGGGATGCACAAGAATATCCTGCTGCGTTCGCAGGTCATCTCATCCATCCGTCAGCGGATGATCGATCAGGGCTTTACCGAATTTCAGACGCCGATCCTGACCGCCTCAAGCCCCGAAGGCGCGCGCGATTATCTCGTGCCGAGCCGCGTCCATCCCGGCAAATTCTATGCGCTGCCGCAGGCCCCGCAGATGTTCAAACAGCTAATCATGGTTGCGGGTTTCGACCGCTATTTCCAGATCGCGCCGTGCTTCCGCGATGAGGATGCGCGGGCAGATCGCTCTCCGGGGGAATTCTACCAGCTCGATTTCGAGATGAGCTTTGTGACGCAGGAAGATGTCTTCCAGGCGATTGAACCTGTGCTGCGCGGCGTGTTCGAGGAGTTTGCTGACTGGGAAGGGAAGGGGCGTCAGGTCGATCCTGAGTTTTTCCGCATTCCGTTCGCCGAGGCAATGCTCAAATACGGTTCGGACAAGCCCGATCTGCGCAACCCCATCGCAATCACCGATGTATCGGAGCATTTCAGGGATAGCGGATTTGGGTTGTTCGCCAATATCGTTGGCGGGGGCGGCGTGGTTCGGGCTATCCCCGCGCCGAAGACCGGCGACAAGGGCCGTCGCTGGTTCGATGGCATGAATGAATGGGCGCGCGGCGAAGGGTTTGCGGGCCTTGGCTATATCAATCGCAAGGACGGCGCGCCGTCCGGGCCCGTCGCCAATAATCACGGCGAGGAAGCCACGGCGAAATTGCTGGCCGAACTCGGCCTTGGCGTCGACGACAGCGTGTTTTTCGCGGCGGGCAAGGAAGCCGAGGCGGTTCGGCTTGCTGGCGGCGCGCGGACGCGGCTTGGCGAGGAACTTGGCCTCATTGATGAGAACGCCTTCAAATTCTGCTGGATCGTCGACTTCCCAATGTATGAATATGACGAAGAGCAGAAGAAAATCGATTTCAGCCACAACCCCTTCTCGATGCCGCAGGGCGAGATGGAAGCGTTGGAAACGATGAACCCGCTCGATATCCTCGCCTGGCAATATGATATCGTCTGCAATGGCGTCGAGCTGAGTTCGGGCGCGATCCGGAACCATCGCCCGGACATTATGTATAAGGCGTTCGAGATTGCCGGTTACAGCAAGGCCGATGTCGACGAGAATTTCAGCGGCATGATCAACGCCTTCAAATATGGCGCACCCCCGCATGGCGGCTCGGCCCCCGGCATCGACCGCATCGTCATGCTGCTGGCCGGCGAACCCAATATCCGCGAGGTGGTGCTGTTCCCGATGAACCAGAAGGCAGAAGACCTGATGATGGGCGCGCCGAGCGAAGTGGATATGAAACAGCTGCGGGAACTGAATTTGAGAGTGGTGGAGCCGCCGAAGGAGTAAGTTTTGATTCACGCGGAGGCGCGGAGGCGCGGAGAATTTTCCAGCCCGAATGGGCTGCTCGGGTCCATTGGTTTCGGAGCGGAACCGCTAGAGACGAGAATGCGCTTCGCGCGAATCTCATCTCCTCCGCGTCTCCGCGTCTCCGCGTGAATTCATGACCACCCGATCCGGAAACCACACCGGTTCCGGCTCCTCCCGCCTCTGCTATTTCGAGTGGGGCAATCCCTCCGGCCAGCCCATCCTCCTTCTCCACGCCACCGGCTTTCACGCGCGCTGCTGGGACAAGGTCATCGCGTATCTGCCGCAGCAGCACCGCATTATCGCCGTGGATCATCTCGGCCATGGTCGGAGTTCGAAGCCGGACACCCTCGCCGACTGGAGCAAGACGGCGGAGCCGTTGGCGGCGCTGGTCGAGGCGCTCGACCTGACCAATATCATCGGCGCGGGACATTCGATGGGCGGGCATTGCCTTGTGCAGCTTGCGGCGCCGATGGGCGAGCGGTTCGAGCGGCTGGTGCTGATCGATCCGGTGATCATGGAGCCGTCGCTGTATGGTAACACGGCCAAACCTGGGAATATCGACCCGACCGAGCACCCGGTTTCCCGCCGCCGCGCGCACTGGGATTCGCCCGAACAGATGTTCGAACGGCTCAAGGACCATCCCTCCTATGCGCTCTGGCGACCGGACATCCTTATGGATTATTGCGTGCACGACCTGTTGCCGCGCGCCGAAGGCGGGTTCGAACTCGCCTGCCCGCCGCATCTCGAAGCCTCGGCCTATCTCGGCTCGCTGTGCGCCGATCCCTATCCGCAGGTCGCGCGGGTCCGGACGCCGGTGACGATCCTGCGCGCGCCCCGCGGAGAGCGCAACGCGCCGGTCGATTTCACCCGCTCGCCGACCTGGCCGGGGCTGGTGGAAAAATTCGCAGATGCCCGCGAAATCCATCTCCCCGAACTGACCCATTTTATGCCAATGCAGGAGCCGGAGCGGATTGCGGGTTTTATTATGGGGGAGGGGGTGGCAGGTTCGCCCCATCGTCATGGGGCAGGTTAGCCCCATCGTCATGCTGAACTTGTTTCAGCATCCATTTATGCGTGTCGCGACTCCGGTTGCTGGATAGGAATTGACGGCGTGGTTAAGGAAAGCCGGAATTGTCTTTCCGGCAAACGATCGGGTTCCCGACCCTGGAATGGATGCTGAAACAAGTTCAGCATGACGAATGCAGGATGCTACAATGACAATATCCCTCTCCGACTATGAAACCGGTGCCGGCCATGACGGCGATTATGACGACGATCTGAAAGACTTGCAGGAACGGCTCGCGCAGATTCAGACCGCCTATATTGTCAACGAACAGCGCGCCGTGATCGCGGTCGAGGGCTGGGACGCGGGTGGCAAGGGCGGCACCATCCGCCGCCTCACCGGCCACTGGGATCCACGGTATTTCGAGGTCTGGCCGATATCCGCACCGACGCCCGAAGCCAAAGCCCGCCATTTCCTCTGGCGTTTCTGGACGAAGCTGCCCGGAGACCGCGAAATCAATATCTTTGACCGCACCTGGTATGGCCGCGTCCTCGTGGAACGCGTCGAGGGTTTTTGTAGCGAGGCCGAATGGAAACGCGGCTATGACGAGATCAACGAGTTCGAGGCACAGCAGAAGGACAGCGGCACGCCGATCATAAAAATCTTCCTGCATGTCACGCAGGAGGAGCAGGACGAGCGTTTCCGCAAACGTCTCGAAAACCCGTGGAAGCGCTGGAAACTGACGCTCGACGATTTCCGAAATCGTGAGAAGCGCGACGAGTATCTGGCGGCGATGCAGGACATGTTCGACCGCACGGACACCCGCTGGGCACCCTGGAGAATAATCGACGGCAATAACAAGAAAGCCGCGCGGATGGCCGCGCTGACCCATGTCGCGGACCGGCTCGAAGAGTACGTTTCGATGGAGCCGCCCGAACCCGATATCGCGCTGGAAACGCTGGCGGCGTCCCATTTGGGGACAGGCTCGAAAGATTGAATTAAGCATGTTTGCCGAACCGAGGCATTGTATGCGATATTCCGTGTAAATCAGGAGGCTGCACAATGCACAAAGGGATCGGGATAAACGGATTGGCGATGGCATCTTGTCTGCTTGCCGCAGGCTGTGCCTATAATGGCTATTATGACGATTATGGCTATGAGCGCGACGGCTATTACGACCGCGACTATAATGGCGGCGACGGCTATCGTGGCGATGGCGATTATGGCCGCCGCAGCCCCAGCGATTTCCGGTTTCACAGCCGCGACGATCTCGATCCCTGGCTCAACGACACCGAATGGGGCCGCCGCTTCGTCCGCGACAATTTTCGCGTTCGTCGCAACGCGATGAGCCGTCGCGAAGCCATTCGCGCCAACATCTCCTTCCGCCGCTGGGCCGATACCGATCACGATTACCGGCTGACGGACGATGAAGTGCGCACCGCGCTTGTTCATATTGCCAACGATTATGGTGGCTATCACTATTGAGCCGGGTAATCGATCCCGATAATCTCATAGCCTTTGGAGCCGCCCGGTAGCCGCACGGTCCGGTGCTCGCCCACGCCCGCGCCTTTGAGTGCAACGGCCAGCGGCGATTTCCAGCTGATCCGCGCGTTCGAGGCATCCGCCTCGTCCTCGCCTACCAGCGTCACGACCCGCTCCGCATCCTCGTCATCCGCAATCGTGACCGTCGCCCCGAACAGCACCCTGGTGCGGTCCTGCTGCGCCGCCGGGTCGATCACCTTCGCCGCCTTCATCCGGCGCGAGAGGAAGGATATTCTCCGGTCGATCTCGCGCAGTTTCTTGCGGCCATAAATATAATCGCCATTCTCCGATCGGTCGCCATTGCCCGCGGCCCAGCTAATGATTTCCACCAGTTCGGCCCTGTCTTTGGAAAAGAGCCGCTCATATTCGGTCTTGAGTGACCGATAGCCCTCGGGCGTGATGTAATTCGGCGCGTCGGACACCCGGCCTAGTTCGGGTTCCGGCCCAGATAGCGGGAGATCGGGGTCGGACTGGGCGGATTATAGGCGCGCTGCGGATTGAGCAGATCGTACATCACCATATTTTCGAGCACCCGCTGAACGTAATTCTTCGTCTCGTAAATCGGGATTTCCTCGATCCATTGGAGAATGTCGACACCCGGCGTCCGCGGATCTCCATTCTCCCTGATCCAGCGATTCACATTGCCCGGCCCGGCATTGTAACTGGCGGCAGCGAGCGCGTGATTGCCCCAGCGGCGGTGAAGATCGCCATAATAGCGGGTTGCCAGCCTGACGGCATAGTCAGGATCGCTGGTCAGCCTGCTCGGGCTGTAGCTTTCGCCGATCTGTGCCGATACCTCCTGCGCGGTTCCCGGCATGAACTGCGTCAGGCCGCGCGCTCCGGCGTGGCTGATAGCGCGAATATCGAACTGGCTTTCCTGCCGCGCGATGGCGTGAACCAGCGTAAAAAACCGCTCTGTTCCGCCCGGCATCCGCACCGTCGGATAGCCATAATCATAGGCATCGTATCCCTGCACCCGTGCACTGCGGTTGGTCATCACGGCGAGGTCCGGACGACCGATCTGCGTCGATAGCTGGGCGGCCAGCCGATGGTCGGCTTCGCTTTCTGCCGAATCTGCGAGTTCGCGCAGGAAAGTGGTCTGGGTTTGCGGTGCGCCCAGTTCGCCGAGCATGCGTATGGCGCGAACGATTTCGCGCTGGTTAAAGGCTTGCTGTGCACCGGCATCGAAGGAAACCGGTTCGACGCGGGGCACCGCAAGCTGGCGGCCCAGGCGTTCCGTGGCGAGCTGGCCATAGAAAAAGTCGTAATATTCCGCCGCTTCCTCATAGAAACGATTGGCCTGATCGCGCTGGCCCGCGGCTTCGGCGGCGCGCCCCGCCCAGTAAAACCCTTTGGAGCGGGTCTGCGGAGACCGCGCGGCGCGGCCATAGCGTTCGAACATCCCGATCGCCTGCGCCGGTTGCCGCTGTTCCCACAGCGCCGTCGTCCCGGCGAGCCAGACAAGGCTGGTATAGTCGTCGCGCACACCCAGTTCCTGATCGGCGATATCGGTGCCCGATTCGAACGCGTCGTCGACCTTGCTGGCGATATTATAGGCGACGCTCCACTGATTGTCGTTCGCTGCCGCCCGGGCATTGAGCAGCAGCACCTCGTACCATTCCTCGACATTGGTCGGGCGGTCGCGCAGGGCGGGACGGTTCGCCAGCAGCGAGCGGGCTTCGATGGAGCGCCCGTTATTGCGCAGCCACAGGGCGCGTTCCGCGACATAGGCCGCATTGGTCATGCCCGCGCCCGATTCGGCATCCGCTCCCGCGGCCAGCCGCAAGGCGACCGAATTCACGTCGCGATTCGAGGGCGATGTCAGCGACAGCACACGCGCGGCGGAATCGGTATCGTCTTCCCAAATCAGCAGATCGAACCGCGCATCGTGATCGGCGGGGGTGAGTGCACCGGAAAAGCGCGACAGGATCGCGGCTTCGTCCTGCGTTCGCGTCGAGCGGTTGAACGAGCCCATCCGCCAGGCCCGCCGCGCCCATTCCTGCGCCTGGTCGTTGCGGCCCGTGCCGGCCAGCGCCGTTGCATAGCGCACCGCGCCGGATGCGGTGAGCGGGGCGAACCGCTCGAAAAACGCCACCACCGAAGGCGGCGAATAATTGTTGGGATCGAGCTGGCTTTCGGCGAGACGCCGCATCCGGGTTTCGCCCGGCCAGCCGGGGTGCGAAACCAGAAAGCTCGCATAATCATTATAGGGCAGACTGTCGCTCTGTTGCAGCCGGTTCCATTGCAGGATCGCTTCGCCAAGCGGATCGGCACGCGGCACCGATCCGATGGGCGGCGCGCCCGACACGCCGAGCCGGTTGGCATACCAGGCGCGCTGTTCGGATGTCAGCGATTGCGCGGAGGCGATTGTTGCCGTCGAAAGGGCGAGAAGTGCGATTGTGCGTTTTATCATGCTGGACATTATGCTTGGTCGATCCTTATCTGGCGCTGAACGGCACCGTGCAATTGCGCGCCCTATGGCGCGCAACGCATCGAAGGTGAAGGGAGAAATCGATGTTCAGTGGGTCGATACCGGCTCTGGTCACCCCGTTTCGCGACGGAACGTTCGATGAAGACGCCTATCGGAGTTTCATCGACTGGCAGATCGATGAGGGCAGCAGCGCGCTTGTTCCCTGCGGAACGACGGGCGAAGCGGCAACGCAGAGCTTCGAGGAGCATTTCGAGGTCGTGCGGGTGTGCGTCGAACAGGCTGCCGGGCGTGTGCCGGTGATCGCGGGCTGCGGATCGAACGATACCCGCAACGCGCTGAAGAATTTGCAGAAGGCGAAAGAACTCGGGGTCGATGCCGGGCTGGTCGTACCGCCTTACTATAACAAGCCTAACCAGGACGGTATCTACAAGCATTTCGAACTGCTGGTGTCGGAATGCGATCTGCCGATTGTGCTCTACAATGTTCCAAGCCGGACGGCCTCGGATATTTCGGTCGAAACAATGCGTCGGCTGCATAAATTTCCGACCATTATCGGCGTCAAGGATGCGACCGCCGATATGGACCGGGTCAGCGCCCAGCGCGCCGCCTGCGGCCCGGATTTTTGCCAGCTTTCAGGCAACGATTATCTGACGCTCGGCTTCATGGCGATGGGGGGCAAAGGCTGTATCTCGGTCACCGCCAATGTCGCGCCGAAGCTCTGCGCCGAATTCCAGAAGGCCTGCGCCAAGGGCAAGTGGAAGGATGCGCTGAAACTCAACGACCAACTCTATCCGCTGCATGGCGCGATGTTCGCAGACGCCTCGCCCGGTCCGGCCAAATATGCGCTGAACAAATTGCGCCCCGGCTTCCCCGGCGGCCTGCGCCTGCCGATGACCTGGCCGTCCGAAGAGGCGCAGGCGAAGATCGATTCAGCCCTCGCTCATGCCGGGCTGTTATAAAGAGGTCGGCATTCGAATGAGGAAATAATGGCGCTCGGCAAGCGGATTGCAGATTGGGCAAGGCGTCTTAAGCGCGACATATTGGCGCTCTGGATTGCCGCGCGCTCTAAAGAGACGCCATTGCTCGCAAAGTTGGTTGCCAGCGCAACAGCTGCCTATGCGTTGAGTCCTATCGATCTGATTCCGGATTTTATTCCTGTTCTGGGCTATGCCGACGATCTTCTCATCGTGCCGTTCGGAATAATGCTAGCGACCCGCCTGATCCCGGAGGACATGATGGAAAACTATCGTCGCAAAGCAGAAAGCCTGGGCCTCAGACCGAAAAGCCACATTACCGCAATTCTGATCGTGGCCATTTGGCTCGCGGCACTCTATGGATTGTGGGCTTGGGCGAATGCTAGTCCATGATCGTCAGAATACAGTAGAGCCATGGCCCGCCCGCGTCCCGAAACCTTCGACAAAGTGAAAACCGTCGCCGAGAACCGGCGCGCGCGCTACGATTATGCCATCGAGGAAAAATTCGAGACCGGCATCGCGCTCACCGGCACCGAGGTAAAATCGCTGCGTTTCGGCGAAGGCTCCATCGCCGAAAGCTACGCGGCGGTGGAGGAAGGCGAACTCTGGCTGGTCAATGCCAATATCCCGGAATTCAGCCACGGGAACCGCCATAATCACGATCCCAAGCGCCGCCGCAAGCTGCTGGTCCATGGACGCGAGATCGACAAGATGCGCGGGGCCGTGGAGCGCAAGGGCATGACGCTCGTGCCGCTGTCGATCTATTTCAACGGCAGGGGCCGTGCCAAGGTCGAACTCGCCATCGCCAAAGGCAAGAAAGCGCATGACAAGCGCGCCACCGAGAAGGCGCGCGACTGGAAGCGGGAACAGGGTCGGCTGATGCGCGAAAATGGCTAAACTTCGTGTAAAAAGGGAAGCCGGTCCGTTCGTCCGCTGGGTGCGCAAGCATTCGCCGTCTCGCGCGGAGCTGGCGCGCAACCGTTTCATGCGACCTTTCGCCAAACGGGTCACGCGTCCCGAGCTCTGGCGTTTCACCCGCCGTTCGGTGCCGCGCGGCGCATCGCTGGGCATGATCGTCGGCCTGTTCGTCATGATACCGGGGCTGCAGATTATCTGCTCCGCGCTGCTCGCCCTGCCGTTTCGTGCCAATATCCCGGTTGCCGTCGCCGCGACCTTTGCCAGCAACCCCGTCACGACGCCGTTCATCCTGATCGCCGCAGTTTTCGTCGGCAATACTGTCTTCGGCCTCGATGCCGATCCATCGCGTTTCAGGGCGCTGGTAAGCGAAGACGCAGGTTTTTCGGAATGGGCTGCCTGGCTGGCGACCGATGCCGCGCCCGCGCTGATCGGCGGGCTGTTGATCATCGCCTTGCTTTCAGGTGCGATCGCCTATCTGTTGGCGGCGTGGTTCTGGCGCTTTCGCCTCGCCCGCAAATGGCGCAGGCGCAAGGCGCTGCGAGCAGTCTGAGGAGCAAACGAATGGCAAGTCTCGCACCTGCATATTCCGGCGGCAGAACGGAGCGGAAACTGCTCGTCGATCGCGCAATATTGGCGGCGGTCGTTCTCGCCGGAATTGCGTCGGCCTTGCTGCTGATGTTTTTTCTCGAAAGCCCGCTCTTTGCGGTCGGCTTTGCCGCCTTCTTCCTGACCGCCACAGGCGTGACGCTGATCTGGGCGAGGTTCAGACCCGCACAAGCCGACACCGACAGGGCGCCGGACCGCGCGCTTATGTATGCAGCGATTGCCGGTGTCGATATACCCGTCGCGATTACCGATCGGAACGGCCAGCTGGTCACAGCGAACGGCTGCTTCGAAAAGGAATTTGCGGGTTCACCAACGCCCCCCGGACTCGAATTGACAGGCGGTGAATCGACGCGGCTGACCGCGGCGGGAAGGGCCGGTTGGCGGGATGGGCGCGGCGAGGCGGCGGCATTGCGAAGTCCGCGTGGAGTCTATGACGCGATTGTCGAACGCGGCGGGGAGAAAGGCGACTTCCTAGTCTGGCGATTCCAGCCGACGATCGTTGCGGACCTGGTCGGCGAAGCGCGCAAGCTGATCGAAGGCGAGGGCGGCGGTGCCATCGGGCGGGCAGGCGTAATGACGGCACTCGTCGATAGCGATGGCCGGATGATCGCCGGCAACAGCGTATTTCGCCAGCGGGCACTCGGATCGGCGCAGGAAAGACTGCGCGGTCGCAAATTCATGGAGTTGCTTGCCACCGGCGAGGACGGCATCGTCCGCCTGAAACGCGAAGAAGATGACGCCACGGCGCTTCGGCTGGTCCAGTCGCCGCTCGAGGAACATAGCAGCAAGGCGAGTCCCATGCTCTTTTTTCTGCTCGATGAAACCGGCGGGTCCGCCATCTGTATGGGGGCCGAGACCGGGCATATCCATGCATTGCTGGAAATGATGTCGCTCGGTCTAGCGCTTGCCGAACGCGATGGCCGGTTTCAGTTCATGAACACGGCATTCCGCAGTGCTGCCGGGCTCGAGGACGGCGCGCGTGCCATTTATCCCGGCGATCTTGTTGTCGATGAGGACAAGGCCGCCGTCGCCAATGCCGTCCGGCGGTTCGCCAGCGGGACGGCGACATCCACCGATATTGCCGTGCGCCTGAAAACCAATCCTGAAGAGTCCGTCGCTCTGACCATAGCGGGTGCGCGGGGCCTCGGCGAAGCCGCCGTTCTGCTCGGCCTCAAGGATAATCGCGAAGACGAAAAACTCAAGCGGCAGGTGGCGCAGCAAACCAAGATGGAAGCGGTCGGTCAGCTCGCCGGCGGCGTTGCGCATGATTTCAACAATATTCTCACCGCCATCATCGGCCATTGCGACCTGATGCTGATGCGCCATTCCCCCGGCGATTCGGATTATGACGATATCCAGCAGATCAAGCAGAATTCCGATCGTGCCGCAGGCCTGACGCGGCAATTGCTCGCCTTTTCGCGCCAGCAAACGCTGCGGCCGCAAATTCTGCAATTGCCGGACATTGTCTCCGAAGTATCGCACCTGCTCAAACACCTGCTTGGCGAAACGGTGGAGCTTTCCACGCATCATGGCCGGAATCTCGGGCCGGTGCGCGCCGATCCCGGCCAGATCGAACAGGTTATCGTGAATCTCGCCGTGAATGCCCGTCATGCGATGGAAGCACAGGACGGACGCGGGACGCTGACCATCCGAACCTTTGCGGTATCGGCCGCCGAGGTCGATGCCATGCCGACCGACATCATGCCGGCTGCCGAATATACGGCGCTTTCGGTGACGGACACCGGCACCGGCATTGCCCCGGACGCGCTGTCCAAGATATTCGAACCGTTCTATACGACCAAGGAAGTGGGCAGGGGGACAGGCCTTGGCCTCTCGACCGTCTATGGCATCGTCAAACAGTCGGGTGGCTTCATCTTCGCCAGTTCCGAGATCGGCAGCGGCACGATTTTCACGCTTTATCTTCCCGTTCATCGCGGAGAACAGCCCGAAGCCGCAACGCTTGCAACCAATCCGAAGCGGCCCGATAGCAAGGCTGCGGAATTGTGGGGCAGCGGCAATATACTGGTCGTCGAGGACGAAGACATGGTGCGCGCCGTCGCCGAACGGGCGCTGGCACGGCAGGGGTATGATGTAACCACGGCGGAGGACGGCGAACGCGCGCTGGAGATTATCGGGAAAAAGCATGATTTCGATCTGATCGTTTCCGACGTCGTCATGCCGGGAATGGACGGCCCGGCGATGGCACGCGAATTACGCGTGACGCTCCCCGATATTCCGGTCCTCTTCATGTCGGGCTATGCCGAAGAACAGATCCGCAAATCGATCGATCTCGAGCGCGTCCATTTTCTGCCCAAGCCTTTTTCGGTGGAGCAACTCGCCGAAGCAGTCCGGGCAGTGTTGAGCAGCAAGGCAGAATGACGTGCTAAGGGAATTGTCTGAAGAGTTTCCACCGAGGGTTCGGGGCAAGAGCGGGGGAGAAAAATGAACACCGCAAGGATACTCATCGTCGAAGACGAGCCGCTCATCGCGATGATGCTCGAGGATTTTGTCGAAACGCTCGGCCATCGGGTTACGGCTTGCGTGGAAACCGTCGATGAAGCTCTTGTGGAGGCAGGCAAGGGCGGTTTCGATGTCGCCATTCTCGACATCAATCTGCGCGACGGGAGGGAGAGCTGGCCGGTAGCCGACGCTCTCGACCGGGCAGGGCTGCGGTTCGTGTTATCGAGCGGCGGTCACCCTGACGACCCGCCGGACGCACATCGGGACCGGCCCTATCTGGCCAAACCCTTCACGCTGGACAGCGTGCGGAAGGCGATCGAGGGCACCTTGCAGAAATGATGTTCTCTTCTTGTTCTTTTAGAACATATAGTGTACGTCATGATTCGCGTTAAACGAATAGCGTGGTGCATCTATGGAGGAGAGAAGCTATGGTAGCCCAACTGAAAGTCATCGAATCGGACGGAAACAAAGACAATATGGATAGACAAAAGGCGCTCGACGCCGCGCTGGCGCAGATCGATCGCGCTTTCGGCAAGGGCTCGGCGATGAAGCTGGGATCGCGCGAGGCGCTGGAGATCGAATCGGTTTCGACCGGTTCGCTCGGGCTGGATATCGCACTTGGCATTGGCGGTTTGCCACGCGGCCGGGTTGTCGAAATTTACGGGCCCTAATGTTCGGGCAAAACGACGCTGGCGCTTCATACGGTTGCCGAGGCGCAGAAGGCCGGAGGAACAGCGGCCTTTATCGATGCCGAACATGCGCTCGATCCGGGCTATGCGAAAAAGCTCGGCGTGGATATCGACGAGCTGATTATCTCGCAGCCCGATACCGGCGAGCAGGCGCTCGAGATCGCCGATACGCTGGTGCGTTCCAGCGCTATCGATATTCTGGTGATCGATTCGGTGGCGGCGCTCGTTCCGCGGGCCGAGATCGAGGGCGAAATGGGCGACAGCCATGTCGGCCTTCAGGCCCGACTGATGAGCCAGGCGCTGCGCAAACTGACCGGCTCGATCAACCGTTCGCAGTGCATGGTTGTGTTCATCAACCAGATCCGGATGAAGATCGGTGTCATGTATGGCAGCCCGGAAACAACATCGGGCGGCAATGCGCTGAAATTCTATGCCTCGGTGCGGCTCGATATCCGCCGTATCGGCCAGATCAAGGACCGCGACGAGGTTGTCGGCAACACCACGCGGGTGAAGGTCGTCAAGAACAAGGTCGCGCCACCCTTCAAGCAGGTCGAGTTCGATATCATGTACGGGCAGGGGATTTCCAAGACCGGCGAGATTCTCGATCTCGGCGTGAAAGCCGGCATTGTCGAAAAATCCGGTTCCTGGTTCTCCTATGATTCGATCCGGATCGGGCAGGGCCGTGAAAATTCGAAAAGCTATCTGTTGGAAAATCCCGAAATCTGCGACCAGATCGAAAACGCCATTCGCGGCAAGGAAGAGGAAGTGGCCGAGGAGATGATGACCGGGCCAACTGCCGATGCGGATGGATATGATGAATAATATTCGTCGGATATGAACGGCAATCGGGGTTTTGCCACGATGGCTAATCCCGATTGCTTTCCAGGGGTTCGACAGACCGGGTGAAAACATCCAGTCAGTTTCCCGACGTTCGATTCCGGGTTTATGTTTTCCAGGCTCGCAGTTCGCGACCGAAAAGCGGGTATGGCTAATATCGCCTTGGCGTATGGTTGCTTGCCCGTTTCATTCGCCTGACCTACATCGCGAGCATGACGACGACCAACGATATCCGCCGCTCTTTCCTCGAATTTTTCGAGCGGGAAGGCCATACGCCGGTGCCATCCGCCCCGCTGATACCGCATAACGATCCGACGCTGATGTTCGTCAATGCCGGCATGGTGCCGTTCAAGAATGTTTTTACCGGCCTCGAAAGCCGCGACTATTCCACTGCAACCAGTTCGCAGAAATGCGTGCGGGCGGGGGGCAAGCATAACGACCTCGACAATGTCGGCTATACCGCCCGGCATCATACATTTTTCGAGATGCTCGGCAATTTCTCCTTCGGCGATTATTTCAAGGACCGCGCCATCGATCTGGCCTGGCAGCTGGTGACGAAGGAATGGGGCATCGATCCCGCCCGGCTTACCGCCACCGTCTATCATGAGGACGATGAGGCTTTCGATCTCTGGCGCAAAATTTCCGGCCTGCCGGAAGAGCGCATTATCCGCATCGCGACATCGGACAATTTCTGGGCGATGGGCGATACCGGCCCCTGCGGCCCGTGCAGCGAACTGTTTTACGATCATGGCGAGCATATTCCCGGCGGCCCGCCCGGTTCGCCCGACGAGGATGGCGACCGTTTCGTCGAGATCTGGAATCTCGTCTTCATGCAGTATGATCGGCAGGAAGGGGGCGAGCGCCGGAATCTGCCGCGGCCCTCGATCGATACGGGTGCGGGGCTGGAGCGGATTGCCGCCGTTCTTCAGGACACGCACGACAATTACGAAATCGATCTGTTCAGGGCGCTGATCGCCGAAAGCGCCGAACTCAGCGGTGCGGGACATAACGAGGAAAACAGCGCGTCGCATCGGATCATCGCCGATCATCTGCGCAGCAGCAGCTTTCTGGTCGCCGATGGCATACTCCCGGCCAATGAAGGACGCGGCTATGTGCTGCGCCGGATCATGCGCCGCGCCATGCGCCATGCGCATTTGCTCGGTGCGAAAGACCCGCTGATGCACCGTCTTGTCCCATCGCTGACAGCGGAAATGGGCGGCGCATTCCCCGAACTGGTCCGCGCGCAGCCGCTGATCGAGGAGACGCTGAAACTGGAAGAAACCCGTTTCCGCCGGACGCTCGATAAAGGCCTCAAACTGCTCGACGAAGCCACCGCACATATGGGCGAGGGGGACGAACTCGCGGGAGCCACCGCGTTCAAACTCTATGACACTTACGGCTTTCCCTACGACCTGACCGAAGACGCCCTGCGCGAACGCGGCCTGTCGGTGGACCGCTCCGGTTTCGATGCCGCAATGGAGGACCAGAAGAAAGCCGCGCGCGCCGCCTGGAAAGGCTCCGGCGAGGCGGCCTCGGATACTGTCTGGTTCGATATCGTCGAAGAGCATGGCGGCACCGAATTTACCGGCTATGCGTCCGATGCGGATGACGCCCGGATACTCGCACTGGTGCGGGACGGCAAACGGATCGAGCGCGCCGAAGCGGGCGACGATGTCATCGTCATCGCCAACCAGACTCCTTTTTACGCGGAAAGCGGCGGGCAGACGGGCGATAGCGGAACAATTGCCGATACAAACGGCCTTGAAGCCAGCGTTAAGGAAACATCCAAACCGCTGGGCCGTCTCCATGCGCACCATGCGACCATAGCAAAAGGTGCGCTGGAGGTCGGCCAGGTCGTGCATCTGCGCGTCGATGTCGAACGCCGGACGAAATTGCGCGCCAATCACAGCGCCACCCACCTGCTCCATTCGGCTTTACGCAACCGGCTAGGCGATCATGTTACGCAAAAGGGCAGCCTTGTCGGCGAAAACCATCTGCGGTTCGACTTTTCGCATCGAAAGGCGGTCACGTCCGGTGAGATCGCGGATGTCGAAGCCGACGTGAACGCGCAAATTCGCGGCAATGCGTCCGTAATGACCCGGCTGATGACGCCGGACGAAGCCGTCGAAGCGGGTGCGCTGGCGCTGTTCGGAGAGAAATATGGCGAAGAGGTCCGTGTCCTGTCGATGGGTAAAAACAGCGATGCAGATTATTCGGTCGAATTATGCGGCGGCACCCATGTCGCTGCGCTCGGCGATATCGGTCTTTTTGTTATCGCATCGGAAAGCGCGGTGGCGTCGGGGGTCCGCCGGATCGAAGCGCTGACCGGCGAAGCCGCGCGACTCTGGTATCGCGACCGCGCCGAAGCGCTGGCAAAAACCGCCGACACGCTCAAAACGGTTCCCGGCGATGTCTCGCAACGGGTTGCCCAGCTGTTCGACGAACGCCGACAGCTCGAGCGGGAACTGGGCAAGGCGCGAAAAGCCCTGGCGCTCGGCGGTGGCGGCAACGTTTCATCGGGCCTGGCCATCGAGGACATTTCCGGCATGAAATTTTCCGGGCAGATCGTCGAGGGACTCGATCCCAAGGCACTGCGCGGTACGGTTGACGAGACCAGGACCAAACTGGAATCTGGCGTCGCCGTGCTGATTGCCGTCAATGACGGGCGCGCCAGTGTCGCGGCGGGGGTGACCGAAGACCTGATCGGGTCAATCGATGCCGTCGGTCTGGTGCGCGTGGCGGTCGAAACACTGGGCGGCAAGGGCGGTGGCGGTCGACCGGATATGGCGCAGGGCGGCGGCCCGGATGGCGACAAGGCGGAGGAGGCGCTGAACGCTGTCCGCAGCGCACTTGCAAAGGAAATTGCCTAATCGGGCTGCGCATCGCGCAATCGCCGTGACAGCAGCGCGGGTCGCTCGTCGAGTTCGCCCTGCTCCATGATCGATTTGCGAAGCTCGTCGCGTTTTTCATGGATCGAGGCGATCACCGGCCCCATCGGTACGCCAAGATCGACCAACGCCGCCTCGGAAAGCTGGAGCGATGATTCGAGGGTTTCCGGGACCGCATCCGTGACGCCGGCGCGATAGAGTTCGGCGGCGTGATCGGCGTCCTTGGCCCGCGCGACGATGGTGATATCCGGATGGGTATCGCGCATCTTTCGGGCGATCCGAACAAGCGCGACCGCGTCATCCATCGTGAGAATCAGGGCGCTCGCCCGACCGAGATCGAGATTTTCGAGAAGTTCGCCCCGCGAAACGTCCCCGAAAATGGTCGGATAGCCAAGGCGCCGCCCCCGCGCCACGGTATCGATATTGGAATCGACGGCAATGAAGGGAATGTCATGGACCCGCAGCATTTCGGCCACCAGCTCGCCGACCCGCCCGAACCCGACAATGATCGCGCGCTGTTCCCCATCGTCGTCTTCGCCGGGAATATCGACCTGAAACTCGCGCATCTCCACGCGACGTGCGGCAAACCGCCCAAGTTTGGCAAGCAGCGGGGTGATGGTCAGGCCGATCGCGGTGACGGTCTGCCAGAAGGCGGCGGTGGATGGTTGTATCAGTTCCGCCTGCAAGGCCGCAGCCAGCACGATCAAAGTGGTCTCGGAAGGCGAGGCCATGAGAACGCCTGCCTCAGCCGCCGTGGACCGTCGCGCCCCGGCGAAGCGTAGCAGCAGCCCGGTGACCACGGACTTTACCAGTACGACGCCGACAACGGCGATGAGGAGCGATGTCCAGTTCTGGAATATCACCGCGAGGTCCAGGCTCATCCCTACGGTAATAAGAAACACGCCGAGCGCCAGGCCCTTGAACGGATTGGTTATAATTTCTACTTCGCTGTGATACTCGGTTTCCGCGATCACCAGACCCGCCACCAGCGCGCCGACGATGGGCGAAAGCCCGACCGCAGTCGTGCCGAGGCTGGCCAGGATAACGACCAGCAAACTCGTTGCGAGAAAGACTTCCGGACTCTTGGTGCGCGCTGCCTGGGCGAACAGCCATGGCAGGAGAAGTCGTCCTCCGATGAGCATCGCGACCACGGTCGCGATGCCCAGCCCGAGTGTTTGCACCAAGGCGCCCATGCCCGCTTCCTGAGAGATCGGTGCCATCGCGCCCAAAAAGAAAATAATCGGAACAATGGCGACGTCTTCGAACAGCAACATTCCCAGCGCGGCGCGGCCGACGGCACTCTTTGTGCCCGACATCGGCAAAACGAGGGCGGTTGAGGACAGGGCCAGGGCAAGCCCGAGACCAATCGCGCCAATAGGTTCCTGGCCGATTGCAAAAAGCGCCCCGGCAATCAGCAGGCCTCCGCCGATGAGCTCGGCGGCACCAATGCCGAAGACCATCCCGCGCATCGACCAGAGGCGCTTGAAGGAAAGCTCCAGCCCTATGGAAAACAGCAGGAGGATGATGCCGAATTCGGCAAAGGGTGCCATGCTTTCGGCATCGGATATGGTGATGTGTTGCAACCAGGGCACACGATCGGTGAGCGAGCCAAGACCCGCCGGACCGACAAGTATACCAACAAGAATAAAGCCGATAACCGGCGTAATGCGGTATCGCGCGAACAGTGGTATGACGAGACCGGCGGCACCGAGAATGACGAGCGCGTCCCCGAAAGCATCGGATTGAACCGCATGCATCATTGCACGTTTCCTAGCCTCTTTTGGCGTTTACCGGCATTCGCGGACATGATCGAAGCGTTTGGCGTTTACCAGGCGTCCATTGCGGTTTCGAGATTGGCGCGCACTGCCTCGAAAAACTGTTCGCTGGTCATCCAGGCCTGGTCCGGCCCGATGAGTATTGCGAGATCTTTTGTCATGTGGCCGTTTTCGACGGTTTCGACACAGACGCGCTCCAATGTTTCCGCAAAACGCGTAACGTCGGGCGTCTCATCGAACTTTCCGCGATATTTCAGACCACCGGTCCATGCAAAGATCGAGGCAATAGGGTTGGTCGATGTTGCCTTGCCCTGTTCGTGCATACGATAATGGCGGGTGACGGTGCCGTGCGCCGCTTCGGACTCGACAGTTTTGCCGTCCGGCGTCATCAGCACCGACGTCATCAGGCCCAGCGAGCCGAAGCCCTGCGCAACGGTATCGGACTGCACATCGCCATCGTAATTTTTGCAGGCCCAGACAAATTTGCCCGACCATTTGAGCGCCGAGGCGACCATATCGTCGATCAGGCGATGCTGATATTCGATGCCCGCTTTTTCGAAATCGGCCTGGAACTCCTCTTCGAAAATCTGCTGAAACAGATCCTTGAAGCGGCCATCGTATTTTTTCAAGATGGTGTTCTTGGTCGAGAGATAGACCGGCCATTCGCGCATCAGGCCGTAATTCAGGCTCGCGCGCGCGAAATCGCGGATGCTGTCATCGAGATTATACATCGCCATGGCAACACCGGGAGAGGGGAAGTTGAACACTTCCTCATCCTGTACCGTGCCGTCGTCACCCTCGAAGACGAGGCGCAGTTTACCGGGGCCGGGGATCAGCATGTCGGTCGCGCGATACTGATCGCCAAAGGCATGACGACCGATCACGATCGGATCGGTCCAGCCCGGAACCAGCCGCGGCACATTTTCCATGACGATCGGCTCGCGAAACACGACACCGCCAAGGATATTGCGGATCGTGCCGTTCGGCGATTTCCACATTTTCTTTAGGTCGAATTCCTCGACCCTGGCTTCGTCAGGGGTGATGGTCGCGCATTTCACGCCAACGCCGTGCTCCTTGATCGCGTTGGCGGCATCGACGGTAATCCTGTCGTCGGTCTCGTCGCGTTTCTGGATGGAGAGATCGTAATAATGCAGCTCGATATCGAGATACGGCTCGATCAGTCGCTCCCGTATCCATTGCCAGATGATGCGGGTCATCTCGTCGCCATCGATTTCGATAACCGGGTTTTTCACCTTGATTTTGGAGGCCATTCGCAGGATCGCTTTCCGAACTGGGGAGGAAGATTTCCGGCTCGGTCTAGGGGGCAATCGTCGCATTATCAACCGCGCGAAGGGATCGGGATACGGCAATTGTCACCGCGCCGCGGCGGCTGTATTAAGCCCGCATGACAGAACTCCAGAAACTGCCGGACGAAAACACCGATGTTCGCTGGCAATGGCCCAGCATCCATTCCGAAGGTTACAAATATATTGCGATTAGCGCAGGTGTCGCGCTGATATTTTTCTGGCTGGGTTGGGGAATACTGGCTTGGCCGACGCTGGCGCTGACCGGCGGTATTGCGGCGTTTTTTCGCGATCCTGTCCGCGTTACGCCGATCGACGAGGATATCATCGTCGCACCCGCCGACGGTCTCGTGACGCTGATCCGCGATGTGCCCCCGCCGCGCGAGCTTGCCGGGCCGGAAGGGCTGGGCGATACCATGCTGACGCGGGTTTCGATCTTCATGAGCGTGTTCGATGTGCATATCAATCGAACGCCGATTGGCGGTACCGTACGGCAAGTGGTCTATATTTCGGGAAAGTTCCTGAATGCCGATCTCGACAAGGCCAGCGAGGAAAACGAGCGCCAGCATGTCCTGATCGAAGGTCGTGACGGGCGACGGATCGGGATCACGCAAATTGCCGGCCTTGTCGCCCGGCGGATCGTCCCTTGGGTAAAGCCCGGAGACATGATTGTCACGGGACAGCGGATCGGGCTGATCCGGTTCGGCAGCCGCGTCGATGTTTATCTGCCCGCAGGAACTGCGCCGCTGGTTGCGCTCGGCCAGAAAACGGTTGCGGGGGAAACGGCGATCGGTCGCTATGGCGAAGGCGGACGCGTGTTCGGAGTGTCCCAGTGAGGCGACCCCGCCGGCGTCCGATCTCGGGCCTTCCTCTCCGTGCGCTGATCCCCAACGCGATAACGGTACTGGCGCTCTGCGTCGGGCTGGGATCGGTGCGATTTGCGCTTCTGGGCCGATGGGAAGAAGCCCTCGCGTCGATTGTTCTCGCCGGAGTGCTGGACGGTTTCGATGGCCGGATCGCAAGAATACTGAATGGCGAAACCCGATTCGGTGCGGAACTCGATTCGCTTTCCGACGTGATTGCATTCGGTGTGTCGCCAGCGCTGATCGTCTATCTCTGGTCGCTCCAGCAGATGCCGCGCTATGGCTGGATATTCGCGCTGGCGATTGCCGCCGCCTGCGCGCTTCGGCTGGCGCGGTTCAATGCGCAGATCGATGCGGACGAACAGCCGCATAAATCGGCGGGCTTTCTGACTGGCGTTCCAGCCCCATCGGGTGCCGGTCTCGCAATGCTCCCGATATTTCTTTGGCTGGTGACCGGCGAGGAGATTTTCCGAAACTTTTATATTGTCGCTCTATGGACAGCACTTGTCGCCTTCATGCTGGTATCGAATATCGCGACATTCAGCTGGAGTTCTTTCAGGCCCCGCCGCGGCGTCCGTTTCGGCGCACTGGCCGGTATGGCGGCCCTGATTATCGCGCTGGTCAGCGTCCCGTGGCAAACGCTCTCGGTCGTTGCCGTTCTTTATGTTCTGAGCATTCCCGTCAGCATGTTCCGCTACGCGAAAGTCAGGCAGCGGCGCGCACGGAATAAGCAAGGCGACGAACCGAAGGCAAAGGTGCCTCCTTCGACTCTCTGATGCGTGCCGGACGAACGGGCGCAAGCGGTTCGCTCTCGATGCCGCCCAGCAGAGCGTTTGCAATCGATTGCCAGTTTTGCTGAAGCATCGCGGCGATTATCGCGAGCGGCACCAGCCAGGCACCGAAGAAAAATATCGCGGCCAGTATCTGTATCATTAACAATTCCTTCATATTTCGAACCGGAACGTCGTCGCGCGTCTCCGGTTCCCCAGGCTTATCCACAAATCCGTCAACGGTGCGGTATCGGCGATGAATGCGTTGTGTTCACTATTTGTTCTATCGCTGTCAAGGGTTGATTTTCACGCGCTACGCATCTAGTTGCTTCTCCATTCCACATGGCAGGAACAGATACCGGTGTCGGGCTCAGGTCCGATCACAGTCTGTCAGAGGTATAACCGGAAGGAGAAAGACCATGGCGGACATTTCCGTCACCATGCAGCAATTGCTCGAAGTCGGTGCCCATTTCGGCCACCAGACCCATCGCTGGAACCCCAAAATGAAGCCGTATATTTTCGGCGATCGTAACGGGGTCCATATCATCGATCTCTCGCAGAGCGTCCCGCTGTTTCAGCGGGCGCTCGATTTTGTCGGCTCGTCCGTCGCGTCGGGCGGCAAGGTTCTGTTCGTCGGTACCAAGCGCCAGGCGCAGGAGCCGATTGCCCAAGCGGCGCGGAGCTGCGGCCAGCATTTCGTCAATCATCGCTGGCTCGGCGGCATGCTGACCAACTGGAAGACGATTTCCAACTCGATCAAGCGGCTCAAGAGTCTCGAAGAGACACTGGGGGGCGACGCTTCGGGTTTCACCAAGAAAGAGATTCTCCAGCAGACCCGCGAGCGCGACAAGCTGGAATTGTCGCTTGGCGGGATTCGCGACATGGGCGGTTTGCCCGACGTGATGTTCGTGATCGATGCCAACAAGGAAGAGTTGGCGATCAAGGAAGCCAATGTGCTCGGCATTCCGGTCGTGGCCATACTCGACAGCAATGTCAGCCCGGACGGCATCGCTTTTCCGATCCCCGCCAATGACGACGCTGCACGCGCCATCCGTCTTTATTGCGAGGCGATTGCGACAGCGGCAGGTGCGGGATCGCAGCAAGCGGCGGCGGCAGCAGGCGAAGATATCGGTGCAGCCATCGTGCCGCCGACCGAACCCGCCATCGCCGACGCGCACGCGTAACGCTGCGCAAACATGAGGACAGGGGACCGGACGACACGCACCGGTCTTGCCTGCTCAATTGAAAGCATGACAAGAAGGAACTCAAAATGGCCGATTTTTCCGCCAAGGATGTAAAAGAACTGCGCGACCGCACGGGCGCGGGCATGATGGACGCCAAAAAGGCTCTGGGCGAGACGGACGGCGATATGGAAGCGGCAGTCGACTGGCTGCGCACCAAGGGTCTTGCCGCAGCCGCCAAGAAATCCGGGCGCACGGCTGCCGAGGGTCTCGTCGGCGTCGCCGTCGAAGGCACGACGGGCGCGGCGGTCGAAGTGAATTCGGAAACCGATTTCGTCGCCAAGAACGGCCAGTTCCAGGATTTCGTCGGCAAGGTCACGACCATCGCGCTCGATACCGAAGCCGATGTCGAGGCGCTGAAGGCGGCGGATTATCCGGGCGGCGGAACCGTCGAGGAAAAGCTGACCGCGAACATCGCGACGATCGGCGAGAATCAGGGCATCCGCCGTGTCGGCAAGATTGATGTCTCAAAAGGCGCTGTCATTTCCTATGTTCACAACGCGGCGGCAACCGATATGGGCAAGATCGGCGTGCTGGTCGCGCTGGAAAGCGAGGCGGCTGCGGACGTTCTGGAACCGCTCGGCAAGCAGCTTGCGATGCATATCGCCGCCGCCGCGCCGCTTGCGTTGAAGGGCGACGATCTCGATCCCGGAATGATTCAGCGCGAGCGTGCCATTGCGAAAGAGAAAGCCGCGGAATCGGGCAAGCCCGACGCTATCGTCGAGAAAATGGTCGAAGGCGCGATCGCCAAATATCGCAAGGAAAACGCGCTGCTGAGCCAGGTTTTCGTGATCGACAACAAGACCAGGGTCGAAGACGTTATCGCTCACGCGGCCAGGGACGCCGGCAAGGATATCGAACTGTCCGACTTCATCCGCTTCCAGCTCGGTGAGGGCATCGAGAAGAAAGCGGGCAACTTCGCCGACGAAGTGGCCGCGGCGGTCAAAGGCTAATCCACAAACACCCGAGCAAATGCTTGGCAGCGGCGCGCGCCCTTACTAGGGTGCACGCAGATTGCCTGTCCATCATCGAGAGAACCCCACGGCGATGTCGCGCCCGCGCTATAACCGCATCCTGCTGAAACTGTCCGGCGAGGCGCTGATGGGCGACGGCCAGTTCGGTATCGATCCGGAAACAACGGCACGGCTTGCAAATGAAATCGCGCAGGCGAAAGGCGAGGGGCACGAACTCTGTCTCGTAGTCGGTGGCGGCAACATTTTTCGCGGACTGGCGGCGGCGGCCAAAGGATTCGACCGGACGAGCGCCGATTATATGGGGATGCTGGCGACCGTGATGAACGCGCTCGCCGTCCAGAATGCGCTCGAACAGATCGGTCACGATACGCGCGTTCTTTCGGCAATCCCGATGGATACGGTCTGCGAACCTTACATACGGCGCCGCGCGGT
>JBGTHW010000153.1:0-4297 GCA_041746035.1 Parasphingopyxis sp.
TGACGCCGCCCATTCGGCTCATATGCGCTTCTTCTCCGACAATGCCGCCGCCGCCTGTCAGCCCGTACTCGATGCGATGGCCGCTGCGAACCATGTCGATACCGCCTATGACGATGACGCGCTGAGCCAGCGGTTGAACGCAAAAATCGGCCATGTCTTCGAGACCGAGGTCAACGCGCTTTGGGTGACGACGGGTACGGCAGCCAATTCGCTGGCGCTCGCCGCGCTGTGCCCGCCGCATGGCGCGATTATCTGCCATCAGGAAGCGCATATCCAGAACGACGAATGTGGCGCGCCCGAATTTTATACGCATGGTGCGAAGCTGTTGCTCGGGGAGGGCAAAGGGGCAAAATTGTCGCCGGAGGAGGTGACGCGCATGGCATCGGGTATCCGCGACGATGTTCACCAGATGCAGGTCCATGCGCTGTCGATCACGCAGGCGACCGAATATGGCATGCTATATGCCGGACGAGGTGAAGGCGCTGGGCGAGCTTTGCCGCGACAAGGGTTGGGGGCTGCATATGGACGGCGCGCGGTTCGCCAATTCCGCCGCGCGCCACGATTGCCCGCCCGCCGATATCACCTGGCGCGCGGGCGTCGATATATTTAGCTTCGGTTTCGTCAAGAATGGCGGGCTGTCGGCCGAGTGCCTGGTGCTGTTCGGCGAAGCGCGGGAGAAGGCACAGGAGATTCTCCATCGCCGCAAGCGGGCCGGGCATCTGCTCTCCAAAGGCCGCTATCTCGCCGCGCAGATACTGGCGATGCTGGAGGACGATCTGTGGCTGGCCAACGCCCGCGCCGCGAATGCGGGCGCGAAGCTGATTGCCGAAGCCGCGCCCGATCGGCTCGTTTTTCCTTGCGAAGCAAACGAGGTTTTTATCAAACTCACGACGGACGAAGCGAAAAACCTGCGCGATGCCGGTTTCGATTTTTACGACTGGGGCATCGGCGAAGCACGCTTCGTGACAAGCTGGGACCAGAGCGAAGATGAAATCCGCCCGCTCGCCGATGCCATCGCCGCCCTGTGAGCGATATCGCTGCCGCAGGGACCGGGACCAGCGTCTGGACCCCCCGCATCCTCCTCTCCTTCCTGCTGATTTCGCTGATCTGGGGATCGACCTGGATCGTCATCAAGGACCAGATCGTCGCGGTGCCACCCATGTGGTCGGTCAGCTACCGGTTCCTCGCGGGAAGCCTGGCGATGTTTCTCGTCATCGCCTTCCGCCGCCTGCCCTTGCTGCTCGATCGGCGCGGGCAGATGTGGGCGATGCTGCTCGGCGTTTTCCAATTTATGCTCAATTTCAACTTCGTCTATCGCGCGGAGTTCTACATAACCTCGGGTCTCGTCGCGGTGATGTTTGCGCTGCTGATGGTGCCCAATGCCATACTGGGACGGCTGTTTCTGGGCCAGCGGATATCGCGCGGGTTTCTCGTGGGCACCGCCATTGCGATGGCCGGGATCACGCTGCTTTTCCTGCGCGAATACCGGCAGACGGAGGTCGGTGCCGGTGCGGTGTTCATTGGCATCGGGCTGACCGCCTGCGGCATCATGTCGGCCTCGGCGGCAAACATCCTGCAGGCGCGCGATGGGCCGAAAGCATATCCGATCCTCACACTGCTCGCCTGGGCCATGTTCTGGGGCATGGCATTCAACGCAACACTGGCGCTGATCACGGTGGGGCCGCCAACAATCGAGCCACGCACCGCCTATTTCGCCGGTATCGTCTATCTTGGCGTCATCGGATCGGCGGTGACGTTCCCGATCTATTTCGGGATGATCCGCGAGATCGGCGCGGCGCAGGCGGCCTATACCGGGGTTCTGGTTCCGGTAATCGCGATGGTGTTCTCGACTGTTTTCGAGGATTATCGCTGGACCACGCTCGCGGCGAGCGGAGCGGCGCTAGCGATTGTCGGGCTGGTTATCGCTATGCGCGCGCGACGACCGAAAATGCTGCGCATACAGGCTTGACCGGCAGAGACTTATTCGCATCCGTCATTCCCGCGGAAGCGGGAATGACAATGGGTTATGTTTCGAGGAGTGAGCGCAGACCCATCCGGTAATCCGCATATTTCGGCGACCAGCCCAGCACCCGCTTCGCCTTGCCATTCGCCACTCGCCGGTTCTCCGCATAGAAACCGCGCGCCATCTCGCTCAGCCCCGCCTCGTCCATCGTCTGCAACGGCGGCGGTTCCACACCCATCAGCGCGCAGCCATATTCGGTCACGGCGTTATGCGACGCAGGCAGATCGTCGGACAGGTTATAGACACCCGGCGGCCCGCCAAAACTCGCCATCACGCCCGACACGATATCGTCGACATGCACCCGGCTGAACACTTGGTCCGCCATATCGATGCGGTGCGCCTTGCCGTCGCGTATCCGCTCCATCACCGAGCGTCCCTGCCCGTAAATGCCGGGCAGCCGAAATACGCGGACATCGTCCCGCAAAGCCTGCCAGCGCGCATCCACCTCGGCCCGGGCCTTGCGCCGCCCGCTGCCGATGGACGCGCTCTCATCCACCCAGGCACCGTCTGCATCGCCATAAACGCCGGTGGAGGAGAGATAGCCGATCCATCTCGCCGGTGCATCTGCCAGCGCATCGCCATAGCGGTCGAACACGGGATCGCTGTCCTCGGCGGGCGGCACGGAGGAGAGGATATGGGTCGCCGAGCCGATAGCCGCGCGCACGGTTTGTTCGTCATCGAAAGCGACCGCATTCTCGGCCGCCTCGCGCCGTGTCGCAACGATGCTCCATCCGTCGCCCCGCAGCGTATCGGCGAGGCGCGAGGCGGTGTAACCGAGGCCGAAGATCAGCAGTTGCGGCATCGGCCTATTCGTCGCTCATCGGTTCGGGAACCACCATTTGCGGGTTCTCCACATTTTTTGCTTTCCAGTCCATCGCCATCCGCACCCGCGTCCGGCCCGAAGGATGATCGAAAAAGATGAACTCTTCCAGCGCAGACGGCTCGATCTTGCGATATTGCGAAAGTCGCATGGCCACGCGGGCAAAGCCGTCGGGCCGCTGTGCCGCATTCAGGCCGAATATATCCGCCTGATCCTCGTTCCAGCGGATCAGCGAATTGGTCACCGGGGTCATCGCAAGGAAATAGACGGTGACGATGATCGACAGCAACGGCACGACCGCCGGATCCTCGATCGCGCGCACGCCCCATCTTTCGCCGTAACGGGCAAGGATCGGTGGAGCGAGACGCGCGGCAAGCCACAGGCCGAGCGCGACAATCCCCGACATCACGATGACCAGTATCCAGACATGGTTGAGAACATAATGGCCCATTTCATGGCCCATGACCGACTCGACTTCCTCGGGGCTGGTGCGTTCGAGCAGATTATCGTTCAGCGAAATCCGCATCGTGCCGAACAGGCCCGAAACATTGGCCGATATGCGGTCATGCTGCTTCGACTGGTCGAAGACATAGATAGTGTCGGCAGGCACATCGTTCGCTTCGGCCATCGCGAGGATACGCTCGCGCAGCGGCCCTTCCGCCATCGGCCGATAATCGTTGAACAGAGGCGATATAAAGACCGGCGCAAGCGCCACGCCGATCAGCAGGAACAGCGTCGCGGCCCCTGCACCGAACAGCCACCATTTGCGCGGTGCGCGGCGGATAACCGCGAAAATCACTAACAGGAAAAGGGACAGAACGATAATGCCGATGAGCAGCCCGATGGCCTGCTCGCCCAGCCACTCCGCGAAGCTCAAATTCATCAGGTTATACTGCTTCTCCCGGATATAGCCGGTATAGATCGACCACGGTGCGAGGATCAGCGTCGAGACAATGACATAGGGAACCGCATAAAGTGCCGGAACCAGCCAGCGGCGTTTGGCGATACGCTCGGCGAAGTCGCGGAGTTTCGCGGAAAGCCGGAAATGCAGCAATATCCAGTCGCTCGCTATCGCGACCAGCGCACCCCACAGGATCAGCCAGTATCCGCCTTCGAAATAGGCATCGGACTGCTCGCGTGCTGCGCCCTCCAACATATCGAGATAGGCACGGGTGGCGATCTCCGGATCGAAACCACCGGTCGCCGCAGAGGCCAACGACGGCACCAGCAAGACCAGAAGAGCTGCGATAGATTTGAGCCGGATTGCATATTTCACTGTCGATATCTCTTGTTGCGATACGGCTAGCTAAACGAACTGTCTTATCTTGGCAATACGGCAGGCAGCGGCAATTGTTTCGCATCGCCCTCCCGCCTACATGATAACGATGCTCGATATCCAGAAAAGCGCCACCGCCCCGGCTTCCAACCCCGCCATGGCCGATGCCGCGCCGACA
>JBGTHW010000154.1:0-13595 GCA_041746035.1 Parasphingopyxis sp.
CGCCAGCCGCGCCGCGATCGCCGCGCCCAGCCGCCTGCACCCTCCCGTGACCAGCGCCAGCTTCATTGCCGATGTCTGACCATCGTTATCCCGATATCCTCGCTATTCTCCGATATCGCCAGCTTGATAATCTCAACCTCCACCCGGCGCACCCGCCGGTCCTGCAGGATCAGGGTTGCGCAAATATGTTCGGCGACCGCCTCGACCAGCTTGAAATGCACATCGGTCGGCAGCGCGTCGGTCATCGCGTGTTTGAGATCGAGATAATTTTTCGATTCGCTGAGCGGCGTGTCCGGTCCGAACGGCCCGGCGACATCGAGATCGGCGGTGACCGAAATACGCAGCGGCTGCGGCAGCTTCGTCTCTTCGGAATAGATGCCGGTCAGCACCGGTATCTCGACATTGCGGACATGCAGCTGCAACCGGTCTTCCTGAAATCCTGCCATCGTCATTCCCGTCGATCTGCGGACCGCGCATGATTCGCGCTTGTCCTTTGTCGGCAAACCGCTAAGCGGCGCGGGCCGCAAGGTAAATGACGAAAACCCTAGAAGAGCAAACGTGGCGAAACTGGTTCCCCTGTCGAAAATCGATCCGCATGCGGTCGAAAGACTGCTCGACGCGGCGTTCGGGCGCAACCGGCATGGACGTACGGCATACAGGGTGCGCGAGGGGGCGCAGTCGCTGTCCGCGCTTTCCTTCGCAGCAATGGGCGAAGACGGACTTCTCGGCAGTGCGCAAAGCTGGCCTGTGGCACTGGCCCAGCCTGACGGCACCTCGTTCAGGCTGGTCATGGTCGGCCCGGTGGCTGTCCTGCCCGAAGCGAAGGGTCACGGCATCGGCCAGATGCTGACCGACGCGGTCTGCGAGCAGCTGGATACCCGCAAACTTTCCGCCATGATGATCGGCGATCCGGACTATTATGAGCGGTTTTTCGGCTTTGTTTCGGGCCTCGCGCGCGGCTGGGCACTGCCCGGGCCTGTCGAGCCACACCGGATACTGCTGCGGGCGGCGGAAGGCAGCGAATGGCCGGAGACGGGTGTGCTCGGCCCGGCGCATTTTGCACTGAAGCCGGTGAGGGCCTAACTGTCGGCCATGGCACAACCACCCGGCGATTTAAGCTCCCTCTCTCTCGACGAAATCGCGGCGCTGGCCGGGGACGTGAAACTGCCGCCGGTGGAGAGATGGCATCCGAAACGCGAGGGCAGCATCGATGTCCGCATCGCGCGCGACGGAACATGGTGGCATGAGGGCGGCCGGATAGAGCGCGTGGCGCTGATGCGGCTGTTCTCGACAATCCTGCGGCGGGAGGAGGATAGCAGTTATGTGCTGGTCACGCCCGGCGAGACACTGGCTATCGAGGTGGAGGATGCGCCGTTCGTGGCGGTCGAATTGAAGAGCGAGGGTTCGGGCGAGGAGCGGACGCTGGCGTTCCGGCTCAATACCGGCGACCTGATCGTGGCCGGAAAAGATAACCCGATCCAGTTGCGCGACAGCCGCGATGGCCCCCTGCCCTATCTCCATGTGCGCGGCGGGCTCGAGGCGCTGGTCGGGCGCAGCGTCTATTACGAGTTGGTGGAACTGGCGATGGCGGAGAACAAGAACCCGCTCGGTCTGTGGAGCAGTGGCGTGTGGTTTCCGCTGGAGGAAGTGGAATGAGTCTCGCCGATGAAATGCGGGCGCTGCTGGATGCAGCGCGAGGGATCGATGCCCAGAATGCCGACAGCCATCTCGACGATGCCGATCTGGCCAGGGACAGCGTCGACGCTGCGGTGCTGATTGCGATTATCGACGAGCCGGAGCGCGGCGTCATCCTGACCCGGCGCACCGAACACCTCCCCAGCCATGCCGGCCAGGTCGCCTTTCCCGGCGGCAAGATCGATCCCGGCGATGAGGGACCAGTCGATGCGGCGCTGCGCGAGGCCGAGGAAGAAATCGCCCTGCCACGCGAGCAGGTGGAGATTATCGGCACGACCGATTTGTATCTGACCGGCACGGGATTTCACATTACCCCGGTGATCGGCGTAGTTCCGCCGGGGCTGGCTCTGCACCCGGAAGAAGGCGAAGTCGCGGCGATTTTCACCGTGCCTTTCGAGACGCTATTCGATCCCGCGCGATACGACAGGCATGAGGTCGAGTGGCAAGGCCGCGCGCGCACCTATCATGAGATGCTTTGGGAGGAGCACAGAATATGGGGCGTGACAGCGGCGATTATTCTCAATCTGGCGAATCGGATAAGGGCGATTGCGATATGAAACTGCCCAACGCCGAATGGAGAAATTGGCCGGGAATGGACGCGCTAATTTCGGCGCTGGATGCCGAGGGCGGGAATGTGCGCTTCGTTGGGGGTGCGGTGCGCGATACGCTGCTGGAGCTTGAGGTGAAGGATGTCGATTGCGCGACGACCTTTCCGCCCGAGGAAGTCGTCCGCCGCCTGAAAGCCGCCGACATCAAGGCCGTGCCCACCGGCATAAAACACGGCACCATCACCGCCGTCATCGAAAATTCCCGTCCCATCGAGGTGACGACGCTGCGCCGCGATGTCGCCACCGATGGCCGCCATGCCGAGGTCGCTTTTACCGATGACTGGAAGGAAGACGCCGCGCGGCGCGATTTCACGATCAATGCGCTCTCCGCCGATCCGTTGACCGGAGAAGTCTTCGATTATTTTGGCGGCGAGGAAGACCTGGAGGCGCGCCGCGTCCGCTTTATCGGCGATCCGCTCAAACGCATTGCCGAGGATCATCTGCGCATCCTGCGCTTCTTCCGCTTCCATGCGCGGTTTGGCGAGGGTGAACCGGACGCCGCGGGTCTGGAAGCGGTGACGGCGCGCGCAAACGACATGATGGCCCTCTCGCGCGAACGCATTGCGGACGAGCTGCTCAAGATGCTTGTCCTGCCGGACCCGTCCGCGACGGTGAAACTGATGATCGGGCACGGCATCTTCGCACCAGTGTTGCCGGAAGTCGTAATCGATGGCTGGAAAGTCCTCTCTCGCTTGATCGCGCGCGAACAGGCGATGGACATAACCCCCGAAGCCATCCTCCGCTTCGCCGCGCTGCTGCCGCAAGACCCGGACACCGCCCGCGCCATCGCGACGCGGCTGAAACTCAGCAAGGCCCAGCGCCAGCGCATCGCCGACGCCGCCACCCGCTCAGCCCAAGACGCCACCTGTCCCCGCGAAACCACCTATCGCCACGGCCCCGAATCCGCCGCCGACAAACTGCTGCTTTCCGATGCGGACGATGCAGCAATCGCCGAAGCACTGGAGAGCCAGATCGCCAACCCGCCCCCGCACTTTCCGCTAAAGGGCGGAGAGCTAATCGCAATGGGCGTGGAGGCCGGACCGGAAGTCGCGCAGTTATTGCATGAGATCCAGGAGCGATGGATCGCCGAGGATTTTCCCGGAAAAGCGCGAATCTTAAACATAGCAAAACAGTTAATAGCCGCGCATCAATAGTGATAGCGGCACTGCGCAATCTCGAACCGCTGCTCTTTTTCCTTGCCCGTCACACGATAGATCAAGCGATCCGCTTTTGTGATCCGCCTTGACCACCAGCCCTGGAGTTCGTTTTTCAGCGGTTCGGGTTTGCCGGTACCCCGGAACGGTGAGCGCCTGCATTCCTCGATCAGGCCATTCAGCCGCTTGAGCACTTTGGGATCGGCCTCCTGCCAGGTGCGATAATCTTCCCAGCCCTGCTCGTTGAAGACAATTTTCAAGGATCGATCAGTTCGCGTTCGGTACCGCCACCATTCTCGAAATCCGCGATGGATTCGCGCAACCGCCTGGCGTTAGCGGGTGAAGCGAGGAGATAGGCGGTTTCTTCCAGCGCATTCCAGTCGGACAAGGAAAGCATAACGACAGACTCGGCCTTCTGCCGCGTTATCACGACATGGCTTTTATCCGATACCACGCGATCCATCACATCTTTCAGATTTTTGCGGGCATCGGAATAGCTGATAACATCCATATTTCACCTCCTGCCTTGGGCGGATATGTGCAATAATATGTACAATGTCAAGTACAAATACTTTGCGCTGAAACCGGTTATCCTGCGAAACCCCTCGGCGGCATTCTCCCCGTCGCGATACCTTCGGAACTCCCCCAATTCATTCAAACCCGGAAAGACTCTGGCGAACCTGAAGTCCGACGATGCATCGGGATTGGCAGGTATTGTTGAAGGGCATCGGGTGGAAGTGTCGTGTGCTGAAAAGATGATTCACCCTAATGGAGCATGAGAACTATCGGGATGCGAAATTACGGACGCGGCGGTGCACAATGCTTGCGAGATCGCACACTTCTACGCCTTAGCGCGCCCCGCCCCGCATCACGCCGAACTGCTCGGGCAGCGTCACCAATATATCGTCGACCTCGACACTCCCGCGCTGCACCACCAGCTCCTGGTGATTACGCTGGGCATCGCCGGTTTCCGCCTCGATGCAGTTGCGCCCGTCGCACTGATCGCGGAAGCGGTAGCGGAGATAGGAGACCAGCTCGCCCGCCGTCACATTACGGTCGCCATTATCGTCGGCCTGTCCGGCGAGACCGTCCGCGAAGAAGCGGGAGAGATAGCCGCCGGCGCTGAATTCCGAAGCAACCAAACTCGTCAGGTCTTCCTCCGAGCTGAATAGCCCCATCATATTGGGCCGCGTGATCAGATCGCGCTCGAACCCGCCCGAGAAGCAGGCATCGAGCACCACCATCGTCGTGCCCGCATTCACCGTCGCGAACATTGCCGCGAGGTCGTCGTCGCTCAGTTCCTCGCCATCGCCGAACACCAGATATTCGTCACGCCCATCGAGCTCCGCCGCATCGTCCGCGTCCTCATGCTGGACGCCGTGGCCCGAGAAGAACAGCAGGAACATATCGTCCGGCCCGGCCTGCGCAGCCACCCGCTGAAACGCCGCGCGAAACTCGTCGAGCGTCGCTTCCTGATTGGTCAGCAAAATGCTCTCCTGCCGCAGCACACCCAGTTCGGCCAGCTTCTCGTAGATCTTCGCCGCATCGGTATCGGTATAATCCAGATCATTGGCATTGCCGCCATAATCCGCCACGCCCACCGAAATCGCGAACACCTGCCGCCGCTCGGGAGTGGCCGGAATGCGGGTCGTCCCCTCGCTCAGCGCCAGCCGGAAATTGCCGGTCGCGCCGGGGGCATAGGAGGTAGCGGTGACCGCATAGACCCCGTCTTCCTCCAGCACCTGTTCGAAGCGGCTGTTGAGGTTGCCCTCGCCGGTATCGTCGATGTCGGCCTGCTCGCCCGATGGCGAACGCACGATCAGATAGGTGTCATAGTCGTCCGAGCTGTAATCGATGGTTACCGGCTGCCCGCGACGCCCCTCGAAGCTGTAGCTGCGCGTATATTCGCCGCTGTCCAGCGTCTCGTTTCCCTTGCCGAGAATGTCGGTCATGACCTGGCCGAAGGCGAGCGACGCTCCGCTGACGGTAGCGGCGGCGGTATCGGAGGCACCGCTTCCATTGATGCGCGTCGTCAGCTCATAAGCACCGGTCACGCCCCGGCCATAGCTGCTCACGGCGATATCGTAAATGCCGTCTGCGGGAAGCGTGGCGAGAAGGCGGCTGTTCAGCGTTTCCCCGCCCGCCGTCGCATCGTCGTCATTGCGCACGGAAAAACTGTCCGCCCCGGTCAGCGTCAGGATGGTATCGAAATCGGTGGAGACCGCGCGCAGATCGACGCGCTGGCCCGCCGTACCGTTAAAACTGTAATGATCGGCGCGACGGCCCGCCTGGATCGTCGGTTCTGCGCTGGCGAGTTCGCCGGTGACGGAGCGACCGATTGCAATGCTTTCAGCGGGGGAAGCCTGGATCGCGGAGGTTTGCAGACTGTCGGTCGGAACGACGCGGATGGTGTAATCGCCGCTGCCGCCGGGGCGGAAGGAGCGGGCATGGACGGCGAGGCTGCCGCTGGCCGGTATCACGAGATCGAGACGGCTGTCGGTGGTTTCCCCCGCCCAGTGATTATCGTCGTTCGACAAGATCGTCCCGTCGGCCATCGGTGCCTGGAGCTGCGTATCGAAAGCGGTGGATTCGAGCAGCACCGAAAGCCGCTGCCCCTCCTCGCCACGCAACGTCCAGCTGTCATAGAGCCGCTTGTCCCTGTCGCTGCGGTCGCCAATGATGAGTTCGCCGCTTTGCATGCGCCCGACCGACAGGTCGCCATCGCGGGTCTGCCCCTGCGCGGGCATCGTCAGCGCCAGCGCGACCAGCGCAACACCCATGCCGCCGAAAATTTTGCTTTTCATGATCCGTGAACTCCCCAAATGTCCGACCCGGGAGGGCGGTAGCCTTTCGTCGATGAAGCGAGCCTTAACGGCGATGAGCCGTTGCACTGCTTTGACGAGGGCGCTTATAGCCGTCGCCACCGATACCGCCATGATCTGGGTCACAGCTCTCACATCCGTTCGGGCTGAGCCTGTCGAAGCCCTGCTCTTTCTCACGACCACGAACAAGGACAGTCCTTCGACAAGCCCGGGACGGACGGAGCGAAGTCACCCCACTGCCTCGAAGATCCGCGCCAGCCTGTCGACGATCCCGGCGCGCAAATCCCCGTCCGGCGTGTTGCCCAGCCGCACGACCGTCAGCCGCTGCTCGGGCGAGACCATCACATATTGCCCGAGATGGCCGATCATCGAATAGAGCGAAGGCGGCGCGCGATGCGGGAACAGCGTCGGCGTGTCATAGACCCCGCCGGGGCGGTTCAGCCAGATATGCCCGCCATATTCCGGATTGCGCGGCGAGGGCGTCAGCATGAACCGCCGCCACGCCTCCGAAATAACCGGCGTGCCGTCCAGCCCCTGCCCTGTCCGCAGCACTTCGCCAAGCCGCGCCCAGTCCCGCGCTGTCGCATGGATCAGGCTGCCACCGATCTGTGTGCCTTGCGCATCGAATTCGAAATAGACGCTGGGCGTTCCGGCGGGCCCGAGCAGGCGTTGTTCGGCAAAGCGGCGATAGGCTTCCGCCCGCGCGCCGGGATCGCGGGAATCGGTTAGCTGATCGGCGATAATTCGGGAGAGAATCACAGACGTCGCGCTGGAATATTCATAGTTCTCGCCGGGCCGCGCCTCCAGCGGCTGCCCGATGGCATAGCCCGCCATATCGTCCGCGCCGCTGGTGAACAGCATCCGGTTGGTGTCCGAATCCCAGATCGGATCGTTGATTTCGGTATGCTCCAGCCCGGAGGCCATATGGAGAAGCTGGCGCAGCGTAATCGCGCGGCGCGGATCGTCCGCCCCCTGCCATTCGGGAACCGGCGCGGGGGCATCGAGCTGCAACCGCCCGTCCTCGACCAGAAATCCGACCAGCATCGCCGTGATGCTTTTGGCCATCGACCATGAAACATAGCGCATATCGGCGGTGTATCCCGGCGCATAGCGTTCCGCGATCAGCCGCCCCTCGCGCACGATCAGCACCGCGCGGGTCTCGCCGATGCCCTCGTCCTCGAACAGCGAGGCCACCAACGGATCGAAACGCGGATCGGGCGCGACGGTCCATTCCAGCGCAGCCGCCTCCTCCCTCGCCGCCTGTTCGGCAGGCGTCGGCGTGTCGTCGATATCCTCGACCAGCGGCGCGAGCGGGAGCGCGGCGGCGGCGAGTAGCGGGAGCGCAAGAGCGGAGAGAATGATGGATTTCTTCATGGCGGCAATATCTCCCCGGACGTCGTTGCGAGGAGCCGAAGGCGACGCGGCAATCCAGGGTGGCGTTCGTGGCTCTGGATTGCTTCGCTGCGCTCGCAATGACGAGTTTATTTTTTCGCCGATCAGACTAAACCCCGTTCCCATGAAAGTGAAGCACCCCTGGATCATCGGCAGCGTCGTTGTGCTGCTAGTCCTGCTCGCCGTTGCGATTGCCTATGCGGTCCGCATGAAGCCGACCATCGAACTCGGCGTGGGCTATGGCGCGCATGTGATCTGCTCCTGCCGCTATATCGGCGGGCGCGATATGGAGAGCTGCTATAATGATTATGAGCCGGGGATGGAGCAGATTTCCGTATCAGACGATGTGGCGGAGAAGCGCGTAACGGCCAGCGTGCCGCTTCTCGCAAGCCGCTCGGCGCAGTTCCGGGAGGGGCTGGGATGTGTCCTGGAGCCGTTGCCGGGGGAGGCTAACCAATAATCTTATGGGACGCACTTTCGAATATGCGGTGAGTTTGCACGTCAAGCATCCTGAACTCGGCTCTGCCGAAATTACCTCGAATTTGCACCTCAAGCCGCGACGCAACTGGACCGTAGGTGAACCCCGCCGAACTCCCAAAGGCACTCCGCTGGAAGGTGTTTACAAAGAAAGTTACTGCTGCTTCGAGTTTGGCGAGGGGGAAGACGGAGAACTGGCCAATTGCCTCCGGAAAGCGATAGGCGAACTGCGCCGCTACAAACCATTCCTGCAACAAATACGCGCATCGGGTGGATCGCTAGAATTCTTCGTATTCTGGTACCCGAATGGCGACACCGGCGGGAGTTTCGACCCCGAATTGCTCGGAGAGATGGCGGAACTTGGTATTACACTAGGTATCAACGTGTATGACGGCCGAGATGCGCTACTGAAAACCCAACCTTGAATTTTCATGTGATGCTATATATACGTCATATGACCGCTTAAGGAGACAGGCATGGCTAGTGCTGCATACCGAACGATTGCAGGAGAATCCGTCCAGGCCGTCCGTCTGGCCGGACTGATGGGCCTGCCGAATGCAAAGCGCACCAGCGATCTCATGCTGAACGATGCGATCGCCGACGGCCTGCCTTCGCGTTCCGTCGATGCCATGCGCGCGTTGCTGGTGCGTATCGGCGAAGACGCGATCTGGCGTCTGGTATCCGAATCGACCTATCGCCGGGCGAAGAAATCGCCATCCAAACGAATTTCGACCGAAAAAAGCGAAAAACTTTATGACATGGCGCGTGTGCTGGACACCGCTATCCGGGTGTTCGGGAATAGCGAAGAGCATGTCGCCGAGTTCATGCGCACCCGCAATATGGCGCTCGGCGGCAGACGTCCGCTCGATCTTGCCATCGAATCCCGCGCCGGTGCCGATGCGGTGATCAAGACGTTATTGGAGGCTCAGGCAGGTGTTGCGATTTGAACCGGCATCGAACGCTCGATGCTTCGCTCGTTGCCTACCGGATCGGAGATGCGACCGGAGAATGGCCGGTATTCAGCGGCGAAGGCGCTAAAAAGACGCCGGGCCGCTGGAACGAGCAAGGGCAAGGCCCGATTTACGCAAGCCTCGCTTACTCGACCGCACTATTGGAAAAACTTGTCGGGATGACGATCCTGCCGCCTAACCAGCATTATATCGAGATCGCGATAGAACGAGGCGTCAGCTACGAGGAATTGAACGAGGCCCATGCCGAAGGCTGGTATCGGCCAGACAGGAGGACGGCCCGCGCCTATGGCGGAAACTGGTATCGCGAGTGCCGCAGCTGCGTTCTGATCGTCCCGTGCGTGGTGACCCGCGTGGACCGCAATATTCTCATCAATACCGAACATCCCGATTTCGCGCATGTGTCGGCCAGCCGGGAGCGGAAAAGCTGGCTGGACGAGCGGCTGTTCGGAAAATAGCACCACTCACGCCGCCAACGCTTCTTCCGCCGCCACCGTAGCCTCGATCCAGCCGCCGCCCATCACGCGGTCGTCGGCATAAAACACCGCCGCCTGCCCCGGCGCGACGCCGAACTCCGGGATGTCGAACGTCACGCGCGCGCCATCGAAGCGGACGGGCGCGGGTTTGGCCATGGAGCGGACTTTGACGTCCAGCGCCATCGTGGCAGCGAGCCCGTCGTCGCCCAGCCAGTTGATATCGGCGATATCCGCCGCCGCGACAGCCAGCGCGCTTTTCGGGCCGACGATCACGCGTTTCGTGTCCGGTTCGATCTTCACGACATAGAGCGGTTCGGGCTGGCCACCGATTTCGAGGCCGCGCCGCTGGCCGACAGTAAAATGGATCAGGCCCTTGTGCGCGCCCAGCACTTCGCCGCTGCGGGTCACGATCTCGCCGCCCGCGCCCGCTTCGGGGCGCAGCTTCTTCACGATCTTCGCATAATCGCCATCGGGCACGAAGCAGATATCCTGGCTGTCGGGCTTCAGCGCCACGCCCAGCCCCAGTTCTTTCGCAATCTCCCGCACCTGCGGCTTGGGCATCGCGCCCAGCGGAAAGCGCAGATAATCGAGCTGTTCCTGCGTCGTCGCGAACAGGAAATAGCTCTGGTCGCGCGCGGGATCGGCGGCGCGGTGCAGTTCGGCACCTGCCTCGCCCATCAGACGCTGCACATAATGCCCCGTCGCCAGACAATCCGCGCCGAGATCCTTTGCCATCCTGAACAGATCGGTGAATTTCACGCCTTGGTTGCAGCGCACACAGGGGATCGGCGTGCGGCCCGCCATATATTCATCGGCAAATTCCTCGATCACCGATTCGCGAAAGCGGCTTTCATAATCGAACACATAATGCGCGATGCCGAGTTTATCGGCGACGGCGCGGGCATCGCGAATATCCTGTCCGGCGCAACAACTGCCGGTGCGCCCGGTCGCCTCGCCATGATCGTAGAGCTGGAGCGTCACCCCGATCACTTCCGCCCCCGTCTTCGCGGCGAGCGCAGCGACGACCGACGAATCCACGCCGCCCGACATCGCAACGACGATGCGCGCATCCTTTGCGGGGCGGTCCAACTGGAAATCGGGAATCATGGTTCGGGCACTCTAATGCCTTGCCGCGCCGCTGCAAAGCCGTGCGACCCGATCTAAACACTGTCCTAACCATTCTCACCAAAGCGTTGCCAGCGCCTTTACCGTGTTTTCAGGCCTGATCCCTATCAGGCTGTTCATGGACATGGCCTTTACCTCTTTCGAGAATCGCTTTTCGGCGCGCCAGCGCCATGCCGGCGATTTTCCGGCGCTCGTTGCGCTGCTCGCCGCCGACCAGTCTTCGCGACCGACGGCACGGCTGGCTGCGCGGATGGAAAAAGGCGGGGACCGGCAGTTTGCCGCAATCGACGCACTGATTTCGCTGTTCGCACCGTTGCCCGGAGAGGTCGTCTTGGGGTGGGCATTGCGCGGGTCTTTCAACCCCGCTGTGCCAAATTCGCACATCGTGCCAACCAAAAGGGAACCATGGTAAAATGTCTGTTTACCTTCGCATTTCAGGGTTCCTTCAAGCCTCTTTGCTTACAAGGCGTTCACCAGAAAGAATTCCGCAAGCAACAGCTGCGCCTGCCCCGTTGAGGAAATTATGATCGAGAACCAGAAAATTCGTCCGGCCCAGGTCATCGGCCCCTTGGGAGAGCCGCTGACGCTGGATACGCTGCCGCCGCCCTCGACACGCCGCTGGGTCGTGCGCCGCAAGGCCGAGGTGGTTGCCGCGGTCAATGGCGGGCTGCTGACCGTCGACGAGGTCTGCGAACGCTACGATCTGACCGTCGAGGAATTTGCCGGCTGGCAGCGGGCGATCGACCGTTCCGGCATGCCCGGCCTGCGCGTCACGCGGATCCAGCATTATAAGGATCTCTATCAGCGCCAGCAGAAATACTAGAAGTTTCGCCGCTGGGCTTTTTGCCGATCGCCCGCGTGCAAACTCATTCCCCGGTTGCCCCTCTCCGTCGGGCAGCCGGGGAATTTGTTTTTTGGGCAAAGCAGTCTAAGGCTGGTCCGGCATTTCGGTTCACCCGCGAAACGAGGAACCAATATCCTCGCCGGTGCGTAGACCGAAATGAAAAGGGATATCCGCTGCTCTGGCGGGTAAAAAAAGAGGATCGCATCCAATGGGTATTATTATCGCAATCATCATCGGCGGCATTGCCGGCTGGCTGGCCAGCATGGTCATGGGCCGCGACGCCAGTATGGGAATTTTCTGGAACATCATAGTTGGCATTATCGGCGGCTTTATCGGCAACTGGCTGGGCCACCTGCTGTTCGGCATCGGCGACTCGATTACTGAATTTTCCATTGGCAATCTGGTCACCGCCTTTGTCGGCGCAGTGGTCCTGCTCGCCATCCTGAACCTCATCCAGCGCGGACGCGTTCGCTAAACGCCATATTTCATGACAGATCGGGGCCGCGCAGCATTGTGCCGCGCGGCCCTTTTTTCTATCGCAGTTCGAACGTTACCGAAACATTCGCGGTTACGGTTTGCTCGCCCGGCGCGATCTGGGTGCTGTCCTCTGCGCTGACCGCCCGGGCCTGTGCGGCATAGGGCATCGGCGGCTGCGCGGCCCCGGCCTCGCTTACCGCAACAATCCGAATCACTGACATCCCCAGCGCCGATGCATATAGTTCAGCCCGTGCGCGCGCCCTGGTCAGCGCATCGCGCCGTGCCTCGTCGAGCGCCTCGTCCGGGTTTTCGATCTGGAGACTTGGGCCGTTGATCTGGTTCACCCCCTCGCTGACCAGAACATCGATGACCGGCCCGGCCCGCTCGATATCGCGAAAACGGACGGTCAGCTGGTTGGTGGCGGTATAGCCGATCAGGCGCGGCTCGCTGCGGTCTTCGTAATCGTATCGCGGATTGAGATTGATCGACGCGGTCTGGATATCGCGTGCCTCGATTCCCTGTCGCCGCAGCGCCGCCATAACCGTGCGCATCTGCTGGGCGTTCTGGGAAAGCGCCGCCTGCGCGGTCGGCGCTTCGGTGACGACGCCGGCATTGATGACGACAAGATCGGGGACCCGCGTCGATTCGCCGGTCGCGGAAATATCGAGCCGGGTTCCGGCAATGGCCGTTTCCGGCGTCTGGGCGTGAACCGCCGCGAGCGGCAGCGTGGAAAGGGCAAGCGTAAGTGCGAATCTCTTCACCGTTTTTCTCCTTCTTTGTGTGGCCGGAATACCGCACCGGCCTCGTAAAACCACCAAGCAAATATGCGCTTAGCGTTCGATGAACGGTCGATTGCAGCCTGCAACCTGCCTTGCCTTTCGCGGTGCAACACAGCTAAAAGCGCATCGATTGAAGCTCCGGCTTGAGCCTTGTGTTTTATTGGTGTAACACAGCGCCGCTAGAACCGACAGAATGGAGCGACCCATAAGGTGGCGGATATGAATGTGGAACCGAGTTTTGCGAAGGAAAACGCAGAGCCATTGAACGTCTATCATGACGAGGAACGGTCGCCGAAGCGGCGGCGGCGCGCGATTATTATCGGCGTTGTCGTGCTCGTCGCGGTGCTGCTGCTGGCATATTTCCTGTTCAGCGGCGGCGCGGGCGAGAATGCGGGGGCCGCGGCGGGCGAGGACGGCGCGGTGCGCGAACTGCCGACGGTGACCGTGATCGTGCCAGGGTCCGATACCATTTCCAATACGATCTCCGCCACCGGTACGCTGGCCGCGCGGCGCGAACTTCCCATCGGCATTGCCGGCGAAGGCGGGCAAATCGTGCGGGTACTCGTCGATGTCGGCGAATTTGTCGGCCAGGGGCAGGTGCTGGCGACCATCGATACCGCCGTTCCGGTGCAGCAGGGCCGCGCCGCCTCCGCACAGATAGAGGTCGCCCGCGCCGATCTGGCGCTCGCCCAGTCCGAACTGGACCGGGCGATGCAGCTCGTCGATCGCGGCTTTATCAGCCAGGCCGATATCGACCGCCGGGTCGCGACCCGCGATG
>JBGTHW010000155.1:0-13260 GCA_041746035.1 Parasphingopyxis sp.
CGCGAGAAATCGTCGGTGATGTGCGGGGGATTATAGTCATCCATAAATGTGCATTTATACTGTTTTGCGTTACGCGTCGATGAATCGCAGCTCGATCATCGCATCCCGGGCAAGCGGCAGTGTAATACCGCCCTGCCGTTCGAGCGCGAGGCGCTCGATGGTTTCGATAAGCTGATACAGCGCATAATGGCTGCGCTCGACTCGCTTGAGGATATAATCGATGGTGTTCTGCGGAACATTCAGGCCGCGCATTTCGAAATGACTATGCAGCCGCGTCTCGATCAGCGAATCGCTCGGGTCCTCGATCGCTATTTTTGGCGTTGCGGCGATCCGGGAGCGCAGATCGGGCAGCGCGATCCGCCAGCGCGGCGGCGGCGAATCGGCGATCACGAGCAAGGGACGGCGCTCGGCCTGTGCCCTGTTCCAGGCGTGGAACAGCGTTTCCTCATCGCCAAGATCGGCATCGTCGATGATCCGCCCGACGCTCTTGCGCGCAAACAGTCTGCCGAGCATGGACCGCCCCGATTTTCGCGGTCCGGTCAGCAGTGTCACGCGCACCGGCCAGAGCGACCAGTGATCGAGATGACGCACCGCTTCGGCATTGCTTTCATCGATCAGAAATGCGCTGGTGCCCTCATTGTCCGGCCAGTCGAACGGTAACGCAATCTGGTTCACTGGCCGCCTTCATTGCCGTCCTCGCTTGCCGGCGGCGGCGGCGCTGGCGGCGGAGGAGGTGTCGACCCGCCACGGCTGATCCGCAGCGTTCCCGCGCCGCGCTGTACCTGAAAACCGCGCGAGGCGAGCGCCGAAGCGAGAGTATCGAGATCTCCGATATAGCTGACCTGCATCAGCGAAACGCCGCCGATGGCGAGGCTGGAGGTGACTGCGGAGCGGACGCCGGGTGTGCCGCGCACCGCCGCCTCGCTGTTGCGGACGGCATCCGCGGTAGGAGTCGCCACCTGGATCGTATAGCTGCCGGTCGCGACCGTCTGTTCGTCGTTCACCGCATCGCTATCGGCGCGCGGGGTCGCCGCGACGCTGTCTTCCATCTCCTCCAGTTCTTCCTCGATCTCTTCCTCATCGATGCCGAATTCGAACGCGAGCGTCGGATCGGGCCGGAGACGGCCATCGGCGAGCGCCTGCGTATACGCCAGATCGATCCGGCGTACGCCTTCATCGAGCAGACGCGGGAGATTCTCCGCCGAACGGATGCGCAGCGAGAATTGCGCTATCTTGTCGCGATCCGGCCCGAACCAGGCGACGAAGCGCGCCGTCACCGGTCCGCCGGGATAGGCGTAATCGAGATGAACTTCGGGAACGAGCACGTCGGATGCGCCGTAAGAATCGAGCAGGAAACGCCACCAGCCACGGCCAACGCGACCGGTTTGGCCGACGCTGAGCAGCAAGGGTGTCGGTCCGGTCGAGCTTGGCCGGACATAATCGATCGGGCTACCGCCGGTCCTGAATCTCAGCCACGCAAGCTGCCACGGTGTGCGCTCCTCGAAACTCTGCGGCGCGCCACCCAGCCACTGCACCGGTATCGTCAGCATCGGCGGCGAACGGCGAATTCCTCCACTCGTGCCGAGATACTCGCTGACTCGTGCCCGGTCGAACATCACGCCGAGGCGCGCGACATATCGTTGCGGGCCGATCTGTTCTTCCTCGACGATGATGCCGGCAATAACGGCATTCAACGCCGAATCATCGAGATTCGGAGCACCTGAAGCCGCGCCGCCATTGACCCGGGCATACAGAATCCGCCAGCCGCGCCGCTGCGCTTCGCGCCAGCCCCTGGTTTGTGCATCGAACGCATTGTCGCCCGTAACATCGACGGCGATCCCGGTAACTTCGAAATTGCTGTTGCTTTCGCCGGAAACTCCGCCATTTCCGGACTCACCCTGCTGCGCGAGCACAATTCCGGTCGCGCCGAGCGCGAGCGCACCGATCAAGGCAGTCGTTGCGAAAAAGCGGTGTCGAAAACGCATGGCGCGCCTTTTGGCGAGTTGGCGATGGAAAACCAAGCCCGATATGGCTAATCGGCTCAATTATGGATTCCAGAGATAATCAGCCCGAACCCTATAGCTACGAAAAAGCCGGTGTGTCGATTGCTGCGGGCAATGCACTGGTGAAGGCGATCGCGCCGCTGGCCCGCTCTACTGCGAGGCCCGGAGCCGACGCCAACCTTGGCGGCTTTGGCGGCTTTTTCGATCCGAAAGCGGCGGGCTATCAAGATCCGCTGCTCGTCGCCGCCAATGACGGCGTCGGCACCAAGGTCAAGCTCGCCATCGATCATGATCGCCATGACACGATCGGCATCGATTTGGTCGCCATGTGCGTCAACGATCTGATCGTGCAGGGCGCGGAGCCTCTGTTCTTCCTCGATTATTTCGCGACGGGGAAGCTCGACAATGGCATCGCCGAACGTGTCGTCGCCGGTATCGCCGAGGGCTGCAAACAGGCCGGTTGCGCGCTGATCGGCGGCGAGACGGCGGAAATGCCGGGGATGTATGCCGAGGGCGACTACGATCTTGCGGGCTTCTCGGTCGGTGCCGTGGAACGGGGCGAGGCGCTGACCGGGGAGCATATCGCGGCGGGCGATGTAATTCTCGGGCTGGCATCGTCGGGGGTGCATTCCAACGGCTATTCGCTGGTGCGCAGGCTGGCAACGGACAAGGGCTGGAAGCTGGACCGCCCTGCCCTGTTCGACCGGGATGTGCTGCTGATCGACGCGCTGATCGCGCCGACACGGATTTATGTGACATCCCTGTTGCCCCTGATTCGCGAAGGGGTGGTGAAGGGCCTGGCGCACATCACCGGCGGCGGCTTGCTGGAGAATATCCCGCGTGTTCTGCGTGATGGTCTCCATGCGCGGATCGACGCCGATCATTGGAAACAGCCGCCGCTGATGACGTTCCTGCAGGCGCAGGGGGATATCGAGCCCGAAGAAATGGCGCGGACCTTCAATTGCGGGATCGGGATGGCGGCAATTGTGGCGGCGGAAGAGAGGGATGCCGTCACCGCTGCGCTGACGCAATCTGGCGAGACCGTGCACCTGATCGGGCGGATCGAGGTCGGCGAGAAAGGCTGCACTGTGAGCGGCTCGGCGGATAGCTGGAGCGCGATGGAGGACTGGACGGCGACGCATGTGGATTGACCCTCCCCCGTTCGGGCTGAGCTTGTCGAAGCCTCGTCTTTTCTTTTCGACGCAAGAGAAGAACGGCCCTTCGACAGGCTCAGGGCGAACGGGTCTCAGGACAGAATCGTGACCAAAGCGCGCGTCGCTGTTCTGATTTCGGGCCGTGGCTCCAATATGGCCGCGCTGCTCTACACGGCGAAACACGCCGATTGCCCTTATGAGATCGTGCTGGTCGCTTCGAACAAGCCGGATGCGGCGGGCCTGACGCTGGCGGAAGCCGAAGGCATTCCGACCTTCGCGCACAGCCACAAGGGCATGACGCGCGCGGATTTCGACGCGGTGATGGACCAAGCCGTGTGCGAGGCCGGGGCGGAGTATATCGCGCTGGCCGGATATATGCGCATTCTCTCCGAAGAGTTCGTCGAAAAATGGCGGGGCCGGATGCTCAATATCCACCCTTCCCTGCTGCCGAAATATCAGGGGCTGGATACTTATGCGCGGGCGCTAGACGCTGGCGATTCCGTGTCCGGCTGCACCGTCCATCTCGTCACCACCGACCTCGATGACGGCCCGATCCTCGGCCAGACCGAAGTCGCGATCCTTCCGGGCGATACGCCCGACAGCCTCGCCGAGCGAATTTTGATCGCCGAGCACCAGCTCTATTCCTGCGTACTGAGCGATTATGTCAGCCGCGAACGCGATCCCGACTGGATCGTCGCAAAGGTGGATGAACTGGCGATGCAGTTTCCAGAAGTCGCTCCGCAATCGTCGCACGGCGCACCCGGCTGGCGCGTCGCGACATCGAAATCAGGCAAATTCTTCGCCTATGTGTCGATCCATCATCATGGCGAGGAGGCCATATCGTTGCTCGTCAAAACCAGCGGCATCGACGAACAAACCGCCCTGATCGAGGCCGAACCAGAATTGTATTACAAACCCGCCTATTACGGTCCGTCAGGCTGGATCGCGATCCGTCTCGATAGCGGGAATGTCGACTGGGATCATATCGCCAGCTGGCTGCGCAAAAGCTGGAGCATGGTCGCTCCGGCGAAACTGCAAATGTTGGCTGAGTTTCTGGTCTGAACGGTCACCCCTAACTTGACTTTTTCGGAATTTTGAGTATATGTCTCTTTGGTTTCGTCGAACCGTCTGCTGGAATTGGACCAGATGACGAGGAGATAGCGATTGCAGACTCCGGCTTCGGCTCAGAGTCGGCGAAACCAATTTTTTCATACACAGCGAAGCCATCCTTCTTCGATCTGGCTATTTGGGTTTCCACCCATTGGAAACCGGCGCTTTTTCCATAAACTGATAGAACGGCATTGGGATGACCGGCGATTCCGGGAGCAATTGGTACAATTACCGGGTTCCCATCGATATCATTTAAAACAAGCAGAACAACTATCGAACCATCCCGGTGTGATGAAGGAAACACGGCCAGCGGTTTTTCAAGCAATGCGGGAAGGCGATACAGAAGGTCGAGGCTGATCTCCGGATGTGTCTTGCGAACCACTTCAATTTTCGCCGCCGACATCGACAAATCCGCAGGTGCCAATCCGAAGTCTTTCAAAAGTTCCGGTGTAGGTCCAAGCCTCACAAAACGAACATGCTTGAACTCTCCGCGAACGATTGCGTCAATCGCTCGTGTCCAGCTATTATCCGGTTTGTTCAACGTCGTTGGCCGTCTTAACCGACAATCTCATCCTCATCGAAGAAGAACGCGATCTCTATCGCCGCATTCTCGTCGCTGTCGGAACCGTGCACACTGTTCGCTTCGATGCTCTCGGCGAATTCCTTGCGGATCGTGCCTTCGTCGGCGTCTTCGGGGTTCGTCGCGCCCATGATTTTGCGGTTGCGGATCACGGCGTCCTCGCCTTCCAGCACCTGCACGACGACCGGGCCGGACGTCATGAAATCCACGAGTTCGCCGAAGAACGGGCGTTCCTTGTGCACCGCGTAAAAACCCTCGGCCTGCTCGCGCGTCATCCGGATGCGCTTGGAGGCGACGACCCGCAGGTCCGCGCGCTCCAGCATATCGGTGACCGCGCCGGTCAGGTTGCGGCGGGTGACATCGGGCTTGATGATCGAAAAGGTGCGTGTGACGGCCATGATGGCGAAACTCCGGTCTAAATTGAAATGCCAGGATTTGCGCGCCGGAATAGAGTTTGTTGCAGTGCAGCGCAAGCCTCAGCGGTTTACGGTCCCTCGCGCCAGCGCCCGCCGTCGCGTTTCCAGTAGCGGGTTTCGGTAGCGTCGCGCCCGGCGAGCGATCGCCAGGCGTTGCGTGCCTGATCGAGGGTGGAATCGTCGAACAGGTAGAACACCCGTTCCGCATCCAGCGCTTCGTCCCGCCATTGCCCGTCCGCCAGCATGATGAAGCGCGCTTTATTAACAGGCTGTGGTTCCGACGAGAGCAGGATGGGTTGCGAGGTTTCGCGTGTATCGCCCGCGCTGCCGTGCGGCAGATAGGACGCCGCCTCATAATCCCATAGCCGCTGATCGAGAATATCGCGCAGCGTTTCGTCGGCGCAGACCAGCAGCAACCGTTCGCCGCTCTCCAGAACCTTCGCCGCCAGCTGCGGCACGACCTCTTCTATTGGCGTCCCCGCGAGCTGGTAGAAATCGACCTGCACGCGCCGCTGCTACCCTTCGTAATTATCGGCGATGAAGCGGTCGAGCAGGCGCACGCCGAAGCCGGTCGCGCCCTTTTCATGCAGGTTCGAGGAACTCTTGATCCACACCGTACCGGCGATATCGAGATGTGCCCATTTCACGCCCTCCTGCACGAAGCGCTGGAGATATTGCGCCGCCGTGATCGATCCGGCCTCGCGTGGACCGACATTCTTCATATCGGCAATCGGCGAATCGAGCAGCTTGTCATAGGCTTTGCCCAGCGGCATCCGCCACAGCCGGTCGCCGCTCTCCTTGCCCGCGTCCATAAGCTGTTCGGTCAGGCCGTCATCGTTGGAAAAACAGCCGCCATATTCATGGCCGAGCGAAATAATGATCGCGCCGGTCAGCGTCGCGAGATCGATCATTACCTCCGGCTTATATTTCTCCTGCACCCAGTGCATTGCATCGCACAGCACAAGCCGCCCCTCGGCATCGGTGTTGAGCACCTCGACCGTCTGGCCGGACATGGTGGAGACGATATCGCTGGGGCGCTGCGCCGTGCCGGACGGCATATTCTCGACCAGTCCGCAGACACCGACGACATGGCATTTGGCCTTGCGTCCGGCGAGTGCGCGCATCGTGCCCGCGACCGCTGCCGCGCCGCCCATATCGAACTTCATATCCTCCATGCCCGCACCTGGCTTGATCGAGATGCCGCCGCTGTCGAAGGTCACCCCCTTGCCGACGAGCGCGACCGGCTTTTCCTGCGCGCCATCGGTGCCGTCCCAGCGCATCGCCAGCAGGCGCGGCGGTTTCGCGGAACCCTGCGATACACCAAGCATCGCCCCCATGCCGAGCATTTCGAGATCCTGCTGGCCGAGCACCTCTAATTCGATGCCGAGGTCTTCGAGCGGCTGGCAGCGTTCGACGAAGCTCTCCGGATAGATGATATTGGGGGGCTCGGTCACGAGCTCGCGGGCGAAGGCTACGCCGGCGAAGACCTGTTCGTGCCGGTCCCATCGTTCGGCTTCCGCGTCATCTGCAACGACGGTGAATTTTTCGACGGTGCGTTTCGATTTTGGCCTGGTTTTCGTCCGGTGCGTTTCGAGGCGCCAACTCCGCTGCAAGGCACCGAACGCCATGCGCGATCCGGCATCTTCGATGTCGAGACCGCTGGCGTCGAATACGATGCCCGTTTCGCCGGACGTCAGCAGCTTCGCGGTTACCGCGCCGCCCGCCTTTTCCAGCGCCTCGCTCTCATCGCCGCTGCCGATGCCGACCAGGACAATGCGGCGCGCGGCATCGCCGTTCGCGACGAAAGCCTCTACGGTAGATCCGGCACTGCCGTTGAAATTGCTGCCATTGGCGGCGCGGGTGAGTGCATCGGCGGAACTGCTGTCGAGCTGGCCAAGCGCACCGGCAATCGGCGCATCCTTGCGGACGGGGAGCGCCAGTGCGTCCGTGCCGCCCGGTTGTGTCGAAACGAAAGTAACGGAAATCGAAATCGGTTTTCTCCTGCGGAATCGTCTTCGCGATAGGGATTTTGGGTAGGGATATACCAGCCACCGCAAACTGGGAAGGTGTTTGAGGCAAAGGCGATTGCGGCAACGACGCGACAATGCGATAGGCGCTATTCCTTATCGTGGGTGACTATGAGTGACGCGTAGCCGGAATTTCTGCCTGACAGCCTTGCCGCTGGTGCTGGTTACCGGAACCGTTTCGTTGACTCCGGCGAGCGCGCAGCTGCCGATAACCGCCGAAGCGTCGGGCGCGGACGACGGCGAGCCATCCGATCTGCTGACCCCTCCCCCGGTACTGGCGGAGGACGAGCTGGTGCCCCTTGCTTCCCCGGTCGATCCCGATGAAATCGCGTTCAGTGCACAGACGCTGGAGTATAACAACGTCTCCGAGATCGTTACCGCGTCCGGCGATGTCCGCATGGTTCGCGAAGGTGTCAGATTGCGTGCCGATCGCGTCATCTGGAATCGGCAGACCGGCGAGGTCAGGGCCGAAGGCAATGTCGCCGTTACCAGCCCAGAAGGCGATTCGGCCTATGCCGATTCGGCGGAACTGACCGATACCTTGCGCGACGGTATGGTATCCAACCTGCTGATCGTCCTCGACAATGGCGGGCGGCTCGCCGCTTTCGAAGCCACCCGGGACGATGGTGTCTCGACGCTGGATCGCGGCGCTTACACGCCTTATCCCGCGCTCGACGAAGAAGGAAACCCGCGCGATCCGACCTGGAAGATTACCGCCGTTCGCATCGTCCATGATCCGGACACCGCCCGAATCTATTATACCGATGCGCGCTTTCACCTGTTCGGGATCACGATCCTCGCCATCCCGCGCTTTTCGCATCCCGATGGCAGCTCGGGCGGCCAAGGCGGATTCCTCGTGCCCGATCTTCGAATCGGTCGTTCCAACGGTCTCGAGATCGGATTGCCTTATTATGTCAATCTGGCCCGCAATCGCGACCTTACGATAACCCCGCATCTTTATACGGACGTCCTGCCAGCCATCGAAGCCGAGTATCGGCATCTCGCCGAGGAAGGTGCTTTCCAGGTAAGCGGCTTTACGACGTACAGCCGCGTCCGCCCGATCAATCCGCCGCCCGGCATCGTAAACAGCGGCGACAGCGATTTTCGCGGTTATATCGAAGGCAATGGCCGGTTCCAGTTTACGCCGGAATGGAGCATCACCGGTTCGGGGCGGCGCGCCACCGACGATACTTTCCTGCGCCGCTACGATATTTCCCGCGACGACCGGCTGCGCTCGACCATCGAGGGAGAGCGAATAAGCGAGAATAGCTATCTGTCGATTGCCGGCTGGGCGGTGCAGGATTTGCGCCTAACGGCGGACGGCGGCCAGCAGCCTATCGCCCTTCCCGCCATCGATTACCGCCGCCGGATCGACGATCCGCTGCTCGGCGGCAGGTTCGATCTTCAGGCGAACAGCCTCGGCATAGTGCGCACCGACGGACAGGATACCCAGCGCGCCTTCGCCAGCGCCGAATGGAATCTGCGGCGGATTACGAGCTGGGGACAGGAACTGTCGCTGACCGCGCTTGCCCGCGGCGACGCCTATCATTCGGACGAAAATGCCGACACGATCACCGATCTGTATCGCGGCGAGGAGGGCTGGCAGTTTCGCGGTATCGGTGCCGTTTCCGCCGATGTGGAATGGCCTTTTATCGGCGCGCTGTTCGGCGGGACGCAGCAGATTACACCGCGCGTACAGCTTGTCGCAACCCCCGGGCTTTCGAACCTGGATGTGCCGAACGAGGATTCGCGGTCGATAGAACTCGAAGACAATAACATATTTTCGCTGAACCGGTTTCCGGGATACGACCGGTTCGAGGACGGTGTTCGCGTCACCTATGGCGGCGAATATGCGCTGGATATCCCGCGCTTCTCGCTGCGCACCAGCCTCGCCCAGAGCTACCGGCTGACGCGCAAGCCGGGTCTGTTTCCCAATGGCACGGGCCTTTCGTCGCGTTTTTCCGATATCGTCGGACGAACAGATTCGCGGTATGGTCGTTTCCTCGCCCTCACCCATCGTTTCCGACTCGACAAGGACAATGGAGCGGTTCGCCGCAACGAGGTCGATTTCGCCATCGGATCGCGCACCACTTACGCGCAGATCGGCTATTTGCGGCTCGATCGCGATATTTTTCCACAGATCGAGGATCTGCGCGATCGCGAGGAAGTGCGCGCCGGTTTGCGGGTCGCGATTGGACCCTACTGGTCGGTGTTCGGATCGGGCGTTTTCGACCTCACAAGCCGCCGGGAAGACCTGATTGCTCAATCCGATGGCTTCGATCCGGTGCGCACCAGGCTGGGCGTGGCCTATGCCGATGAGGGCCTGGAATTCGGCTTTACCTGGCGGCGCGATTTCGACGACACCGGAGATGCACGGCGCGGCAATACCTTCCTGTTACGGGTGGCGTTACGGAATCTGGGCCGCTAAGGCTCTGTTCATCGAAGAACCGACATATTGCAGTTCGATTACATGTGGGGCTACAGGGGCCGGAAACATGGGATTCAATCCGATTATGACTGAAAAAAAAGGATCGCGCATGTCGCGTCAAATCGCCAAAATTCTTGCCACTATGTTTATCGGCGGAGCTGCTGCGATGGGAGGTGCGCAAACAGTGAATCTCGAACGCGCAAATTCCGCCACCCAGCTCGACCTGCCCGAACAATTTACAGTCTTCGGCGAACGCGATCCGAACATCCGAAAACCCACCGCGATCGTCAATGGCGAAATTATTACGCGAACCGATGTAGATCACCGGCTCGCCCTGATGCTCGCCGCCAACCAGGGGCTGAATATTGGCGAGGAAGAACGGAATCGCCTGCAGATGCAGGTTCTTCGCAACCTGATCGACGAAACGCTGCAAATCCAGGAAGCCGCCGCCAACGAAATCGACGTTCCCGCGACCGATATTCAATCGACCTTCCAGCGGGTGGCCGGCGATTTTGCCGGCAACGCCGAGGAATTCGACGAGTATCTGTCGCAAAGCGGATCGTCGGCGAGATCAATCCAGCGCCAGATCGAGGGCGAACTGGCCTGGAACCGCCTGCTACGCCGTAACGTCATGTCGCGGGTCAATGTCAGTCAGGCCGAAGTACAGGCTGTCAGGGATGCCCTCGAGGCTTCGCGCGGACAAACCGAATACCGGGTAGCGGAAATCTATCTATCGGCTCGCCCCGACAATGAAGCGCAAGTCCGTGCCAATGCCGACCGGATCATCGACCAGGTTCGTCAGGGCGGTTCATTCCAGGCCTATGCGCAACAGTTTTCCGAGGCCTCGACGGCCGCTGTCGGAGGCGATTTGGGCTGGGTCCGGCCCGAACAACTGCCAGCCGAAATTTCGCAGCTGTTGCCGCAAATGGAGGTTAATTCGATCAGCCGGCCTATCCCCTTGCCCGGAGGCTTCTCGATAGTTGCTCTGGTCGACCAGCGCCAGATTTTGACGGCGGACCCCCGCGATGCGGTCCTTAGTCTCAAACAGATCACTATCGAGTTTCCCGCCGGAACGGACCAGGCCAGTGCTTCGGAACGTGTCGACGCACTCGGCTCGGCAACGCAGCAGGGCGGCGGTTGCGGCGCAGCCGACGGGATTGCCTCTTCGGTTGGCGGTAACGTTGTCCAGAATGACGACGTCCGGATGGGCGATCTCCCGCCAGCGCTGCAGCAGGCGATGACAACCCTTCAAATCGGCCAGGCGTCTCCGCCATTCGGCTCGCTCGAAGGCGGTGTGCGCGTGCTTATTCTGTGCGGACGGGACGATCCGCCAGCGACAGCCGAACCGGACATGGTGCAGATCGAGCAGCGCATGGAAGACGAGCGCGTCAACCGGCAGGCACAGCGTTATCTGCGCGATCTGCGACGCGATGCGGTGATCGAATATCGCTGATTGGGAGGCCCACCCCGATATGAGTCCGATCGCAGTCTCGCTTGGCGACCCTGCCGGAATCGGGCCGGAAATTATCGCCAAATCCTGGCGGGACCGCGCGCTGCACAGGCTGCCACCTTTTTTCGCGGTCGGTTCGGAACAGGCTGTACGCAAGGTCTGGCTCGGTCCGCTGCGGCATATTTCCGAACCCGCCGAAGCTGTCGATGCCTTCGAAAAAGCCCTGCCGATCCTGATCGTCGATAATAGCGCTCCGGTGAAGCCCGGGCAGCCGACCAGCGAAGGTGCCCGCTGCGCGCTCGATTCGCTGGAAATGGCGGTCGGGCTGGCGCGTTCCGGGGCCGCCTCGGCGGTCGTCACCGGCCCCGTTTCCAAGAGCCAGCTCTACAATGCCGGTTTCACGCATCCGGGGCAGACGGAATTCGTCGCCGAACGCTGCGGAGTGGCGCGCGAGAATGTCGCGATGATGCTGGCCGGACCGAGCCTGCGCACGGTACCAGTCACGACCCATATTCCGCTCCGCGATGTGCCGGACATGCTCACCATCGAGCTCGTTGTCGGCAAGGGACGGGCGGCAGCACGCGGCCTGACGCGCAATTTCGGCATCAAAAATCCCCGGATCGCGGTTGCCGGGCTTAATCCCCATGCCGGCGAGGATGGCGCGCTGGGCCGCGAGGAAATTGCCGTCCTCATCCCGGCTATCGAGCAATTGAAGGAAGAGGGCTTCGACGTGCGGGGGCCGCTTCCCGCCGACACGATGTTTCACGCTCCGGCCCGCGCGAAATACGATGTTGCGCTGTGCCCGTATCACGATCAGGCTCTGATCCCTCTGAAAACGCTGCATTTCGATGAGGGCGTTAACCTGACGCTCGGCCTGCCGATCGTCCGCACCTCGCCAGATCATGGTGTTGCCTTCGATATCGCCGGAAGCAATTCGGCGCACCCCGGTGCCATGATCGCCGCCATAGGTCTTGCCGCCTTCAGTGCGCGACATCGCGCGTCGCAGACGGCATCCGCCGCTGCGTGAACGAACTCCCGACGCTTCGCGATGTTATCGCTCGATACGGTCTTGCGGCCCGTAAATCGCTCGGCCAGAATTTTCTCCTGGACACGCAACTGCTGGACCGAATCGCAGCGATACCCGGCGATCTGGCTGGCGAAACCGTTTATGAAGTCGGACCGGGCCCCGGCGGATTGACGCGGGCGCTGCTCGGCGCGGGGGCGACGGTCGTGGCGGTTGAGCGCGACAAGAGATGCGTGGCGGCGCTCGAGGAGCTTGGCACGCATTATCGCGGAAAAATACGGGTCGTCGAAGCGGACGCTCTGCAAGTCGATGAAGAAGACTTGGCCGGTCGCGGCGCGCATATTGTCGCCAACCTCCCGTACAATATCGGCACGGCTTTGCTGGTGCGCTGGCTGGGCTGCGAAAACTGGCATCCGTGGTGGCAATCGCTAACGCTCATGTTTCAGAAGGAGGTCGCGGAACGAATCATCGCGACACCCGGCACCGGTGCCTATGGTCGCTTGTCGATACTGGCGCAGTGGCGATCATCGGCAGAGATCGCGATGAAGGTGCATCGCTCGGCCTTCGTGCCTCCGCCCCGGGTCATGTCCGCTATTGTCCATATCCGCCCACTGTCCGAGCCGGAGGGCGTGCGCCCGGCAATTCTCGAGCAGCTAACCCAGGCGGCTTTCGGCCAGCGGCGAAAAATGTTCAGACAGAGCGTCAGGACCATGCCCGATGCTCTCGATGCGATGGAACGTCTCGGGATCGACGAAAAACGCCGCGCCGAGACTCTGTCGGTTCAGGAATATATCGATTTAGCCCGCGAGATCGGCGAGATCAGGGGTTAACCGGTTCGTCCGGTTCTGTCGGCGTCGGGGCTTCGGTTACTGCAAGCTGTTGTGGCGGTGGGCCCGTTTCGATTGCTGCCGCAAGCGATGTTGCCGGAGCGCATGCGGTTTCGCAAATGGCCTCTATGCGCGCAAGGTTACGCCGTGCCCGCTCGACCGCCCCGCGCGCGACCAAGGCGCGACCCTGGCCCTCCAGAGCGGCGAGATCGTTCGGTTCCATGGTGAGCGCTTCGCGATA
>JBGTHW010000156.1:0-15191 GCA_041746035.1 Parasphingopyxis sp.
CCGGGCGGCTATCAGCTCGGCAATCGCTTCTTTCGCTGTCTCGGCCGGCATGGCCCGATGAACTTCCACACCGCCATCGCGAGGAGCTGCAACACCTATTTCTACACGATGGGCCGCCGCGTCGGCCCTGAACGTATCGCCTGGGCGGCCCGCAAGATGGGGCTGGGAGACGAATACTCCATTCCCGTCGCCAACCAGAATTATGGCACCGTGCCCGATCCCGAATGGCTCCTTCGCCGTCGCGAGCGCGAATGGACCGATTCCGACACGCTGAACACGTCGATAGGTCAGGGAAACCTGCTTACAACGCCCCTGCAACTGGCGATAATGTCGGCAAGAATCGCATCGGGCCGAGCAGTGATGCCACACCTGATCGCAAGACGCCGTCCACCCCCTCCCCTGCTGTCCGGCGTAACCCAGGATGCCATTGCCCGTGTCCGGGCAGGCATGGACGAGGTGGTGAACGGCGCGGGCACCGCACCCCGGGCAAGACTGCCACTCGAAGATGTCCGGCTGGCGGGCAAGACCGGTACCGCTCAGGTCGTCAACCTTTCCTCGGGGCGCGGCGGCATGGGTGTTCCCTGGAAATATCGCGATCACGGGTTGTTCGTTTCGTTCGCGCCTGCCGATAACCCGCTTTACGCCTGCGCCGTCGTCGTCGAGCACGGCATGTCCGGCGGGCGGGCGGCATCGCCGATCGCGCGCGATGCGATCCTGTATATGTATGACAGGGAGCAGGCGCTGGAGCAGCTGGCGCAGCTTGAAGAGGGCTGGGGCGGGAACATCGAAAAACGAATGGCGCGGCAGGAAGCACAATATCGTTTTGAACAGAATCTGCCGCGCGGAGAAGGTTTGCCGGTAATCGAACCGCCGGAAGAGCCGGAGGATGGCGGAGAGGCCACCGCCGAAACCCCGCCCGCTAACGGATGAACAGCCGTCCGGATTCCGTCGTTCCGCAAAAAATTGCCGATCTTCCCTGGCGGTTGATCCTGCTCGTGCTGGTGATTGGCGGCTTTGGACTGATGGTTCTGTATTCGGCCGCCGGAGGGCATTTTCAGCCTTGGGCCTGGTCCCAGGCGATCCGTTTTTCGCTGTTCTTCGTGATGGCGATTTTCCTGTCGCATCTTACCGAAGCCCACTGGAAGTTCTTCGCTTTGCCGGTATATGGCGTTACCTTGTTCGGACTTATCGGTGTCGAAATTCTCGGGCAAGTCAGGGGCGGGAGCCAGCGCTGGCTCGATCTCGGCTTCATAACGATTCAGCCTTCAGAAATCATGAAGCCCGTGCTTATTCTTGCTTTGGCGAGCTTTTACGATCGGCTGCCCGCAGCCGAGTTGCGGCGCCTCGTGGCGATATGGCCGGCGCTCATCCTGATCGGTCTGCCGGCGGGACTGGTCGTCATTCAGCCCGATCTCGGCACCACGGTCGCGCTAGTGACGGGCGGTATCGTCGTGATGTTTCTTGCCGGTTTGCCGCTGCGGCTTTTTATCGGCGGCCTGGTCGCTCTTGCGGCTATCGTTCCGCTTGCCTTTGAGTTCTTGCTGGAAGAGTATCAGCGCAACCGCGTCCTGACCTTCCTTAGTCCTGAAAACGACCCGCTCGGCACCGGCTATAACATCACCCAATCCAAGATCGCCATCGGTTCGGGCGGCCTGTTCGGAAAGGGCTTCCTCAATGGTACACAGAGCTATCTCTCCTATCTTCCCGCAGGCCACACAGATTTCGTCTTCGCGACGATGGCGGAGGAATTCGGGCTGTTCGGCGGGCTAATGCTGATCGCCGGTTTCGCACTGCTCATCCGCTGGGGGATCCGCGTCGGCCAGCGTTCCAAAACGACCTTCGCCCGTCTTGCGGCAGTCGGGCTGGCCTTCACCATCTTCTTCTATATCGCCATCAACCTGATGATGGTGATGGGGCTGGCCCCTGTCGTCGGCATCCCCCTTCCTCTGGTGTCCTTCGGCGGATCGGCGATGATGACGGTGATGATCTGTATCGGTATCTTGATGTCGCTGGACCGCGAAAACCGCATTCGCCGTTGATGGTTGCGACACCCATCGCACGATGCTAGATACGGTCTGCTCAAAACCGGAATGGACGCATAGCTCAGTTGGTAGAGCAGCTGACTCTTAATCAGCGGGTCCCAGGTTCGAGCCCTGGTGCGTTCACCATTTTTTCAAATAGTTGCCTCTTATACCTCAGATAATTTTGAAAAACGGTTCGTCGCTGGGGTACCAAAAGACCGACAGTATCGGAAAACTTTATTGGGGGCTGACATAGATAGCATATAAAGGCTATGTGTGTCATATGGTCAGGACGAGGCGTGGACGCCGCCTTCGGCGGAGTATTCAGGAAACGTTGATCAAGTATTTCTGCGCTGGTGTGACGGCCCTTGCGGCAGCAGAGGTTTCCGGCGTCAATCGCAATATCGCGATCCTGTTCTTCCACAAGCTGCGCGAGGTGATCTTCGCGGAGCTGGATGCCGAGACACCCGAGCTGCTGGCCGGTGAGATCGAAGTCTTTGAGAGTTATTTTGGCGGTCACAGGAAGGGCAAGCGTGGGCGCGGCGCTGCTGGCAAGGCGCCGGTGTTCGGGTTGCTCAAGCGGCACGGCAAGGTGCATGTCATGATCGTACCAAATGCCCGTTCCGACACACTTATTCCGATCATCCGCGACAAGAACAGGCCTGACAGCATCCTCTATACCGATAGCTTAAGAGCTATGCTGTCCTCGATGTGTCAGAGTTCCGTCATCTGCGGATCACTCACTCGGTGCTGTTCGCCGACCAGCGCAACCATATCAATCCTGTCCTGAGCCTACCGAAGGAGGGATCGAGAACTTTTGGGACCAGGCCAGGCGGCACCTGAGAGCCTACAATCCTGTCCTGAGCTTGTCGAAGGGGGGCATCCCGCGCCAGCATTTCCACCTGTTCATCAAGGAATGCGACTGGCGCTTCAATTACCTCCCCATCCGGCGTATGAACGAAACCCTGACGCCCTGGTGGTTCAAGTAATCCAAGTAACGCTATCTATGTCAGCCCCTTTTAGAAGTTCGGTGCCACTTTACTACCTCCAAATGCGGCAGGACTCTTCGTCAGCCCTAAAGGCTGCCGCCTCCCACATACCGGAAAGATTTACGCGCTCTCCAGCTTATAATCCTTATACTCATCCCGCAGCGCCCGCTTCAAGATCTTCCCCGTCGCGGTGTGCGGCAGTTCTTCGACGAATTTCACCTCGTCGGGCAGCCACCATTTGGCTACGTTCCCGGTGAGATATTCGATCACGGCGCTCTCGCTAAGATCGGCGCCCGCCTTCTTCACCACCAGCAGCAAGGGCCGCTCGTCCCATTTCGGGTGATAAACGCCGACCGCGGCCGCTTCCGCCACACCCGGACAGCCCACCGCCGCATTTTCCAGCTCGATCGAGCTGATCCATTCGCCGCCGGACTTGATGACATCCTTTGCGCGATCCGTAATCTGCATCACGCCGTCGGGATGGATGACCGAGACATCGCCGGTGTCGAACCAGTTGTCATTGCCGACGCATTTGCCGCCCTCATCCTGAAAATACTGGTCGAGCACCCACGGCCCGCGCACTAGCAATTTGCCCGAACTGTCGCCGTCGCGCGGCAGATCGTTGCCATCGTCATCGACGACCTTGATTTCGACCCCGAACGGCGTGCGGCCCTGTTTGCAGACGGTATCGACCTGTTGCTCGAAACTTAGCTCATCCCAGTTGGCCGGGCGCATCCCTATCGTGCCGATGGGAGACGTTTCCGTCATCCCCCAGGCATGGAGCACATGGACCCCCGCCCTCATGAACCGTTCGATCATCGCGCGCGGCGCGGCGGACCCGCCGATAACCACCATCTGGAGCTTGCCGTAATCGACCGTGTTCGCGTCCATATGCGCGAACATTGCCAGCCAGACCGTCGGCACGCCGGCCGAATGCGTCACGCCCTCTTCCAGCAAAAGATTGCACAGCACCTCCCCGTCATTGACCGCCGAAAACACCATCTTCGATCCGGTCACGGCGCACGCGAACGGGAGCCCCCAGGCGTTGGCGTGAAACATCGGCACGATCGGCAGCATCACCGAGCGTTGCGACAGGTTCATCGCATCGGGCGCGCCCTCGGTTATCGCATGGAGGACATTAGAGCGGTGTTCGTAGAGCACACCCTTGGGATTGCCCGTCGTGCCGCTGGTGTAACACAACCCGCACGGCTCGCGCTCGTCGCCGTCCACCCATTCGACATCGCCATCTTCGGCGTCCGCAAGCTGCCGGAAGGCCGGATAGTCGCCCTCTCCGTCATACAGCACAAAATACTCAACCGTTTTGAGTTGCGGCTTGATTTTCTCGATCAGCGGCTCGAACACCTTGTCGAACAGCAGCGCTCGGTCCTCGGCATGGTTCATGATAAAGACCAGCTGTTCCTCGAACAGGCGCGGATTGATCGTGTGAACCACACCGCCAATCCCGATGATCCCGTACCAGGACGCTAGGTGATGGGCGTGGTTCATCGCCAGTGTGCCGATGCGGTCGCCCTTTTTCATGCCGAGCTTCGTCAGCGCCTGCGCGAATTTACGCGCATCGATGGCAATCCCCGCCCAGTTGCTGCGCGTCGTCGTGCCATCGGCCCAGCGCGTGACGACTTCGCGTGTGCCATGTTCGCGCGCGGCATGATCGATAATGTTCGTAACGCGCAATGGTGCGTTCTGCATTGATCCCAGCATCCTCAATCCCTTCGTTTCTGTTTGCGGCATAGTAGCCGCCCGAAAGCCGGGGTCCAGAAGATTTATGAGACGGACTGGCAGGTGTCGCACATATTCGACGCCAGTTCCTAATCGCCGGTCTGGATGCGTTCCATCAGCTGCTTTACCGTCGGCACGAAGCCGTTGGAATAGAACGGGTCGCTCTTGAAATTATAGGCATTGTGGCCGGCGAACATCAGATTGTCGTCCATCGGCCCGCCATGCACGATATCCTGCAACGTCTTCTGGATGCAGAAGGAGCGCGGATCGGCGAGACGACCGGTGGTGAAATTTTCTTTATCCTTCCAGGAAGAGAACTGGCACTGGCTGAGGCAGCCCATGCAGTCCGTCTGATCCTTGCGGATCATAGCGGCTTCCTCGGACGTCACGAAAACGAGCGTATTGTCCGGCGTTTTGAGCGCCAGGCGGAAGCCGAGCGCATCCCATTCCCGTGCCCGCAACAGATCGCCGCGCGTCACCCAGAAATTCTTGCCCTTCACCCCGACATCGAGCTGATACTGATGATCGCCTGCCGCTTCCAGCGAGAACGCGATCTGCCGTTCCGACCGCGATTCGAGATTTTGCAGAAAGCGGTTGTGCACGGCGGACGAATAAAAGCCCGTCGGCGAGAATTTGTGGAGCAGCACATCCCCCTCTTCGAGCGTCGGCAGAACGTCTTTCCAGCGTTGCGGTATCGGACTTTCCTGCGTCAGCAAAGGCCGCGTACCATATTGAAACGCGACCTGGCCGAGATCGGGATTGTCGATCCAGTTTTCCCAGGCGCGCAAATACCAGACCCCGCCCGCCATCACGATCGGCAGATCGTCCGATATGCCGCCTTCGCGCATTGTCTCGCGCAATTCCCTAACGCGCGGATAGGGATCCTGCGGATCTTCGGGGTCTTCTGCGTTTGACAGGCCATTATGCCCGCCCGCCTTCCACGGATCTTCATAAACGACCGCGCCGAGCCATTCCGCCGCTTTCGAATACGCTCGTTTCCAAAGCGCGCGGAAGGCGCGGGCCGAGCTGATAATCGGTAGATAGCTCACCTCATAGGACGCGGCGATCTCGGAAAGCTTGTATGGCATACCGGCACCGCAGGTCACGCCGGACACAAGCCCCCTGGTTTTTTCGAGCACACCATGCAGCACCTCCTGCGCACCGCCCATTTCCCAGAGGACATTGATGTTGATGGCACCGACACCGCTGGCGATTTCGCGGGCGCGTTTCACCTGCTCGACAGCCCCGTCGATGGCATATTGAATCAGTTCTTCGTGGCGGGCCACGCGGGTTTTTCCCTCATAGACCTGCGGAATGACCGCGCCATTCTCGTCGTAGCTGTCGGCATTGACCGCCGAAACCGTGCCGACGCCGCCCGCCGCCGCCCATGCGCCGGAACTCATATGGTTGGTGGCGGCAACGCCCTTGCCGCCCTCGATAAGCGGCAGCACGTCTCGCCCGCCGTAACTAATGGATTGCAAGCCTTTAAACATGAAATACGACCCTTGAGTTTTCGTTTATATAGGGGCGGTCCGGCCATTTTGGGAGAAAAAACTTGTCAGCGTGTGAATAGTTCCCGTTTGCCAAGCGCATGGCCATAGAGCGCGCGATATGTTTGCAGCATCTGCTCTTCGTCATATTTGGCCCGGGCAAGGGAGCGGTTGGCGGCACCGATCCGTTTTCGCAGATTCGGATCGGAAACCAGCCTGGCGAGATGATCGCTCAGCTTCTCGTCGTCCGTGGCGATGAAAGACTGATTTTCGACCGAAACCATCGACAGCACATCGCCGACATCCGGCGCGACGACCGGAACCCCCGCCGCCATCGCCTCGACCACCGAAATCGGAAACTGCTCGCTGCGCGACGACAGGGCGAAAATGTCGAAATGCCCGATATAGCGCCAGGGCCGGTCGAGAAAGCCGGTGAGCAGGACGCGGTTCGGGATGCCGCAGCGGTCCGCCTCGGCCTCGATAGCGTCCCGCTCCGGACCCTCGCCGACAATGACCAGCCCCGCATTTTCAGGCAGCCTGGCGACGGCGCGCACGAGGCGTGGCAAGTCCTTCACACCGCGCAGGCCCGCCACCGTCCCGATCAGCACATCGCCCTCGCGCCTTTCGAAACCGGGGAGCGCGTCGGGTTCGGGCACTCCGGCATAGCGGGCGACCGGAATGCCGTTGGCGATTTGCGCGATTTTCGCTTCGGGCTGCTTCCAGACTTTGCGCGCGATAGTGTGCAGGCGGCTCGATGGCACGATCAGCCGGTCGAGCGTCGGAAAGGCCAGCCTGCGAAACCAGTTCCTTTTCCAGTCGAGTTTATCGGCTTCATCGGCGTTGAAACCGTCTTCATGATGGACGATCGGCGGCAGATCGTTGCCCCCCATTCGGTGCGCCATCACCCCGTCCATCGCACCCCAATTATAGCTCAGCACGAGATCGAAATCGCCCATATAGGCACGGATATCACTATAACGACTCAGCCCGGGTTTGCCCGTCAGCGAGGGCCCGTCGGTCGGGAAATCCACGACGATGCCGGGCGCTATCGCGTCCCGTGCCGCCAGTGCATCGGGCACGGCACTCAAAACGGTATGGTGCGCCCGATCTCCCAAATCGTTCATGATTTGCACCGCGCGCGCTTCTTTTCCGCCCAGCATAAAGGTCGAATGGAGATGGAGAATTCGGGCAGGCCGGGTCACGCGACGATCTTCGCGAGCAGCGCATCGATGGCGGCAGCGGACTCCGGCTCGTCGAGAACCGGCGCGTGGCCGACATCTGGAACCGTGACGATCTCGAGGTCCGGCTTGCGGCTCTGCATCTCGGCTGCTGTCGCTTCCGAAAGGATCTCGGAGTGCCCGCCCCGCACCAGCGCTGTCGGTACCTCCTTCAGCCCCGCGAAAGCCGTCCACATATCGAAACCGCCGCCGCTGTCCGGAACGCGCAGCGGTTCGGCGATGCGCATGTCATAATCGTAGCCAATCCGCCCTGACGACTGGAGCTTGCACCAGCGCTTTGCCATCGCCAGCCAGTCCTCCAACTCCCATTTCGGATAGATATCGCCGAACTGCTCCCTAATGCTGCGCGCGGCATGGAGCCAGGTCGGAAACTGCCCGCCCTTGCCGACATAGCCGCGAATCCGCTCCAGCCCCGCTTCCTCGATCACCGGACCGATATCGTTGAGCAGCACACCCGCGAACCGCTCGGGCCGCGTCGCCGCCTGGAGCATCGTGATAATGCCGCCCATCGATGTGCCGAAAGAAACGTAACGCGCGATCTTCTCCGCCGCGAGAAACGCCTCGACATCCTGCACATAGGTAAGCGCGGTGTAGGTCATCGGATCGGACGCATAAGCGCTCTCCCCGCGCCCGCGCATTTCGAGCACGAATATCCGCCGGTCTCCGGTGAGCCGGTCCACTACCGGCTCCCAGTCGCGCGCGTTGCGGGTCAGGCCGTGGAGGCAGACTATCGGCGGCTTTTCGGCAGGCCCGTCATAGGCGCGATAATGGAGGCGCAGCCCGTCGTTCGACCACCAGACCCGATCTTCATACTCCGCCATGCTTGCGCCTCGCTCCGTCGCTCCCCCATATCGGGCCATGACGATTTTACCGCAACCATCGAATTACCAGCCCGCAACGGCGATCCTGGAACTCGGCGGGGAATTTTACGACGAGGTTAAAGCGGCGGAATTCCCGCAGCACATCCTGCGCTTCCGTAACGACCGCTGGGCCGAAACGGTGGGGCTGGCGAAACTGGACGAGGCGGAGTGGATCGCGCATTTCGGGACGTTCGAACCGCTGCCGGACACTCTGCCCGAACCGCTGGCGCTCCGCTATCACGGCCATCAGTTCAGGAGCTATAACCCCGATATCGGCGACGGCCGCGGCTTTTTGTTTGCGCAGCTCCGCGACGCGCATGGCCGACTGCTCGATCTTGGAACCAAGGGATCGGGTCGGACACCCTGGAGCAGTTTTGGAGACGGGCGGCTGACTTTGAAAGGCGGCGTCCGGGAGGTGCTGGCCACGGAAATGCTGGAAGCGCTGGGTGTCGAGACATCCAAGAGCTTTTCGCTGATCGAGACCGGCGAGGCGCTGGAGCGCGGCGACGAACCTTCGCCGACCCGCTCGTCGGTGCTGGTGCGGCTGTCGCATGGCCATATCCGGATCGGCACCTTCCAGCGGCTCGCGACACTCCGCGAACCGGAGAATATGCGCGCGCTCGTGGCCTACTGCCTGAAATATTATTTCGGCGAAGAGGCCGGCGGGGACGGGCCGGAACGCCTGCTCGACCACGTCGTGCGCGGCGGCGCGAGGCTGGCGGCGTCCTATATGGCGGCCGGTTTCGTGCATGGCGTGCTCAACAGCGACAATATCGCGATCACGACCGAGAGCTTCGATTACGGTCCCTGGCGCTTTACGCCGCAATGGGAGCCGGGCTTCACCGCCGCCTATTTCGATCATGGCGGGCTGTACAGTTTTGCGCGGCAGGCCGAGGCGATCCACTGGGATATCGCGCAACTGGCGGTGTCGCTGCGGCTGATCGAGGACGCCGAGCCGCTGATTCCGGTTATCGAGCGATTCGGCGATCTGTATCAGGAGGCGTTTCGCGAACGAATGCTGTGGCGGCTCGGCGTCGAATCGCGCGGCGCGAAACAGGATATCGCGATGTTGCAGGCGGTGGAGGCGGCGCTGCGCGGCGAGGATATTACCATCGACCGGTTTTTCTTCGACTGGCGCGGCGGGTACCGGCGCGAAAATGCGTCCGGAAATAAAATATACGAATCGCCCTTGTTCGAATCGGTTTCCGAATCGCTTGAGCCGTATCGCCGCGAATCGGCGAATCACCCTTACTGGGAAAACGAATCGCCCTGTTCGATGCATATCGAGGAACTCGAATCGCTCTGGTCGCGCATCGCCGAGGCCGATGACTGGGGCGCATTCAACGACAAAATCGCCGCGATCCGCCGCATGGGCGAAGCGCTGCTGGAGTCGCCGGGTAAACCGCGCTAAGCCCCTGAATCCGGCCAAAAGAAAAGCCCCGCAAGGGGGCTTTTCACTGATTGAATTTTTTCCGACTAATTAGCCGCGACCGGCATTGCCGCCGCCGCCGCCCATTAGCCAATCCCAGAAGCCCTCGACGGGCTGATGGGCGCGAGGTGTGTCCGATTTCTTCATTGCGTGTTCCCTTCTTGAGCAAAACGACCCTGTGTTCACCCAGTGTGTAGCACGCGAGAATATGGTTTACAAGATATTAACCAACGGGGCACTGCATCACTCTGAAATCTGATCAGTTGTAGCCAACCGATCGCGATACCTATATGCATAGCGTCAAGCATGGAGGCTGTATGCACACCAAGCGGCTAGCGCCGGGACAGACTACCCCTGAAGGGTGGGACTACATCAAGGTTACACGGACGCCTAGTGGACGCTTCGACGTTACCGGTGCCGTCGCTCATACAGGAGGCGCAACTTTTTCCGCGGCAACTTACGACAAGCGTGAAGAGGCTGAATGTGCGGGAAAGGCATGGGCTGCGGAACAGGGCTGCGAAATCGTCTATTTGGAGACCTTCGGTGCCTAAAGGCCCCAAAGGACAAAAGCGACCAGCCGACGTGATCGGGAACGCTGTGCACGTCATGATGGTGCTGACCGACGAAGCAGATGACGATGCGCCCGACGACGGCAAAGACAAGGCCGCGCAAGCGATGGGCCGGAAGGGCGGGAAGGCTCGCGCGGCGTCGATGACGCCGGAACGGCGAGCTGAAATCGCACGGAAGGCGGCAGAAAAACGGTGGGGGAAATCCGCTTGACTTGATCCGAGTGATTCGGTAATGCACTTGCGTTGAGAAAATGCAAGGAGGCCGCATGCCGTTTCAGGACCAGCTTGAAGAAGCCTTGAAAGACAACGATAACGACGCAGACAAAGGCGAAACGCCTTAATCGGGCGAGGATTTTACCATGGGCGATACCAAAAACAGGGACGTTACGGGGCCCCTGTCGAAGCCGATTCCAGAACGGATCAAGGAGGCCAGAGAGGCGAGAGGCTTTAAGCTGGACGCTTTTGCCGAAGCACTAGACAAATCACGTCAAGCTGTAGCGCAATTTGAGACTGGGCAAATTTCGCCGAGCGGGGAAACGCTGTCGAGCATTGTTGCGCTGACAGAGCAGCCGTTAGCGTTCTTTGTGTCAATGCCACCTCGACCGGGGAATGCCGGAACGATTTTCTGGCGGAGCCTGAAGCGGATGGAGCAGCACCATAGGAAGCGGATAGCGAGGCGGCTTCAATGGGCGGCAGACACAACGGCTATGGTGGACGAGTATATTGAGCTTCCGGCTGTAGATTTTCCGCATCTAGAGTTTGATCCCGAAACGGCGGGGGACGACGAAATTGAAGACGCCGCAGATTATTTGCGTGAATATTGGGGACTTGGCATTGGTCCCATACCAAACCTCGCCGATATTTTGGAAAGTAAGGGTGTTATTTTAGTTCGGGAAGAAGTGGAATGCCAAGATATGGACGGCGTCTCTTGCTGGATTAATGGAAGGCCATTTGTTCTCCTTTCAGGAGAGGTAATCAGTGGCCCGCGTGACCTTCATAATTTAGCTCATGAGTTAGGCCACATGTTTCTTCATGCCACGATTGATGTAACAGATAAAACGCTTGCCACAATAGAAAGGCAGGCTAACCGATTTGCTAGCGCGTTTCTTATGCCAATGGAGGCATTCGCAAAGGAGGTCTTTGGAACATCAATAGAATTTTTCAAGACATTGAAATTGCGCTGGGGGGTCTCGATTGCTGCAATGGCATACAGGTGCAAAGACCTTAACATTATTACGGAGAATCAGTTCTCTTATATTTTCCGGCAAATGAATGCGCTCAAGATTCGGAAAGTGGAGCCGCATGATGATGCGTTCGATGTTTCGCGTCCGCGAGTCCTTAGCGAGGCGATCAGAATGCTCGTTGAACATGGCGTGTGTAAACGCACCGAGATCGAGACTAAACTTGGATTGAATTTGCGAGACGTTGAGCGACTGTGCGGCGTCGAAGATGGCTACCTCGACACAAAGGTCGTGACTATGGAGTTCCGTTCAGCGGTCAATCAAAACTGAACATATTTGCTTGACGCCATGCATAAAGGTTCATATAACAATGGGCATGAGAAAGCTCGCCCTTAAGACTCGTGTCCAAGTCCTCAACATGCTGTGCGAAGGTATGTCCATGCGGGCCATCGCTCGCGTTGCGGACGTTAGCTTCAACACCGTTGCCAAGCTGTTGATCGACGCTGGCACTGTCTGCGCCGGAATGCATAACGAGATGGTGCGGGGCGTGAAAGCGAGCCGCATTCAGTGCGACGAGATTTGGGCCTTCAACTATTGCAAGCAGCGCGCCGTCGCGACCGCGAAGGCAGCGCCGAAAGATGCTGGCGATATTTGGACTTGGACCGGCATCGACGCCGACAGCAAGCTCATTGTCAGCTACCTTGTCGGCGACCGTTCGGGACAAGCCGCAATGGAACTTATGGACGATCTTCGCGCTCGTCTCGCCAACCGCGTTCAGCTAACGACCGATGGCCACCGCGCCTATCTGGAAGCCGTTGAAGGCGCGTTCGGTGCCGATGTTGATTATGCGCAGATCATCAAGATGTATGGCGCTACGCCTTCCCCAGCGGGCCGCTACAGCCCCGCTGAATGCACGGGCATCAAGAAGGTGCGCGTCGAAGGCAATCCCGACATTGAGCATGTCAGCACGTCATACGTTGAGGTTCATAACAAAACGATGCGGATGCACATGCGGCGCTTCACCCGGTTGACGAACGGGCACAGCAAGAAGGTAGCAAACCATGCTCACATGGTCGCGCTCTACACGCTGTTCTACAATTTCATCCGCACTCATTCGAAGCTGCGCATGTCGCCCGCTATGGCCGCTGGCATAGCTGACACGTTCATGAGCTTTGAGGATGTGCTGGCACGGATCGATGCGAAGCAGGTTCCGAAGAAGCGCGGCCCCTACAAAAAACGCGGCGCTAAGATTTCAAACTGATGCAGTGCCACCAACGGACCTCCCTATCTCTGGAACATTCAGCATAGCGAGCAGGTCTGCCCCCGCCATCGGGCGACCGATATAATAACCCTGTCCGGTATCGCAGCCCATCGTCGCCAGCAGATCGAGCGTGGCGGCGGTTTCGATTCCTTCGGCAACAACGGCAATATCCATCGTATGCGCAAGATCGATGGTCGACCGGATCAGCGCCTGATTGTCGGGAAAATCGCCGAGATTCGTCGTAAAGGTCTTGTCGATCTTGAGCTCGGTCGCAGGAAGCGAACGCATATATTCGAGGCTCGACAGGCCGGTACCATAATCGTCGATCGACACGCCAATCCCCTTGCACTTCAAGGTTTCGAGCAGGGAAAGCCCGGCCTCCTTGTCGCCAAAGGCGGCCGATTCGGTGATCTCGACGATAAGACCGAACGGGGGAACGCGATGACGTTCGAGTGCATCGTCGATCACGTCCAGTATGTTTCGACCATCCAGCAGGCGCGGCGAAAGATTTATCGCCATCACGAAATCCGGTGCAAGACGGATCGCCTGCGCGGCGACAGCCAATGCCCGATCGAAGACATATTCGGTCAGCGCCCCGATGCGATCGTGCTTTTCCGCCGCAGCGACGAATTCCGCCGGATCGACCGGGCCGCGGATCGGGTGATCCCAGCGGACCAGCGCCTCGGCCCCGACGATTTTGCGTGTCCTGAGATCGAGCTTGGGCTGGAAAGCCGTCTCGATATCGCCGCGCTCGAGCGCTTCGTCCAGCTCGCCCATGATCGAATAGGCCCATTCTTTTTCGTCCTTGCTGGAGACATCATGCATTTTCCACGACAGACCTTGTTCGTCCGCTTCGCGCGCCGCCGCCAGAACGCTCGCCATCCGATGCGATAGCGGCATTTCGAATTCGCGATCCACCCCAAAGGCGACGTCGACATCGAAGCGCTTTTCGCCGATCCGTATCGGAGTCCGGAAAATTGCCCGCAAGGCACTGAATTGATCGACGATTTCTGCGAGTTTTGACGCAGGCTCAAACCAGAAGAAATTGCCATCGTCACCATGCTTCAAATGCGCTTTGCCGGTCGCCAGTTCGAGACGCGATACGACTTGGCGAACGATCTCGCCCTCCAACTCAGGAGGAAGGGTACTGATAATGTCGGTCAAATGGTCGAAACGCGCGCCAATAAGCATCTCGGAACTGATTGGCTGATCGTGCAAAGCAGCGTTGAACGTCGGAAGCCCGGAAACCGGGTTGGTGGAGCCTTCGCGTTTCTTGCGGGCCTTGATCCAAGTCCATGTGAAACTGGCCGTAACAATCATGGACAGGGACAAAGCCGGAACAATATCCGCGAAAATGCGATTTGCTTCGAGCAGCGCGGGAATGCAGATCATGCCGACCACCAAAGCACCTATGCCAATCCGGGCACGCGTTCGATTGCGATCCAGAATAAATACTGTGATACCGACAAATGAGAGAAGCCAGAACGGCCACCACCCGATTATGGTGGCTCTACCCTCACGAAGAGTTTCCGCACCAAGCGCAAGTATGAATACGCCCGCTGCCCGGTTTTGACCCGGAATATTGTAAAAATCTCCAAGCAGAATATCGTTTACACCAACTATGACATCTTTGCCGTGAACGTCTCCCGAGAGGTTTTCAGAATTGAGAGCATCGACCGCACTCAAATATGGAATGGAGCTTATCGAATAGGAGTAATCTACCGGAAATTTTTCCCCTTCCGCACCGTCGGCTCTTGAAATTTCCGCTTCCATCGAGCGCATCCGAATATCGCCGATGGTATCGCGATAAACACCGTGGTCCATTCCATTCCAATATTTTATAGTTTTATATATACTTACTGGCGTAGTCTTTTCCATAAGATCTGCGAATGGAATTGCGGGAATCTCATTGCCATTTGCATCCCGGTTCCGCCCGATAGCTACGAAAATTCTTCCCGGGTGACGAGCGGCTGCATCGACAAAATCCTGATCGCCGTCGCCGTGGGGGCGAAAGACAATATCGAAAAATACGCGCTCTGCCCCAGCTTCGAACAGGCGATCGGTCAGGTCGGCCATAACCCTCCGGTCCCACGGCCAGGGGCCCAGCGCTTCCTGCGCCTCGCTATCGATTCCGACGACGACGACCTCACCCGAAACCGGCTGTTCCCGCACCTTGTTGCGCAGATTGGACAGGGCGAGATCGAGCGGATCGCCGAACTCTACCAGTCCGACGATCAGCGAGACGATGACCGCCCAGATAAAGGTTTTGTGCTTTAGTAAACGCAAGCTCGACTGCCGATCCATGTTGTACCGCACGCAATTGCGGAGTTTTGTCGGCAAACTGTTAGCGATAAATGGTTACCATAGTGCGAATGCGCATACCCGAAGCGGCGCAAATCATCGGGTTTCGGAAATT
>JBGTHW010000157.1:0-12981 GCA_041746035.1 Parasphingopyxis sp.
ACCCCCGCAACCGCCCACCCCCGCGCCAACTGCGCCTTCAGGATCGCCCGCGTGCGAAAGCTGTAGCCCGAATGCATCGGCATCGAATGGTCGAGAATATGCAGAATCCGCATGGCGCATCCTGTCGCAGAAACTGCTTAATATAGCGTCAATGACGGGGCGGGGCGTGAGGCGATCCCCGTCATGCTGAACTCGTTTCAGCATCCATTCCAGGACTCGCGCAGGCGCACGCACGGGAAATATCAATAAGGCTTTCGTGGTTTTAGCCCGTTCAGCTTATTGCGGCCAGGCAAAGTGCCCATGCGCAAATGGATGCTGAAACGAGTTCAGCATGACGGGAGGTTGTTCCGAATGAAGCCAAAGCACCCTTGACCTTTCTTCCGTGCGAGAACATAAAGCGAACATCATGTCCGCCCTGTCCCGCTCCGAAAAGCTTGCAATCCTCGCCCATGCGGCAAAATACGATGCGTCCTGCGCGTCCAGCGGCAGCGTGAAGCGGAACTCGCTGGCGAATGGCGGCATCGGATCGACGACCGGCATGGGCATCTGCCACAGCTATGCGCCGGATGGGCGCTGTATCTCGCTACTAAAAATCTTGCTGACCAATTATTGCGCGTTCGATTGCCATTATTGCATCAATCGGTCGAGCAGCAATGTGAAACGCGCGGCGTTCACGGTGGCCGAGATCGTCGATCTGACGCTGGATTTTTACAAGCGTAACTATATCGAAGGCCTGTTCCTGTCCTCCGGCATCATCCGCAGCCCGGATTATACGATGGAGCAACTGGTCGAGGTCGCGCGGCGGCTGCGCGTCGATCGCAAATTCGGCGGCTATATTCACCTCAAGACTATCCCCGAGGCAGACCCGGATCAGCTTGCCGAGGCGGGCAAATATGCCGACCGGCTTTCGATCAATATCGAATTGCCCGATGACAGGGCGATAGCGGAATTCGCGCCGGAAAAAAGCGGTCCGCTGATCCGCAAAACGATGGGCAATCTCGGGCGGCGCATCGGCGAAGCGAAAGCCGAGCGACGGGAATCGCGCAAGGCGCCGCTGTTTGCACCGGGCGGGCAAAGTACCCAGATGATTATCGGCGCGGATGCTTCGGACGATGGCCAGGTGCTGCGCACCAGCACCGGCCTTTATGGCGATCACCAGCTGAAGCGCGTCTATTATTCGGCCTTCAGCCCGATCCCCGATGCCTCGCACCGCCTGCCTCTGAAACCGCCGCCGCTGATGCGCGAGCATCGCCTGTATCAGGCGGACTGGCTGCTGCGTTTTTACGGCTTTTCGGTGAACGAGATCATGGAGGGCGGGGAGGCGGGCCATCTCGATCTCGCCATCGACCCGAAGCTCGCCTGGGCGATCAAGAACCGCGCGGATTTTCCGGTGAACCTCAACCGCGCGGGCAAAGAGACATTGCTGCGTGTGCCGGGGCTGGGGATGACCTGTGTTGGCAAAATACTGGCGGCGCGGCGGTTTTCGGCGCTGCGGCTCGGCGATCTGGAGCGGCTGGTGCAATCGGTGCGCAAGATATTGCCCTTCGTGACGCTCGTCGACTGGCATCCGGGAGCCGAGCTGGATTCGCTGAATTTGTATGAGCGCATGAAGCCGAAGGCGGAGCAAATGGAGCTGTTCGCGGGATAGGCCGATGATGGACACGCTTGCCCGCACATTCCGCATCGCCCTTGCCGGCGAGACCGATCTTGCGGGCTGGCGGAAGAAGGCGCGGCAGTTGCTGGCTCACGGCGTTGCGCCGGACAGCGTGGTGTGGCGCGTCGAGGGACGGGACGGGACCGGCGAACTGGCCCTGTTCGGCGAAACCGATAACGAGCCGGGGGCGGGGCGGGGGAGACCCGTCCGCATCGACCGCGCATTGCTCTCCACGATAAACGCCGCCCTGCTGCACAGCGACGAAGATCGTTTCGCGCTCGCTTATGATATTGTTTTTCGCGCACAGACCGAGCCGAAGCTGCATCGCAACCCTGCCGATGCCGGGATCAAGAAGCTCAATGCCTATGCCAAGACCGTCCGCCGCGATATTCACAAGATGCACGCTTTCGTGCGCTTTCGGAAAATTGGTGAGGCGGCAGGCCGCGAGCGGTTTGTCGCTTGGTTTGAGCCGGATCATCATATTGTCGAGACCGTCGCACCGTTTTTTCGCAACCGCTTTACCTGCATGGACTGGCTGATCGTGACGCCGGAAGCCAGCATCGCGTGGAATGGCAAACAACTGCGCTATGGCCCGGGCGGGGAATTTAGCGATGTGCCGGAAAACGATGTCGTGGAGGACGAATGGCGCACCTATTATTCCAGCATTTTTAATCCTGCGCGGGTGAAAATACAGGCGATGAAATCGGAAATGCCGGTCAAATACTGGAAGAATTTACCAGAAGCGGAGCTTATCGTGCCGCTTGTGCAGAAGGCGCGGGCGCGCGTCAATACGATGCTGGCCGAGGAGAAGGCCCCCGCACTTTTCGCGGGTGAGACAGAAGCGCAAAGAGGTGCACAATTCAACTCCCTCGACGATCTGTTTGCGGCGCTGGCGCGGGACGCCACCGCACCGCGCGAGAATTTCTCCGACATCATCGTCCGTGGCGAAGGGCCGCCCGATGCGCGGCTCATGATCGTCGGCGAACAACCAGGCGATCAGGAGGATCTGGCCGGACGGCCCTTTGTCGGGCCAGCAGGGCAATTTCTGGATCGGGCGATGGCTGACGCGGGCATCGAGCGGACGCAATCCTATCTCACCAACGCCGTCAAGCGTTTCAAATTTGTCGCGCGCGGCCCACGGCGCATTCACCAGACACCCCTTGCAGGGGAGATCGAACATTATCGCTGGTGGCTCGATCAGGAGCGCAAACTGGTCAAGCCCGAGATCATTATCGCCCTTGGCGCTACGGCGGCACGCGCACTGATCGGCAAACCGGTAAAGATCGCGCAATTCCGGGGCCAGCTGCTTGATTTCACAGACGATGCCAAACTGGCTGTGACTGTTCACCCTTCCTATTTGCTGCGCCTGCCAGACGAAAATGGCCGGAAAATCGAATATCGCAAATTCGTCGGCGATCTTCTTATGACGGCAAGTATGACGGGTTAAACAGAACCTTGCCGTGGTTTGGCGCGAAACAGAACTAACCCCGTAATTGCCACCCAGAAAAACATACCGGCAAAACCGATGCGCTGTCCCCACCCGGGAAGCACAGGCCCGCCGGTTTGATAGAGTATTTGCCAAACCAGATTTGCAAAAACGAAAAGACCGAACCACGGTGTAATTTTGCCCCAGCGAACCGCTCCGACAGTGTCGCGCAACAGCGGGCCTAACCAGAAAAGTGCGATCACCCAGAATACACCTGTGAGTATTGCGCCTGCTGCATGGGCCGTCGAGCTCGCCGACGAGAGATCGGCCATGTCTGCTGGAAACAAGCCCGCAGCAGCCAGCGACAGACCCGACAGACCCAGCAACACCGGGCCGATTAGCCGCACACGGTTCCTTGCGAGCCGCGCCATTGCAAAAGCGAGGATGACGACCAAGAAACCCGGTATAATGAAACCGAGCAGATTGAACGCCCAGGCATGAGCCGCGCCTGCCGTGCCCAGTTCGCTTACCGCTTTGGTGCCGTGTGTATAGCCATCCGAGCGGGCGGCGGCGAAGCCGATCAGGCTTCCAGCAAAAAGAAGCGCGGCCGCAGGTCCGACAAGGCCGATCCAGCGCAGCGCGGTCGGGCGGTGGTCAGCTTGAAATTCCCGTCGCATAAAGAGACTCACTGTTTACTCATCAAGATAGTTAGCATAGGCTCACTATATGTCCGGGCGCAATGAAAAAATGCTTGCCGACCAGCTTGCATGTGTTTCCGTCAAGCTAACGCGATGGCTGCGTGCCGCAGATCCCGCACCGCGCCTCAGCGGGCCACAGGCATCCGTGCTCGGCGTGATTATTTATTCTGGCGGGATAAAACCATCTGATCTCGCCACGCTGGAAGAGGTGAAACGACCGACAATTGCCCGCACCATTTCGGAACTGGCGGATCGCGGGCTTGTTCGCCGCATACCAAGCATGGATGATGCTCGGAGCGTCACCATAGAAGCTACAGGGGAGGGCCGCACACTTTTTGCGGCAGGGCAGGCGAAGAGGATTAAGCCGCTCGCAGCCGTTATCAACATGCTTTCTACATCGGAGAGGGAAATACTCGGAAGCGCATTGGATGTCCTCGAACAGATCGTCGAGAACGCGGATATTCCACGACGGTAGCCTCTGAGTCCCGCCAAACGGCTCTCCATCCTTAACGCGGCGTTTAACACTCCCCGCTATGCGTCAGTATCGAGAACCCACGCCCGGAGACCGTTACGCCGCGATGATCGATTATTTTGCCCTTGCGCTGAGCCACGGCCTGATGCTGCTCGCGGCGTGGCGTCTGGTTTTCCGGCCCGATATCGACGATGACGATGCGGTCGCCTCGGGCGGCAAGACCGACATAATGGGTCGCCCGCTAGCCGATGAAACGCGGGGGCCTACCACCCGTGCGTGACATTTTCTTCGCCGGTTTTCTGGGGGTGCTGCTGACGCTCGGGCTGCGCCGCCCGTTCCTGTTCGTCGTCGGCTATATCTATATCGATATCGTCTCGCCGCAGCGTCTTTCCTATTATCTGCTGAATTCCGTGCCGGTATCGCTGATCATGTTTTCGCTGGCGATCCTGGGCTGGGCCATCACCGACAGGAAGGACGACATGCGGATCGCGCCGCGGCAGATACTGCTGCTGCTGCTGCTCGTTTATGCCGGACTGACAACCTTCTACATATCCGACGCGTTCCGCGTGGAAGCTTTCGAGAAATGGGACTGGGTCTGGAAATCGATGGTCTTCGCCATCTTCCTGCCGCTGACCATGCGCACGAAATTGCGTATCGAGACGGTGCTGCTGTTTATGTCGCTGTCGCTCGCCGCCATCGTCATCGGCGCGGGCATCAAGACCGTCTTCGGCGGATCGGGTTATGGCAGTTTCGCGATGATGGTCGACGACAATAGCGGGATTTACGAGGATTCGACGCTCTCCACGGCGGCGATCATGATCATCCCGATCGTGCTGTGGTTCACGAAACATGGCACGATCTTCAAGCCGGACTGGCGGGTGCGTGTGTTTTGCTATGCACTGTGCCTGGCCTGCCTCCTCACGCCGATAGGCACGCAGGCGCGCACCGGCCTCGTCTGCGCGATGTTCCTCGCGATATTGATGCTGCGCGATAACAAATATCGCATGCGCTTTATCGCTGGGGCGGCGCTGGCCGGGCTCGTCGCGCTACCACTGCTCCCCGCCGCATTTTCAGAGCGGATGGGCACGATCCAGAATTACCAGGCCGACGAAAGCGCTGGCACGCGTATCGCGGTCTGGCAATGGACGTTCGAATTTGTGCAGGAAAACCCGCTGGGCGGCGGTTTCGATGCCTATCGCGGCAACAGTCTGTCCTATTATGCGACCTCGCGGGACCAGCAGGGCAATGTCACCAACCGCATGATAACCGATCAGGGGCGCGCCTATCATTCCTCCTATTTCGAGATGCTGGGCGAGCAGGGCTGGATCGGGCTGGCGCTCTGGCTGCTGATCCATGCCATCGGTATTGTTCGGATGGAGTGGCTGCGCCGCCATTATCGGGGAGACGATATCCCGGACGACCAGCAATGGATCGCGCCGCTGGCGACCGCGCTTCAGCATGCGCAGCTGGTCTTCCTGCTGGGCGCGCTGTTCGTCGGGATCGCCTATCAGCCAATCTTCCTGATGCTGCTCGCCGTACAGATCGGCCTCGACACCTATCTCGCGCGCTGCCGCAAGCGCGATGGGTTCCGGCCGATTGCGGAGATGCTGGAAGAGCCGGGCACACCGAAGCTGGTGCCCAAAGCCCAACCGGGCGGATATTAGCTGCTGCGGCCTGCTATCGGTTATTCGACCGCTGGCGCTTCGTTTGCAATGATGGCATTCCGCTCTTCCTGAGTCATCGCATCGGCGTCGAGATTGGCGGCATCGATGGCGTCAGCACGCGCTTCCGCCGTGTCGCGCATGTCTTCAGCATTTTCATCGAGTTCGTTGGCGCGATCTTCCATCGCGGTGGCCCGTTCATCCGCTGCATTCTCAACACGGTCGCCAAGCGCATCGTCGCCATCGCCGCCGCATGAGGCAAGCGGAATGAGGGCTAAAACACCCAGAGCAATGGTCGATTTTTTCATGAAATTTATTTTTTTCTGTTCTTTGGATAATTACCGCAGTTATGAGCGAACAATTGCGCCAAATCAATGCTAGTTTGTTGACCGATGGCGCGCGCTCAATCGATTGACATGACGGGAAACAGATAATGCAGGATGCGCAAGACAGCGGGCAGGCGGCGCAGAGCGCGCAGGCGGTGGATGCCGATATTTCCAATATCTGGGAAACGCTGGACGGCATGATCGACGGATTTTTCGCGGTGGTTCCGCTTATTGCGATTGCCCTTGTGGTCTTCGTCATATTCTGGATCGCGGCCAGGCTGGTGCAGACTCTTATCGAGCGCATCGCGGGAAGGAACGTGGATAGCGGGCTGGCAACGGTGCTCGCCCGGCTCGGCTATTGGGTACTGCTAATTATCGGCCTGATGGTCGCGCTGACGATCATGATACCGTCCATGACGCCTGCCGGGCTGATTTCCGGTCTCGGCATTGGCGGTGTCGCTATCGGCTTTGCTTTTCAGGATATTTTTCAGAACCTGCTTGCCGGCATCCTGATTTTGCTGCGCCAGCCCTTCAAGGTCGGCGACGAGATCACCAGCGGCGAATCACCGGCACGGTGGAGGCCATCGAGACCCGCGCAACCTTTATCCGCACCTATGATGGCATTCGGGTGATCGTGCCCAACAGCCAGATCTACCAAGAGCCGGTTTCCGTCATAACGGCATATGAGAAAGTCCGCAGCCAGTACGATGTCGGCATCGGCTATGGCGACGATATTGGAACCGCGGTTCAGATCGCGCTCGATACGATGAACGGCATCGACGGCATTCTCGACGATCCCGGGCCCGACGTTCTGGTCTGGGAACTGGCGGGGGCGTCGGTCAATTTGCGCCTGCGCTGGTGGACCGAGCCGACGCGCTCTAATGTCGTGGTCAAGCACAGCGAAGTGCTTAAGAAGGTGGCCGAGGCGATGGCCGAAGCGTCGATCGATCTACCCTATCCAACGCAAGTTATCCTGATGCACGACCAGACCGAGGCCACCGACGGCGACCGCACAGCCCAGCGCGAAGGCTGGCCTGCCGGGGATTCGCCCCCTAAGCCGAATACCCTGGCCGGGGCTGTGCGCAAGTTCGGCAAGAATAACGACGGGGCGAACGGGCAATAGTGGCGGACCAGAAGAAAACTATAGCAATTGAGGGAGAAGGGCCGGATATCGTGGCCCTCCAGCCGCTGGGCAACTACCAATATCCCGCATTGCCCGCCGATGAAAAGGTCGGTCGGTTTTTTACCGGATTCCTGGCGTTGTTCCGGTTGGATGAGGATGCGCCGGCCATGGCCGATGCGGACCTCGGGCGGGCGACGCTCGAAGAACTCGACGCAATTGCGGCACCGCCCGCCTGCGGACCCGCGCTCGACGAAATTGGTCTGACGGTTTGCGAATGGCTGGCGGACGACAGCGCGCGGTCGATAATGGCGATTGTCGTGCCGCCCTGCGACGAAAACGATGTGCTGGCGACATGGGCGCGCGATAACGGTCATGATGTGCTTTCGCCGCCGACGCGCCAATCGATCATGGATCCGATCCGGACCCCGATCCCGGACCTCGAAGGCGACGGCCTGCTCGTCGTCCCGCAACTCGAAACCTGGTTCGTGCGGCATCGCAACGGCCTGGTGCCGGTTCGCGATCTGCTTGCCGCTATCGATGCGACGGAGCGACGCTGCCTTGTCGGCTGCAACAGCTGGGCCTGGGCTTTCCTCAAAAAAGCCGTCGATTCCGACATGGTTCTGCCAACCCCGCTGACCTTCGAGGCGTTCGGCGAAAAGCGCCTGCGCCAATGGTTCGAGGGTCTCGCGGTCGGCGATCGGGTGCGGCAAGTCAGCTTTTGTCTTTCGAAAAGCGGGGCGGATGTGTTCGAACTGTCCGGCGAAGACAGCCCGAAGAACGATTATTTTCAGAAACTCGCCGCCCACAGCCTCGGCATTCCCTGGATCGCCTGGCATATCTGGCGGCGCAGCCTGCGCCACGATCGGGAGGAGGGCGACACTGAAGCGGTGGAGGGAGAAACCGAAACCGGCATACGCGCACCCGAAACGCTCTGGATCACCGGGTTCGAGGAACTGTCCCTGCCATCACAGCATCGGCAAAGCGCACTGCTCGTCCTCCATGCGCTGCTGATCCATGGCGCACTGACCGCACAAACCCTGCGCCTGGTCGTGCCACTGGTCGGGGAATCGAATATCGTTTCGGCCTTGCTGACTGCGGGCTTTGTCGAGCGGGAAGGCGACACGGTCCGAAGCCGTCCCGCCGCCTATCCGACGGTGCGGGCGGCGCTTGCCAGCGCCGGTTTTCCGATGGATACGCTATGACAATCGCCGCGCCCGAAGCACCGGAATCCGCCACCGATACCGCTGCCGCGCAGGGCGCGGATCCGGCCCGGATCGAGCAGACACAGTCGATCGAAGACGCGCTGGTCCCGCTGCCGGACGTGGCGGCGGCACCGGAGACGTCCGGTCCCGTCTCCGATGCTGCAAATTCCGTCGCCGACACCGCCTCCGCCAACGCCGAGGAGACTGGCGAACAGGCACAGCAGCTTGTCAACAATATCCAGGATATCAGCTTTGGCCAGATCGGACTGATCATCCTGCTGGCGTGGTTCGGCACATATCTCGCGCGCAAATTGCTGCCCTATCTGGCCGAACGCGGGCCCAGCCAGACCCGGCTGTATCTGCTCGGCGCGGTTCCGATCATCCGCCTGATCCTGCTGATTTTCGCGATTCTCTGGATCATTCCGCTGATTTTCAACATTACCTTCCAGAATTTCCTGTTGATCGCGGGCGCGGCCAGCGTCGCCATCGGTTTCGCCCTCAAGGATTTCGCGAGCAGCCTGATTGCCGGCATCGTCGCCATCTTCGAGCGGCCCTATCGCCCCGGCGACTGGGTGCAGATCGACGGCGATTATGGCGAGGTGCGCAAGGTCGGCCTGCGCGCGATCCAGCTGCAAATCGCCGCCGACAATACGATCACCGTACCGCACGATCGCATCTGGACGAACAATATCTCCAACGCCAATGATGGCGCGCGCACGCTGATGTGCATCGCCGATTTTTACCTGGCACCCGGCCATGACGGCGCGACGATCCGTTCGGCACTGTTCGATATCGCCATCACCAGTGCCTATCTTGCCTATGACAAGCCGGTGCTGGTGATGCTCGGCGAGAAGCCCTGGGGCACCCATTACAAGCTCAAGGCCTATCCGTTCGACATGCGCGACCAGTTCAGCTTCATCAGCGACATGACGGTGCGCGGCAAGAAGGCGATTGCCGGTGCGGGCGGCATGGTCGTGACCGCGCCCGTCGCCGCGACGGGCGAGGGGGATATCGCGGGGGACGGCGGAAATTAACCGGATTCCGTTGTCCGGCGAAAGCATCACCGCACCGCGAACGCATCGCGGTATGCCGGTTTCACCGCCGCGAGGATCGCAGGGTCGACCGGCAGCGTCACTTCGTAACTGCCCTCGGCATAAGATCCGGCGGCGTAAGGCCCAATTAGAAAGCCGATCCGGTCGATAGCGCGCCCGTTCGAAGAACCCAGAATGAGAGTCTGTGCGACCGGGTCGATGCAGTCGTTGAAGGTCGTGTCGGAGCGTTCGACGGGGCCACCGCGCTTTTGTGCGCGCTGGCGGTCGATAGCGTCGCAGAAAGCGCCGTGGATCGCCTCGCTCAGCGCGGCGGGCGAGGCAAAGACATCGAGCGGACTGAGGCGTTCCTGCGCCGTCCTGTCCCACAGGACCGCGTCATAGGCGATCATGCCGTGTGCGCCGCCGCTATAGAAATATGTCTCCGCCGAAAGGCTCAGAAAACGCGGGGTATTGGTGACGACTTGCCATTCCTTCTCAAAACTGTGGCGACGATAGGGATAGCCGTTTTCTTGCGCACTGGCCCGATCGTCCCGCCCGGCCTCCATGGTGCTGCGCCGGGCCTGCTCCAGATTGCCGTCGAGAAACGCTTTCATGGGCGCGATGGCCACCGCCTGCGCCGGATAGGCGTAGCGGAATGCCAGCGTTGCGTTCTCCTCCTCTATCGAAACCGCCCGTGCCGCGGGTGCGCGCGCTGGTTCGCGAGACGGGTCGGGCTGCTTCGCCTCGACCGAGGCTTCGGCGGATGCGGACGGCGTGTCGGCGGGCTGCTGCCCGCCATCGCAGGACACAACGGCGAGCAGCAGGATCGGGAGAGCGGCAATCCGCATGGCCGTTACGCGGCTTGCCTGGCGTCCACCCCTTCGATGGCTGCGATCAGGGCGTCGGTAAAGGCCGGTATATCGTCCGGCTTGCGCGCGGTGACGATATTGCCGTCCGTCACGGCTTCCTCATCGACAACCTCGCCGCCCGCATTGCTGAGATCGGTGCGGATGGAGGGCCAGCCGGTGACGCGCCTGCCATCGACAAGACCCGCCTCGATCAGCAGCCACGGCGCGTGGCAGATCGCGGCGACCGGTTTGTCCTGATCCGCGAATGCCTCGATGAGGGCTATCGCGTCTTCCTCGATCCGCAAACTGTCGGGATTTTTCTGGCCGCCGGGCAACAGCAGTGCATCGTAATCGTCCGCTTTGGCCTGGCTCAGCGTCATGTCGGGTGTCACCGTGCCCTGCGTCTTGCCGCCGGATTCGCCAGTAATCGGATCGGTATCGGGGGAGGCGAGATGCACGGTCGCGCCGCGCTCGGTGAGAATATCGCGCGGGCCGGTCAGCTCGCTATATTCGAAACCGTCGGTGGCGAGGATCAGAATTTTGGCCTGGTCGATGGGGATAGGCATGAAGTGGCTCCTTGGTTGCGTGTTGGTTGCGTGTTCAACGATCAAACAACCGGATACCGGATTCGTTCCGGAACGATGCGGCAGAGTGCGACGTTGATCCCGCTATGGCCAAGCTTGTTTATGTCGATGACGATCTTCCGGGGATTTCGCGCAAGCGCAGCGGCACGGGCTGGAGCTATTACGATCCCGACGGAAAGCTTATCGAGGACGACGATGAGCGCGAGCGGCTGAATGCGCTCGCCGTGCCGCCGGCCTACAAGGATGTCTGGCTGTGCCCGTCGCCGGACGGCCATATTCAGGCGACCGGCTATGACGACAAGGGGCGCAAGCAATATCGCTATAACGAAAAATTTCGCGAGCAGCAGGACGCAGCCAAATACGGCAAACTTGTCGATTTCGGCGAAAAGCTGTCCCTGATCCGCGCCCGTATTGCCAGCGATATGGATACCGCGTCGCTCGACAAGACGTCGGTGGTCGCCGCCGTCGTCCGGCTGCTCGATCTCGGCAGGGTGCGGATCGGCAACCGGACCTATGCCAGATCCAGCGGCAATTTCGGTGCGACGACCTTGCGCGACAGGCATGTGAAGTTCGGCAAAGGCAAGCTGGTGCTGGATTACAAGGGCAAATCGGGCAAGGATCGTCATGTCGAAATCGAAGACGGCAATCTGGCGAAAATGGTCCGGAAATGCCGCGATATTCCGGGGCAGCAACTGTTCCAGTTTGTCGACGAGGACGGCGATCGGCATCCGGTCGGGTCGTCGGACATCAACGCCTATATCCATGAGGCGATGGGCGCGGACTTTACCGCCAAGCATTTCCGCACATGGGGCGCGAGTGCGCTGGCTTTTCAGATTCTGGCCGAGGCCGGGAAGGAGTCGCTATCGCTCAAGCAACTGCTCGATCCCGTTGCCGAAATGCTGGGCAATACCGCCGCGATGAGCCGCAAGGCCTATGTCCATCCCGCGCTCATCGAAATCGCCAGGGATGGCGCGCCGGACTATTTCGGGGGGTTGCAACTGCCCCGCAAAACCAAATATCTGTCGCGACACGAACGGGGCCTGATCGGTTTTCTCGAATCCGTCTGATATGGGCCGCGACAGTCTTTTCCACTGAGCTACACAGGTATCCATGACCCAGACGACACCGGCCGCCGAGGCGGCAGACGCGATACTTCCCGAACTGACCATGCGCGAATGGCTGGAAGGGCTGTGGGCGGATACCGTGACCTGGTTCAACATGCAGGGGCCGGAAATCCTGATCGGCAGCGCGGTCGCGTTCGGAATTGTCATGCTGCTGCTGCTGCTGCGGCGGTTGGGCGAGCGTGCCTATGAACGGGACCACAGCCTGACGAGCTGGCGTTCGATTATCGCGCGGACAATGGCGAAGACCCGCCTCTGGTTCATGGTCGCCATCGCGCTCGAATTCGTCGTGGTCTATTCCGGCGCGCCGACGCTGCTGTCGACGCTGGTCAATTTTGTTTTCTCGCTGGCGCTGATTTTCCAGGTCGCGATCTGGGCGCGGGCGATCATCCTCGGCATCGTCGAACACCGCACCAATAGCGGCGAACATTCCGCCGAAACCCTGGGCAGCGCGATGACGCTGATCCGCATTTTCGTCAGCGTCGCGGTCTTCGCCATCGCGATGCTGGTGGTGCTCGACAATCTGGGCTTCAATATCACCGGGCTAGTTGCGGGCCTCGGCGTCGGCGGTATCGCCATCGGCCTCGCCGCGCAGGGGATATTCGAGGAGCTGTTCGCGGCGCTCTCGATCATCTTCGACAAGCCGTTCAAAAAGGGCGATTCGATCAGTTACGACAGCACGAGCGGCTCGGTCGAAACGATCGGCCTGAAAACCACCCGCATCCGCGCACTCACGGGCGAAGAGAAAATCATTTCCAACTCGAACCTGCTCGACAAGGAAATCTCCAACCTGACACGGCTGGAAAAGCGCCGGATCAGGCTCGCGATCGGCCTG
>JBGTHW010000158.1:0-6443 GCA_041746035.1 Parasphingopyxis sp.
ATGATGCGCTCGGCGGCGTCCAGAATCGCGTCTTCGTCATAGGGGCGCAGGATGGTCTCGACAGTCATGCGGCCGGACTATAGGAAAACACCGGATATACATACCCGTTGCTGGACACCTTCATGACCTTCACTCCCCATATCACCGAACAGCGTTTCGTGCTCGATCACATCGCCGGGATCGGCCAGCTTGCCGACAGCGAACGCTTTGCCGAGGCGACGCCCGATATGGTCGAGGCTATTATCGAGGGCGCAGGCGCGCTGGCGGCGGGCGAGTGGGCACCGATCAACTGGTCGGGCGATCAGGAGGGTGCGAAACTGACCGAGAACGGCGTGGTCATGCCGGACGGGTTTGTCGAGGCCTACAAGGCCTATGTCGAAGGCGGCTGGGGCACAATCGATGCACCGAAGGATTTTGGCGGGCAGGGGCTGCCATTCTCTCTCGCCGTCGCGGTGCTGGAAATGCTGGGCGCGGCGAATATGTCGCTGGCGCTGTGCCCGATGCTGAGTGTCGGGTCGATCGAGGCGCTGTTCCATCATGGCAGCAAGGAATTGCAAAATCTCTATCTGCCGAAGCTTTCGACCGGCGAATGGACGGGCACGATGAACCTCACCGAGCCGCAGGCCGGTTCCGATGTCGGTGCGCTCAAGACGAAGGCCGAGCCTGCCGATGACGGCAGCTGGCGGATCAGGGGCACCAAGATATTCATCACCTTCGGCGAACATGACATGGCGGAAAATACGCTGCACCTCGTGCTGGCGCGGACACCGGGATCGCCGGATGGTACGAAGGGTATTTCGCTGTTCGCCGTTCCCAGATTTCGCCTTGATGAAAATGGCGAACCCGGCGCATTCAACGATACGAAATGTGTTTCGCTGGAGGAGAAGCTTGGCATCCATGCCTCGCCGACCTGCGTGATGTCGTACGGCGATAATGACGATTGTCACGGTTGGCTGATCGGGCCGAAAAATGGCGGGATGCGGGCGATGTTCACGATGATGAACAATGCACGGCTGAATGTCGGGTCGCAGGGCGCACAGATCGGAGAGCGCGCGACACAAAAGGCCGTGGCCTTTGCACGGGAGCGTGTCCAGTCGGCGCGGGCGGGCGGCGATAGCCGCGAGCCAGTGGCGATTATCGAGCATCCCGATGTGCGGCGGATGCTGCTGCGGATGAAAGCACTGACGATGGCGGCGCGGGCGCTCGTTTATTACGCGGCGGGGCAGGTGGACCGCGCAACGCTCGGCGATGAAGACGCCAAAGCGCGTTCCGAACTACTGACCCCGCTCGCCAAGGCTTATGGCACCGATTGCGGTTGCGAGGTCGCCAATATCGGCGTTCAGGTGCATGGCGGCATGGGTTTCGTCGAGGAAACGGGTGCGGCGCAATATTTTCGCGATGCCCGGATCGCGCCGATTTACGAAGGCACGAACGGTATTCAGGCGGCGGACCTCGTCGGGCGCAAGCTCGGGCTGGGCGCGGGCCGCGTTATGCGCAGCTTGCTCGACGATATCGGCAAGGAGGCGACGAACGAACCCGCCTTGGCGGAACTATTGGAAGATGTCGAAGCGGTGGTGCACCGGCTGAACAGCGCCGCTGCCTCGGTCGATGACCGGCTGGCCGCCAGCTATATGTTCCTGACGATGCTGTCGATACTTACCTGTGGCTGGCTGATGGCGCGACAGTTGCGGGTTGCGCAGGCCAAGCGCGGCACGGGAGATGGCGACAGCAGCTTTCTCGACATGAAGGTTGCGGCGTGCCGCTTCTATCTCGACCAGATCGTGCCCGAAGCGACGGGATTGAAGGCCGCGGCGATGGCCGAGGCGGCTCTGCTGTATTCCATCGGCGAGGATGCGTTCGCGGCGTAACCGACTTACGCAAGCTCGCGTTTCAGCAATTCCCCCGCGTCCAGCCCCAGCCTTTCGATATGGCGGGCCACGCGCGGCCATTCCTCGTTGAGAAAGGCGTCGCGTTCGCGCTTGCGCAGCCTGGCCGATGCGCCGCTGGCAACGAACATGCCAACTCCGCGCCGCACGAGGATCATGCCGTCGTCCTGAAATGTCTGGTAGGCCTTGGCGACGGTTAGCGGGTTGGCACCTTCTTCCGCTGCGAGGACTCGCACCGAGGGCAGGGGGTCGCCATCGGTAAATTCGCCATCGAGAATGGCGGCGGCGATCTTGTCGCGGAGCTTCAGATAAACGGGTTGCTCGGATTTTGCCATAGCGCCCTAGTGTAGTAGAACACTGCCGCGCGTCAAGGGTAAAGTTATTTCCACGCTAAATTGGGGAGGGGGTAAATTGGGGACACAATACTTATTTCACCGGAGCGTACCCAGAAAAGCTATGGTAGCGTTGAAATAGGTATTGTGTCCCCAATTTACTCGACCGTCCACTCGCTCACTGCCTCTCCGAACTCGGGCCGGGGGCGTTCCTTCAGGTCTTCGCCCGGTGTGCCGATAAAGATGAATCCGGCAATCCGCTCCGGCGCGGCTCCGAAGGCATCGCGCACGGCCTCCGAATAGGTCGCCCATCCCGTCAACCAGCCCCCGACATAGCCATGTGCGTGAACCGCCGCCAGCAGATTGAAACAGGCCGCGCCGGTGGACAGTTCCTGCTCCCAGACCGGTATCTTGGCGCTCTCGACCGGGCTGTGCAGCGCGACGACGAGGGCAGGGGCTTGGTGCGCGAATTGGCGGATCGCGCCGATCTCCTCGCCATCGGGCATGCCGCGTTCGGCGCGAAAGGCGCTTTGCAGCATCTCGGAAAAGGCATCGCGTTGCCCGCGCGCCACAGTCACGAACCGCCAGGGCGCGAGCTTGCCATGATCGGGCGTGCGCAGGACGATCTCGAAAATACGCTGCATTTCCGCGGGAGACGGGCCGGGTTCGACCATATCGCGCGGCTTTCCGGAACGGCGGGTGGCGAGGAAAGAGAGCGGTGTGGAGAGATCGTTGAACATACCGGAGGGTCATAGCGTTCGACGAAAAAACCGCCAGCCCCTTCACATGCGCGATTTCGCCGCTAATCTGCGCCGCCATAATTGTCGGCGTCGTCGACTAAAAAGTTTTGTGGGAGAGTATGGGGATGAAAGAGTTTGGATTGTGGAACGAGGCCGACTGGATTGTGGCCATTGCTTCGGTCGTGCTGGCCTTGTTTTTGATGGCCGGTGCCTATGCTGTTACTCGGCCACGACCGGAAGTCGGCGGTCATCCCAAGGGTCTCTATATTCTCTTCTTTGCCGAAATGTGGGAGCGTTTCTCCTATTACGGCATGCGAGCGCTGCTGATTTTCTATCTAACCCAGCACTGGCTGTTCAACGACAGCGCCTCGAATATCGTTTACGGGGCCTATGTCAGCCTGGTCTATATCACCCCGGTGCTCGGCGGCTATCTGGCCGACAGATGGCTCGGTCAGCGCAAGGCCGTGCTGTTCGGCGCGGTGCTGCTGACGGCCGGCCATTTCCTGATGGCGTTCGAGGGAACCGGCGGGCAGAACGACCCGACAATCAACATTTTCTGGCTGGCGCTGTCCTTCATTATCGTTGGCTCGGGTTTCCTGAAAGCCAATATCTCGGTCATCGTCGGCCAGCTGTATCCGCGCACCGATGTCCGCCGCGATGGTGCCTATACGATCTTCTATATGGGCATCAATGTCGGTGCGGCTGTCGGTACGATTATCGCCGGTTATCTGGGCCAAACGATAGGCTGGCAATATGGATTCGGTGCTGCTGGCGTCGGCATGCTGCTCGGCCTTGTCGTGTTCATAATCGGCAAGCCGCTCTTGCTTGGACGCGGCGAAGCGCCGAGCGCGGCGGCACTTGCCAGGCCGGTGATGGGTATCAAGCTCGAATGGTTGCTCTATATCGTCGGTCTGGCTGCAATCGGCGTGATGTGGGTGCTGATTCAGTATCAGAGCGTTGTTGGCGGCCTCATGCTGCTCTCCGGCCTGGCACTCCTCGCTTATGTGCTATTCGAAGCCTTCAAGCTGGAAAAGGAGCCGCGCGAGCGCCTCTTTGCGATCCTGTTTCTCATCCTGTTGCAGCCGCTCTTCTGGGGGCTGTTCGAACAGGCGGGCGGTTCGCTCAACCTGTTCACCGATCGCTTTATCGATCGGCAGGGCGTGCCGGCATCGCTGTTCCAGTCGATCAATCCGATCTACATCATCCTGCTGGGACCGATTTTTGCCTGGCTGTGGACGTTTCTCGGCAAGCGCGGGATCGAGCCCTCGACACCGGCGAAATTCGGGCTTGGTCTCGTCCAGCTAGGGTTCGGGTTCCTCGTCCTTGTCTGGGGCGCGGCGACTGTAGGTGCGGGAACGCTGGTGCCGGTAATCTTTCTTTTCGGCATCTATTTCTTTCATACGACCGGCGAGCTTTGCCTGTCGCCGGTGGGGCTGAGCGCGATGAACCGGCTGGCACCGCGTCACCTCGCCAGTCTTATCATGGGCGCATGGTTTTTCGCTACGGCGGGCGGCAATTATGTTGCGGGCATGATCGGCGCGGCAACCGGCGGCGAAGATGGCGAGATGACGCGGGGGGCCACGCTGTCGATTTATCAGACGATCGGGCTGGTCGCGATAGCGGTGGGTGTTGTCGTGATTTTGATTTCCGTGTTTATCAAACGGCTGATGCATCTCGATACGCTGCGCGACGACGATGTCGGAGACGACATGCTCGGCCAGTCCGGGCTGGCCGAACCGGCAGCCGCTGGCGTAAATACCACAGGAGAAACTCGCACATGATCGGACGGGGGCTGGCGGTTGCGGTCGCGCTGATATTGGCCAGCTGCGCTACGACGGGGAATGGCGGCGACTCGGCATCGGGCAGCGCGGAGGAAAGGACCGTCGCGTCCAGTTTCGATGCCGATCCCTATCCGTCGACCTATCGCCGCTATCCCGGTCGCCCTACCGTTATCCGGGGCGCGACTATCTATGACGGCGCGGGCGGGCGGATCGATAATGGCATGGTCTATTTCGCCGATGGCGAGATTCAGGCAATGGGCGCGACTGTCGAGGTGCCTGCGGGTGCCGACGAGGTCGATGGCACCGGCCTCTGGGTGACGCCGGGCGTCATCGATATTCACAGCCATCTCGGCAATTATCCCTCGCCTTCGGTCGAGGCGCATTCGGACGGCAACGAGGCGACCGATCCCAACACCGCCCAGGTCTGGACCGAACACAGCGTCTGGCCGCAAGACCCAGGTTTCAGCCGCGCGCTCGCCCATGGCGGGGTGACGACACTCAATATCCTTCCCGGCTCGGCGAACCTGTTTGGCGGACGTTCGGTCACGCTGCGCAATGTGCCGGGCCGGACGATGCAGGACATGAAGTTTCCCGGCGCGCCCTATGGTCTCAAAATGGCCTGCGGCGAAAACCCCAAACGCGTCTATGGCAGCCGCAACCGCTCCCCCGCGACGCGGATGGGCAATATCGCGGTCGCGCGTCAGGCCTGGATCGATGCGCAGCGTTATGAAGCCCAATGGGAGCGCTATCGCGAGGAGGGCGGCGCACCGCCCCAGCGCAGCCTGCAGAACGACACGCTGGTCGGGGTGATGAACGGCGAAATCCTCGTTCATAATCACTGCTACCGCGCCGACGAAATGGCGATCATGATCGATATGGCCGAAGAATTCGGATACGAGATCGCCAGCTTCCAGCACGCGGTCGAATCCTACAAGATCCCCGATTTGCTGCGCGAGGCCGGTATCTGTTCGGCGATGTGGGCGGACTGGTGGGGTTTCAAGATGGAATCCTACGATGCCGTGTTCGAAAATGTGCCGATGGTGCACCGGGCGGGGGCCTGCGCCATCGTTCATTCGGACGACGAAAACGGGATACAGAGATTGAATCAGGAGGCGGCCAAGGCGCTGGCCGACGGGCGCCGCGCGGGTATCGAGATTTCCGACGAGGAAGCGTGGCAGTGGCTTGCGCTCAACCCGGCCCGCGCGCTGGGTATAGACGAAGAAACCGGCAGCCTTGCGACCGGCAAGCGTGCCGATGTCGTGCTGTGGAACGGCGATCCGTTCAGTGTTTACACACGACCGCAAATGGTCTGGATCGATGGCGCGCTGATGTATGACATGAACGATCCGAACCGTAGGCCGATTACGGATTTCGAACTTGGGCAACCTGGCGAGGGGAGCGTACGATGAGGAAGCTAATCGCGCTCATTGCGCTCGTTTTTACCGTCCCAGCTTTTGCGCAGACAGTCGCCATAACCGGCGGCACAGTGGTTATCGGCGACGGCTCCGACCCCATCCCCAACGGCACGGTGGTTATCCGTGATGGCCGCGTCGTTTCGGCCGGAACGGGTGCCGTACCCGCAGGCGCGCAGACCATGGACGCTTCGGGTCGCTGGGTGACGCCGGGAATTGTCGGCGGCTTTACGCGGCTCGGCCTTGTCGAAGTCGGCGCGGTCTCCTCGACCAACGATATTTCTGCATCCGA
>JBGTHW010000159.1:0-19929 GCA_041746035.1 Parasphingopyxis sp.
GCATAGCGAAAATGCCCGGCGGCATCGGCAACACGCCGCATTTCGCCGAGCAGTTCTTCCCACTCCTCGCGCGGCAGACCGTCATTGTCCCAATCTGTGCGCGCATGTTCGCGGCGGTGATCGAAGAAGCGGATATTGTCGTCGCGCTGTTCGATGGGCTTGATCTTGGCCTCGATGAAATCGTCGAGTACGGTGAGATAGTCCTCGATTTCCTGTGGCATGGTGAAATGGGTCATGAGAGGCTCCTGTGGCGGGGGTTTGAATACGATTCACGCAAAGACGCAAAGGCGCAAAGAAGACAATAATACGTCATTGCGAGCGCAGCGAAGCAATCCAGAGCGGATCGCGCAAAGCTCTGGATTGCTTCGCTGCGCTCGCAATGACGATCTTCTTCGAAGCAAAACCTCTTTGCGCCTTAGCGTCTTTGTGTGAATCATGTTTTTACCCATCTATCTGTGGCGACCCGGAAGCCGCCATATTTGGGCTGGTCTATCGAAAGCCGGTTGAGTGCATTGTGGCGTAGATAATTCCAGAGCGCCAAGTCGTTCAGGCCGCGCTCGCCTGCGCGTAGGGCGGCGCAAAGATCAGTGTGGGTGGTGCCGAGATCGTTTAGGCGTTCTGCCGCGCCATCGGCATAGTATTGCCCCCAGGCCGCATGGCGTTGCGCGATGCCGAGCGCATTATTGGCGACGCGGGCTTCGAACAAGGCGTGGGCCTCCTTGCCCGGGAAGACCTTGTTCCTAGTCCATTCTAGAAGCGCATTGAGGATTTCGGCGCAAGCAACCTCGCCATCTTCCGGGAGTAACGGCGGCTCGGCCCAGTCCAGCGGCGGGCATTCGCCATCGCGCATGGGCTCGAACTGAAGCAACAGATCGATCTCGACCTCGCTCGCCCGCCGCCCGATAATCGTGCGCTCCAGTGTATGGGCTGTGCCATCACGATAGCTGTGGCCCATGCGCAGGCAGGCGATGCCCCACCACAGCGTATTGTAGATCAGCCACCAGTCGAAACGATCGCGGTCGACCGCCGCTTCGCTCGCGGCTTCATAGGCGGCGATAAGATTTTCCGCGCTGTCGAACCCGCCCGCCACTTTCTCATAATGGCCGAAGCGCCAGCTCGGTGTGCAGAGATAGGCGAGGTCTTCCATCGGATCGCCGAGATGGGCGAGCTCCCAGTCGAGCACGGCGCTAATCCCTTCCTGATCGATCATCAAATTGCCCATGCGGAAATCGGCGTGGAGCAGCTTGGGTTCGGCGGGGTCGGGAACGTTCGCTTCGAGCCAGTGAAAGGCGTAATCATAGATAGGGATCGCGCCACTAATCTCGCGATAGGATTGTTCCTGCTCGGCGAGCAGCATTTCGAGCGTGACCTGTTTGATGTCCTCGGGCAGCTCGGCAGGATCGATGGCGTGAATGGTCGCCAGTTCGCGCGCGCATTGTCCGGTAAGTTGCGCTTCGGCCTTGGCGAAATGGGGATTGCCGAGGATTTTGTGCGGCAGCGTCTCGCCCTCGGCGCGGGCCATGACAAAGCCCGTGCCGCAATCGTCGCGCTCTTCGAGCACGGCCAGCACTTCGGGTGCTGTTACGCCCTTGCCACGCGCAAGCTCAATCAGCTCGGCCTGTGTCTCCAGCGATATTGCTGTGAGCGGATCGGCGTCGCCGCCGCGCTCGGCCATCTCGTCCGGCAGACGGCGGAGAACCATCGCCCGGCCCGCATATTCAAAGGCCCAGCTTTCCATGCTCGCCCCGCCGGAAAGTCTGGACAATCCCGATAGCGCGCCACCGCCGAACCTGTCGGTGCAGAGGGCGGCAAGTTTCTCTTCGAATTCGGCGTCGGTCATCGAGCTTTACGCTAACGGAAACCACGCATTGGTCAATGCTTGCATCGCTGCGCGGGGCTGCCTAGTCGAATGTTCAACAGGAGATTGCGTAGATGAAAGCCTTTATTTTCCCGGGGCAGGGAAGCCAGTCGGTCGGTATGGGTGCGGCGCTTGCCGGGGCCAGTGCGACGGCGCGGGCGGTCTTTGCCGAGGTCGATGAGGCGCTTGGGCAGAAGCTGTTCGAACTGATGACCGAAGGGCCGGAAGACGAGCTGACGCTGACCGAAAACGCGCAGCCGGCCATCATGGCCAACTCGCTCGCGACATTGCGGGTGATGGAGAAAGAGGGCGGGTTTACGCTGGGCGACAAGGCCCAATTCGTCGCGGGGCACAGCCTTGGCGAATATTCCGCTTTGTGCGCGGCGGGGGCCATCGATCTGGCGACGACGGCAAAGCTCCTCAAAAAACGCGGACAGGCGATGCAGGAAGCGGTGCCCGTCGGTGTTGGCGCGATGGCGGTGTTTCTGGGCCTCGATTTCGAGCCGGCCATGGCGGTCGCGGATGAGGCCGCCGAGGACCAGATTTGCGTGGTCGCCAATGACAACGCGCCGGGGCAGGTCGTGATTTCCGGCCATACAAATGCGGTGGAACGGGCTTGTACGATAGCGAAGGATCGCGGGGCCAAGCGCGCCATGCCGCTTGCGGTTTCCGCGCCGTTTCATTGCCCGCTGATGAAACCGGCGGCCGATGCGATGGCCGAGGCACTGGCGGAGGTCGAGATAAAGGTTCCGTCAGCGATGCTCTATGCCAATGTCACGGCAGGCCCGGTCGGCGAGCATGAGGCCATCCGCGGGCTGCTCGTCGAACAGGTAACGGCGATGGTCCGCTGGCGGGAAAGCATTGTGGCGATGGCAGGCGAGGGCGTCAGCGAGTTTATCGAGTTCGGCGGCAAGGTCGTCGCGCCGATGGTCAAGCGGATTGCGGCGGATACCGAACAGAAGAGCGTTGTTTCGATGGAGGATATCGAAGCGGTGGCGACAGAGATTTGATTCACGCGGAGACGCAGAGGCGCGGAGAAATGGAAGATTTAAATGGGATTTCCGGTGATGTCGTCGACGCGGCGATGAAGCTGCATCGAGATTTGGGGCCCGGTTTGCTCGAGAGTGTTTATGAGATGCTATTGGCCGCCGAGCTTGAGAGCCGGGGCCATAAAGTCTTCCGGCAGTTACCGGTGGATATTGACTATTACGGTATGCACTTCGCTGGTGCTTTCAGGATCGATCTGATCGTCGATAACTGCTTGCTGGTTGAGATAAAATCGGTGGAGCGGCCAAGCGCCGCTCATGCCAAACAGTTGCTGACATATCTCAAACTGTCTGGACAGCCCGTAGGGCTGCTTATTAATTTCGGTGGCGCGGCCTTGAGGGAGGGGCTTCGCCGTATAGTAAACAACCACATCCCCTCCGCGTCTTCGCGTCTCCGCGTGAACCAATAACACTAGAGGAATTTGCATGTTCGATCTTTCAGGGAAAACCGCACTCGTCACCGGTGCTTCGGGCGGTATCGGGTCTGCCATCGCCAAGGGACTCGCCGATCATGGTGCGAAAGTCGCGCTGTCCGGCACGCGTGAGGATGCGTTGAAGGCGGTCGCGGGAAAGACTGGCGGCGAAACGGTGATCCTGCCGTGCAATCTTTCCGATCCGGAAGCCGTCGATGCGCTAATCCCGTCGGCCATCGAAGCCCTCGGCCAGCTCGATATTCTCGTCAACAATGCGGGCGTGGCGCGTGATAACCTCGCCATGCGGATGAAGGACGAGGAATGGGACACAGTGATCCGCATCAATCTTGAAGCCGCTTTCCGCCTCGCCCGCGCGGCGCTGCGTCCGATGATGAAGGCGCGGGGAGGGCGGATTATCTCGATAACGTCAGTTGTCGGCACGACCGGCAATCCGGGACAGGCCAACTACGCCGCATCAAAAGCCGGTCTCGTTGGCATGTCGAAAGCGCTGGCGCAGGAAGTCGCCAGTCGCGGCATCACCGTCAACTGCATCGCACCGGGTTTCATCCAGTCGGCGATGACCGACGAACTGCCGGACGCGCAGAAAGAGGAGCTTTCCAAGCGCATTCCCGCCGGAAAACTGGGACAGGGGAACGATATCGCCGCCGCCGCCGTTTATCTCGCATCGGACGAAGCCGCCTATGTCACCGGCCAGACGCTGCATGTGAATGGCGGGATGGCGATGATCTGATCTGGAACTAGTGGCGATTTAGCTGTCGTTTCGATGAACGGGCTTGCGCCGCAATGCGCTGCCCTTTAGGAAAACAGGGAATCACAAGACAAAAGGACAGTCCATGAGCGATACCGCCGAACGCGTACAAAAGATTGTAACCGAACATCTCGGCGTAGAAGCCGACAAAGTGACGCAGGATGCTGCTTTCATCGACGATCTCGGCGCAGACAGCCTCGACATCGTCGAGCTGGTCATGGCGTTCGAGGAAGAATTCGGCGTTGAGATTCCCGACGATGCCGCCGAGGATATCACGACGGTGAAAGACGCAACAGATTATATCGAGAAGCACAAAGACTGATCGTCATCGCTATCTCGGGAGCCCCGGCCTTTAGCGTCGTGCAGAACCATTCTATGAGCGGCTCCCCGGCCATGTTTCGGGGGGCCGTTTTTCCTTTGTCGAAGGAGCAGACCAGATGCGCCGTGTAGTCGTTACGGGATTGGGCCTAGTCACGCCGCTGGGCGGAGACGTGGATACCAGTTGGAAGAACATCGTCGAGGGCAAGTCCGGAGCGGGGACGATCACGCGCTTCGATCCTTCCGACCAGAAATGCAAGATTGCCTGCGAGGTGAAACCGGCGGACCAGCCCAACGGTTTCGATCCGGCTCTGCGCGTCGATCACAAGGTCCAGCGGCAAGTCGATCCGTTCATCATTTACGGCATCGATGCCGCCGGCCAGGCGCTGGAAGATGCCGGACTGACCGACATGAGCGAAGCGGAATCCCTGCGCGCAGGGTGTTCCATCGGTTCCGGCATCGGCGGATTACCGGGGATCGAAAGCGAATCGCTGGTGCTGGCGGAGCGCGGGCCAGGCCGCGTGAGTCCGCACTTTGTGCATGGCCGCCTGATCAATCTGATTTCCGGCCAGGTCAGTATCAAATACGGTCTGATGGGGCCCAACCACGCGGTAGTTACTGCATGTTCGACCGGCGCGCATTCCATCGGCGATGCGGCGCGGATGATTGCGCTGGACGACGCCGATGTGATGCTCGCCGGCGGCGCGGAAGGCGCGATCTGCCCGATCGGTATCGCCGGCTTTGCCCAGGCCAAGGCGCTCTGCACGGATCGCAATGACGAGCCGGAGAAGGCCAGCCGCCCTTATGATCGCGACCGCAGCGGCTTTGTCATGGGCGAGGGCGCGGGTGTCATCGTTCTCGAGGAATATGAGAAAGCCAAAGCACGCGGAGCGACGATTTACGCCGAAGTGACTGGCTATGGCCTGTCCGGCGATGCCTATCATGTTACCGCCCCGCATCCCGAAGGCTCCGGCGCCTATCGTTCCATGGAGATGGCCTTGCGCAAGGCGGGCCTGAACCCCGGCGATATCGATTATATCAACGCGCATGGCACCTCGACCATGGCTGACATGATCGAGCTTGGATCGGTGCGCAGGCTATTTGGCGATGCGCTCGACGGGCTGTCGATGAGTTCGACAAAATCCGCTATCGGGCATCTTCTGGGTGGGGCAGGGGCAGTGGAATCGATTTTCTGCATTCTCGCCATGCGCGATAAAATCGTTCCCCCGACACTCAATCTGGATAATCCCGCCGAGGGTTGCGAGGGCGTCGATCTGGTGCCGCATGAGGCGAAAGAGCGGGAAGTGAAGGCGGTACTCAATAACAGCTTCGGTTTTGGTGGAACCAACGCCAGCTTGATCATGCAGCCGGTCTGACGGATGAAGCGGATTGGCTGTACGGCTCTGATTGTCGGCGGTCTGCTGATCGTCGCGCTGGTCGTGGCCTTGCGCAGCTGGGGCGGGCCGGGACCGCTAAGCGATACGGTCAATATCACGATCGAGGAAGGTTCGACGCTGACCGGCGCGGCGCGGACGCTCGAGCAGCAGGGCGTGATTGCTTCGGCCGATCGTTTCCTGCTGTTTGCGCGGGTTTTGGGAGGAAATGCTCCGGTTCGCGCCGGTGAATTCGAAATGCCCGCCTATGTCAGCCAGTCCGAGGCGCTGCGGATTTTGCAGGAAGCGACGCCGGTGCAGCGTTTCGTGACGATACCGGAGGGTACGCCTTCGGTGATCGTGCATGACCGGTTGATGGCAACGGAATTGCTGACCGGCAATGTGTCCGTTCCGGAGGAAGGCTCGGTGCTGGCCGACAGTTACAGCTATGAACGGGGCGAGAGCAGGGCCGACGTTTTGCGGCGGATGCAGGAGGCCATGGATGCCGAGCTTGCGGCGCTGTGGGAGAACAGGAGTCCGAACACCGTCGTGCGCACGCCCGACGAGGCCGTGATCCTGGCGTCGATCGTCGAAAAGGAAACCGGCGTAGCTCGCGAACGCCCGATGGTGGCGGGGGTGTACTCCAATCGCCTGCAACGGAACATGATGCTCCAGGCCGATCCCACGATCATTTATCCGATTACCCGGGGCCGTCCGCTGGGGCGGCGGATCAGACGCTCCGAAATCCGGGATGTGAATAATTACAACACCTATGCGATGACCGGTTTGCCGACTGGGCCGATCGCCAATGTCGGTCGTCAGGCGCTGGAAGCGGTGCTCAATCCTGCGCAGACGGACGCATTATTTTTTGTGGCGGACGGCTCGGGAGGCCATATTTTTGCCAAAACGCTTGCCGAGCATAACCGCAATGTCGAGCGCTGGTATGCCATCCGCCGTCAGCGGGGAGAGATGTAGCGTCCTGACGTCTCACGCAGCCCGCCGTGTTCGATGTCGAATTGCGCTAATCCAGAACGAAATACGTTGCGGGCCGGATTGTTGGTTAAAGTCGCAGGCTCCGGTATTGGTCATTGCCGGTCATCAGGTTAAGGTTTTGCACGGCAGCTCCCGCCGCGCCCTTGCCGAGATTGTCGAGCGCCGCAGCAATGCGCATCTGACCGCTTTCCGGATTGTCGAACACGAAAATCTCCATGCGGTCCGTATTGGCGCAGCGTTCGATATCGAGGGTTTCAAGGATGGTATCATTGCCGAGGGTGACGGTGCGGCTTCGTCCATAAGCGGTCCGGTAGCAGGCCCGGATGCTGTCCGCCATCGTGCCGGAAGCGAATTGCTCGGCAAATAACGGAATTTCTACGATCATCCCGCGATAGCTGTCGACGACAGAGGGCGAGAAGATCGGTGTCCGGTCGATTCTCGCATGATACCGAATTTCCGGAAGATGCTTGTGGGCAAGGCCGAGTGCGTAATTGCGAAAGGCCGTATGGGCTGTGCCGGACGCGAACTCTTCGATCATCGCCCGCCCGCCACCGGAATAACCGGACGACGCATTGATCGTCAGTAGCGTATCGGCAGGCAGCAGGCCTTCTCTGACAAGCGGCCGAAGCAGGGCAATGGCGGTCTGCGCATAGCATCCCGGATTGGCGACATGGGTTGCCGATGCAATCCGCTCGGTCCAGCCCGTTTCCATTTCGGGAAAGCCATAGATCCAATCCGGATCGATGCGATGTGCCGTGGACGAGTCGATGAAACGCACATCCGTATCGCCGGCGAGCCTGACAGCTTCTTTCGCCGCATCGTCGGGCAGGCACAGAATAACAATATCGGCGCTGTGCAAGGCGTCCCTGCGTGCTGCCGTGTCTTTGCGCAGCGCATCGTCCAGTTCGATGACGGCTATATCGTCGCGACCGGCAAGTCTCTCGCGAATCTCAAGTCCGGTCGTGCCATGGCCGCCATCGATAAATACCGAAGTCGTCATGACATCAGGCGCTTTTTGGCGAGGACCGGCTGTTCGTGATTTTCGGCGATACGGTCAATGATGTCGGTCAGCGGCTCGATAATTACCTTGTCCCAATGCCGCGTCGCATGGATGAGGTCCTTGTCATCCACCATCATGCCGACATGATCGGGGAAGAAAACCATATCGCCGCGCCGCAATGCGGTGCCCGGCGAGATTTCGCTGCCGACCGCGGCTTGCTGCAGATCGGTGTCGCGTGGTGCCGCGATGCCCACCGACGCCAGGGTTAGCTGCATCAATCCCGAACAGTCGATGCCCTGCCGCGACCGACCGCCCCATAAATACGGGACATTCAGAAAAGTCAGGGCGATTTTGACGGGATCGTCGGATGTGACGGGCGTCGCATGGTTTTCATCGCAGGCACCAAGCGCCTCCGCGCGGATATAGCCGACATAACGATCATGAAGACCGTAGCCCCATGCCCAGCCATCGACGCAATCGAGCATGGCAAAACGTTCCCCGGCCAGCAATTGCGATCCCAGCTTGGAATCCGGATCCGGCCTTTTCCGGAGATCGGAAATTTTTACAATTAGTTCGCGGACTACGGGCGAAACATAATGGGACACCGCGATATCTTCTGCCAGTTCGATATCCGCAATATCGCCGCGAAAGGCATGAATGCGCGGGTCGAGATCGCGTCTGCGGCTACGCAGCGATATGCTGGGCCTTGTTGGTGGCGGGTTGCCGGTCCCGCTTGATGAGTGTTTCGAAACTTTCAAGAAAACGCATCCCGTTGTCCGTCCGAGCGACAAAGACATTGCGCCCGTCGCTTCGATCCGGTTGGCGTTGCAGATAGCCGAGTGCGGACAAGGTGTTCAAGGCGCGTGTGATGACGGGTTTGGATACGCTCAAGGAAGCAGCCAGACCGCGCACCGTATGAGGGCCTTGCGTGCGATAGACCAGCAAAAGCACCGCCATCTGCCGATTGGTAAGATCGGGTTTGCCCGATCGAACATAGCCGATCAGCGCATTCATCCAGTCGGTCAGTGCGGTTTGCAGCACAATGCGAAGCTCCTTCTTGCCAGCCCGAAAGGACAGGGTGCCCGGGTGGGATAAGGCTAGAACCCGCAACGGTACGATTTTGTTTCCGGGCGGACACATGTGTGGCCTGGATATTATGTCGCGTATCGCGCCTTTAGCACGGCCCAGCTTGCACGAAGACCCAGAGCCTCGCCTCCGACGGGCCTGCCTGGCTTGGCTGAGGGCTGCCAGGCGAATGTGTCGAAATGGACCCAGGGAACGCCGGGATCGACGAATTTTTTGAGAAAAAGCGCCGCCGTTGTCGCGCCGGCCATACTATTGGGAGCGCTGTTATTGATATCGGCAATGCTGGATTTCAGCATCTCGTCATAGCCTTCCCAGATCGGCAATCGCCAGACCGGGTCGCCCGTTGCCGCGCCCGCCAATGTAAGGTCCGATGCCAAGTCTTCATTATCGGTAAACAGCGCCGGAAGATCGGGGCCAAGCGCGATCCGCGCCGCACCGGTCAGCGTTGCGAAATCGATGACCAGTTCGGGGTTGTTTTCGCATGCGCGCGCAAGCGCATCGCCAAGGATCAAACGACCCTCGGCATCGGTGTTGCCAATCTCGACACTCAAGCCCTTGCGGCTCGACAGGATATCGCCGGGGCGCGTCGCATTGCCGGCTATCGCGTTCTCGACAGCGGGAATTAGCAGATGCAGCCGGACCGGAAGATGCTGCGTCATAATGAGCTTGGCCAGTCCCAGCGCATGGGCCGCGCCGCCCATATCCTTCTTCATCCAGCGCATGCCGGAGCCGGTCTTGATATTCAGTCCGCCCGAATCGAAGCACACCCCCTTTCCGACAATGGCGATCGGCGGATGGCCGGGGTTGCCCCATTCGATCTCGATCAGCCGCGGCGCGCGTTCCCGTGTGGCAGCGCGACCGACGGCGGCGACCATCGGATAGCCTTCCTTCAGTTCGTCGCCCATGATGACGTTCATCGCCGCCACACTTTCCGCAGCGAGTGTTTCAGCCACCTGCTGTATATCGGCGGGCCCCATATCCTCGGCAGGTATATTGACGAGATCGCGGACCATTGCTGTGGCCCCGGCCTGGGCAACGACTTCGTCGATACGGGCCGGGGTTTCGGTGAGAAGTACGCGATTTTTACCGGCATTTTCGTCCTTCTTGTATCGGTCGAACGCATAATGCGCCATCAGCCAGCCAAAGACGGCAATCCCCGGCGACCCCTCGTCGAGGCGATACGTCCCCGCCGGAAGTTTCTGCGCGGCTGCGGCGAGCGACCAGGTGGAGAGTTTCCCGGCGTCGCTGACATTCACCAGCACCGACCAGTCGTCGGCCTGCTCGCCCGGCAGAATTGCGATATCTGCATTTTTGCCATCGAAACCTTGCGCGAGAGCGGCGCTACGCTCCGTGTCGGTACGATCCTTGAGCCAGTTTTCGAGGCTGTTTTCAGCGACAAGATGAAGGTCGTGGGCGGGCTGGCCCTTGTCGGGCTGGAGCAATTTGGAATAATCGGTCATGGCGACGCCTTAGCCAATGTTTTGGCATGCGGCAAAGGCCAGGGCATTGCGAAAAAAGCCAAAGCTATATGGCGATGCTGTTTTGTTTGGCCACGCCCCCGAAAAGATCGTGCGCATCGGCGTCTTCGATGGTGGCGGAGACGATATCGCCGGGCTGCAACCCGGTCGTGTCGCGCAAATGGACTTCGCCGTCGATTTCCGGCGCGTCGGCCTCGGAGCGACCGGTTGCGCCGCCGTCCTCATCCACCGCGTCGATGATGACTTGCTGCACGCTGCCGATTTTTGCCTGGAGTTTGGCGGCGGAAATGGCTGCGCATTTTTCCATCAGGCGGGCATAGCGTTCTTCCTTGATGTCCTCTGGAACCGGATCGGGCAGATCGTTTGCCGCCGCGCCTGCGACGGGTTCGAAGCGAAAGGCACCGACACGGTCGAGCTGTGCCTCATCGAGCCAGTCCAGAAGATAGCCGAAATCTTCCTTCGTTTCGCCGGGGAAACCGACGACGAAAGTCGAGCGGATGGTAAGATCGGGGCAGATGGTGCGCCATGATTTCACGCGTTCGAGCACTTTGGCGTCATTGGCGGGGCGCTTCATGGCTTTGAGAACGCGGGGGGAGGCGTGCTGGAAGGGGATATCGAGATAGGGCGTGATCAGTCCTTCGGCCATTAGCGGGATGACCTTGTCGACATGCGGATAGGGATAGACATAATGGAGGCGCACCCAGGCCCCGAGCTTGCCGAGCTCGCGCGCCAGATCGGTCATGTGCGCGCGGACCTCGCCGCCCTTCCATGGCCAAAACGCGTGTTTGAGATCGAGGCCATAAGCCGAGGTATCCTGGCTGATAACCAGCAATTCCTTCGTGCCCGCCGCGACAAGCTTTTCTGCCTCGCGCAAGATCGCGTCGGGGCGGCGACTGACGAGATCGCCGCGGATCGACGGGATAATGCAGAAGGAACAGCGATGATTGCAGCCTTCGGAAATCTTCAAATAGCTGTAATGGCGGGGTGTGAGTTTCAGGCCCGCTTCGGGTACCAGATCGACATAGGGCGAGGGGGGCAGGGGCGCGGCTTCATGCACCGCCCCGACCACTTCCTCATACTGTTGCGGTCCGCTGATTGCGAGGACTTCGGGAAAGCGCGCGCGGATGACATCGGCCTCCTTGCCCATACAACCGGTTACGATAACCCGACCGTTTTCGGCAATGGCCTCGCCGATGGCGTCGAGGCTCTCCTCCTTAGCGCTGTCGAGGAAGCCGCAGGTATTGACCAGCACGACATCCGCGCCGTCATAATCGGGCGAAAGTCCGTAACCGTCCGAACGCAGTTTGGTCAGGATCCGCTCGCTATCGACCAATGCCTTGGGGCAGCCGAGCGAAACCATGCCGATTTTCGGCGGTATAGGGAGAGTGGTGGGCATGTCCGTGCAGATAGGGGCTGGGACGACAAAAGTCATCCAGACACTGGTAGCGGTGTCGATGCGGTTTACTGGCTGCTGTTCTATGCCGCGATGGGGCTGGTGCGCGGGTTTGCCTGATTATTCCTCGTCGTCGTCCTTGCCGACGATTTCGACGATCAGATCGCCTTCCCGCACCTGCTTGGCTTCTTCTTCCCAGAAACCGAATGGCTTGCCATTGCGATAAATGCGCACGCCCAGTCCGGTCTGGATGGCACCCAGCGGCAGGCCTTCTTCCATATGCGTCGCCATCCGCTCGCGCAGCGCGACGCGCCCGGTCGCGGACGCAAGATCCGCCATATAGTCCGAAATATGCGGGCCGTGGCAGGAACCGGCGAGCAGAAGGCCGGCGAAGCTCACCGGGTTGATGACGTTGCTTGCCCCGGCCTGACGCGCGAGCTGCTCATTGTCCGAAGCGCGCACGAGCACGCTGATCGAGAGTTTGGGAGCGAGCGCCCGGGCGGTCAGCACGACCAGAATCGAGGTATCGTCGCGTCCAGCGGAGACAATCATTGCGCGGGCGCGCGAAATTTTCGCATGGCTCAGCGTGTTGTCGCGCGATGCATCGCCTTCCATGACATTGCAGCCGCGTTTCTCGGCGGCTTCGAGTCGTTCGTGACTGCCATCGATGACGACGATTTCGGTGGGATCGATGCCGCGTTCCAGCAATTCGTCGACGGCTTCCGAACCGCTGATACCGAACCCGGCAACGATGATGTGGTTATTGAGGTTTTTCTGGATAATGCTCATGCGCCATCGGCTCCAGCTTTTCTGTAAAAGGAAATCATAGGCCGTGCCAAGAAAGATCAGCCAGATGAACAGGCGAATGGGCGTCACCAGCACGGCTTCGAACAAACGCGCGCGGTCGGTCACCGGCACGATATCGCCGTAACCCACCGTCGTGATCGTCACCATCGTAAAATACACAACGTCGATGAAACTGATGATGCCATCCGAATTATCGACATAACCCGTGCGATCGAACCAGTGGACGGCAATGGCCGCTCCAACCAGAACAAAAACCACCGCCGCGCGCATCGATAGCGATGTCCAGCGCGAAAGCCGGGATTTACGGCGCAGTTCGCCATTGCGATCCGGCCCCGGTCCTTTCGGCGCGCCCATTATCATGATAGCACGGGCAGATGTTGCGTCGGATCGACCGGCTCGCGATTGCGACGGATTTCGAAATGGAGCTTGGGCTGTTCGGCCTGGCCGGTATCGCTGGCCCGCCCGATCGTCTGGCCGCGTTCGACCCGCTGGCCGCGCGTCACCTGAAGATCGCTCATATGCGCGTAGGCCGTAATCCAGCCATCGCCATGACTGATCAGCACCAGTCCGCCATGAACCCGAATTTCGTCCCCGGCATACAGCACCGTGCCCTCGGCGGCGGCGAGCACGGGCGTCCCCATTTGCGCACCGATATCGATACCGTAATTGCGTTGCCCGCTGCCCGCATCGCCGAAGCCCGTCAGGATCGGGCCGGTCATCGGCCAACCGAACCGACCGGTGAAATTGGCGGGCGAGCGGACGGCGGCGTCGGGAGGCAGATCGCGCTGTGCGGTCCGGACAGGAGGGGCCGGTGCCTCGTTTTCGGCGAGCGCCGGTTCGCCGCCGGTGATGATATCGTCGATATCGAGATCGAAAGCCGCCGCGCGTTCTTCGCGGCTCATCGCGGCGACCTCCCGGTCGGACGGCAGGAGAATGCGATGCCCTGTCCTCAGAATATAGGGTTCTTCCAAACCGTTCAGGGTCGCGACCCGGGACCAGTCGACGCCATAAGCCCGCGCAATGGCAATGCCGGTCTGGCCGCGTCTTACTTCGTGATAGCGGCCTTCCGGTATGGCGAGAATCTGGCCGATCTGGATGATATAGGGCGGCGCAATCGCGTTGGCGCTGGCAATAGCGGCAACGCCCGCGCCGGTGCTTCGCGCAATGGCGGTAAGGGTATCGCCAGCGCGTACCGTGTAATTCGATCCGGCGACATCGCGGGCATCGGGGGTAACGGTCTGGCTCTGCCATTGCGGTTCGGAGACGATAGCGGATTGGGAAACGGGCGGCGGAGCCGAAACCGCCGGCGCGGCGTCACGCGAAGAACCGCGAGGCCCCGACGCCGATGGTATGCAGGCACCCAGAGCCAGCAGCAATAAAGACAGACAGCAAAGGCCCCGCGCGTGCATGGCCGGTCCTTATCACGAATGGCTGCGGTTTCCAGCGTTTAAGAGAATACGCTGTTAAGCGCTTCCATCGATTCATGATGCGTCATATCGAGATGGAGCGGCGATACAGCGATATAGCCATCGGCGATGGCTTCGAGATCGGTCGAATGTTCGGGCGTGCCGACCATCGGCCCCAGACCGAACCAGTAATAGGGGTATCCGCGCGGATCGCGGTTCTCGACGATTTCCAGGCGACCGTAATCGCGCATTCCCTGCGTCGCGGTGCGAATACCTTTGACATCGTCCGGCGCGCAGGAGGGGAAGTTGACATTGACCAGTGTGCGCGGCGGAAACCGGTATTCGGTAAGCGGGCGCAGGACTTTCTCGCCCCATTGCAGCGCACTTGCAAAGGGTACGCTGTCGCCCATCGCCTCGCGCGGATAAGCCTGGCTCAGCGCGATCGACGGGATCCCGGCCAAGGCTCCCTCCATCGCCGCCGAAACCGTTCCGGAATAGGTGACGTCCTCGGCAAGGTTCGCGCCGCGATTGACACCGGAGAGGAGCAGATCGGGCGGGTTGTCCTTCATCACCATATTGACGCCCATCATCACGGCATCGGTCGGTGTGCCGGTGACGGCATAGCGCCGCTCGCCGAGAGTGCGCAGGCGCAAGGGCTGGGTCAGGGTAAGCGAATGACCTGCGCCGGATTGCTCTTCGGCGGGTGCGACAATCCAGATATCGTCACTGATCGTCGCCGCGATTGTCTCCAGAATCTCGAAGCCGGGCGCGTTGATGCCATCGTCATTGGTGAGGAGTATGCGCATCAGGCCTCCAGCTTTTCGACGCCGTCCATATAGGGGCGCAGTGACTCCGGAATGACAACCGAGCCAACTTCCTGCTGGTAATTCTCCAGTATCGCCACCAGAGTGCGTCCGACGGCGAGGCCCGATCCGTTGAGCGTATGGACGAACCGCGTTGCCTTTTCGCCCTCGGCCCGGAAGCGCGTTTTCATCCGCCGCGCCTGAAAATCGCGAAAGTTGGAGATGCTGCTGATCTCGCGATATTCGCCCTGGCCGGGGAGCCAGACTTCGAGATCGAACGTCTTGGCCGCGCCGAAGCCGGTATCGCCGGCGCAGAGCAGCACGCGCCGATAAGCAAGACCGAGGCGGTCGAGGATGGTTTCGGCATAGCCGGTCAGCCGTTCATGTTCTTCGGCGCTGGCGTCCGGCGTCGCGATCGAGACCATTTCCACTTTGTCGAACTGATGCTGGCGGATCAGCCCTTTGGTGTCTCGGCCCGCCGAACCCGCTTCTGAACGAAAACACGGTGTCAAGGCGGCAAAGCGCAGCGGCAAATCGTCCGCCACCAGAATTTGCTCGCGCACAAGATTGGTCAGGCTAACTTCGGCGGTCGGGATCAGCCAGCGGTCGTCGGTGGTTCTGAAGGAATCTTCGGCAAATTTGGGCAGCTGGCCCGTCCCGAACATTGCAGTGTCGCGCACCAGCAGGGGCGGCGCGATTTCGGTAAAGCCGTGCTCGTTGACCTGAATATCGAGCATGAACTGTCCGATGGCCCGGTTCAGCCGCGCCATCCCGCCGCGCAACATCGCGAAACGCGCGCCGGAAATCTTCCCCGCGCTCTCGAAATCCAGCCCGAGTGCTTCCCCGACTCTGTCATGCTCTTTCGGTTCGAATACGAAATCCGGTTTTTCGCCGCGTTCGTGCACCAGCGCGTTGTCCGATTCATCGGTTCCGTCCGGCACATCTTCCGAAAGAACATTCGGCAGCTCGGACAGCCTGACATCGAGCTCGGCACCCACTGTCTGCTCTGTCTCCTCAAGCGTCGTTATCCGCGCCTTAAGGTCGCCGACTTCGGTCATCATTGTCTGCGCGGTTTCCTCGTCGCCTTGGCCCTTGGCCGTGCCGATTTCCTTCGAGGCCTCGTTGCGGCGGGCCTGCGATTGCTGCAATTCGGTCAGCAGCGCGCGCCGCTTTTCGTCGAGCGCCAGCAATTCCCGGGCGATGGGGTCGACGCCCCGCCGTGCCATGGCGGCATCGAAGGCGGCGGGATCGTCGCGGAGGATTTTCAGGTCGTGCATCGCGGCTGGCTATGGCTTTACGAAACCGGCGGCGCAACCCTTGGCGGGGCCGCGCGTTAAGCAAGAAACCCAATCAGGAGAAATTCTCGATGCAAATGCCCAATGATACGTTCGTCGTTGTCGCCGATGGCCGCAAAATGCTGTTTCTGCGCAATGAAGGCGATGCCGAATATCCGCAGCTCGAACTCGAGCGGAAGCGCAAGCAGGAGAATCCCCCGAACCGCGAACAGAAAACCGATACTGCCGGACGCAGCCATAGCAGCACCAGCGCGCACAGCAGCAAGATGCAGGAGACGGATTTTCATCAGCTGGAGGAAGACCGCTTCGCGGCAGAAACGACCGAACTCCTCTATCAGCGCGCGCACAAGGGTGATTATGAGAAGCTGATTATAGTCGCCCCGCCCAAGACCTTGGGCGAGATGCGCAAACATTATCACAAGGAGGTCGAGGAGAGGCTTATCGGCGAGATCGACAAGGATCTGACGGGGCATACTATCGGGGATATCGAGCAGATCATCAAAGCCGAGGACTGACGCTTATGCTTTCGCGGCTTTGGCAAGCCCCTTCGATATTTGCAGTGCGCCATTGAGCCGCGCCTGCGGTTCGCCCCAATTGCGGGTCACGACCAGCTTGTGATCCGGGCGGAGTCTGGCGATGCCGTTCAGCTTCCCGACATAGGCGATCAATCCGACCGGGCTCGGGAAATCGTTTTCGAAGAAACTGACCAGCGCACCGCGCGGGCCGACATCGATTTTGGCGATATTGGCGGCCTTGGCATTGAGCTTGGTTTCGATGATCTTGAGCAGGTTGGCTGTTTCGGGAGGGATCGAGCCGAAACGGTCGATCAGTTCGGCGGCGAATGCCTCGATCTCCTGCTTGTTTTCCAGATCGTTCATCCGGCGATAGAGGCCCATCCGCAGATCGAGATCGGGAACATAGGCTTCGGGCAGCAGGATCGGCGCATCGACGGTGATTTGCGGCGAGAAATCCTCGCGCGGAATATCGAGGCCCGCGCCGTCGGCCCTGGCCGCGACGATCGCATCCTCCAGCATCGACTGATAGAGTTCGAAACCGACCTCCTTGATATGACCGGATTGCTCGTCGCCGAGCAGATTGCCCGCGCCGCGCTGGTCGAGATCGTGGCTGGCCAACTGAAAACCCGCGCCCAAGGTTTCGAGATCGGACAGCACTTTGAGGCGTTTGTCGGCGGCCTCGGTAACGATGCGGTTGGCCGGCGTCGTCAGATAGGCATAGGCGCGCGCTTTCGAGCGCCCGACACGCCCGCGCAACTGGTAGAGCTGCGAAAGACCGAACTTGTTGGCGCGATGGACGATCAGCGTATTGGCGGAAGGAATATCGAGACCGCTTTCGACAATAGTGGTAGACAGCAGCACATCGTAGCGTTTGTCGTAAAAGGCCGACATCCGCTCCTCGACCACCGTCGGTGCCATCTGGCCATGCGCGACGACAAAGCTGACCTCTTCGACCGCCTCGCGCAGATACTCCTCGATCTCCGGCAGGTCCGAGATACGCGGAACGACGATAAAGCTCTGCCCGCCACGATAGTGTTCGCGCAGCAGGGCTTCGCGCAGCACCACCGGATCCCAGGGGATGACATAGGTGCGCACGGCGAGCCGGTCGATCGGCGGGGTCTGGATCACCGAGAGATCGCGCAGCCCGCTCATCGCCATCTGGAGGGTGCGGGGTATCGGCGTGGCCGTCAACGTCAGCACATGGACGTCCGCCTTCATCGCTTTCAGCCGCTCCTTGTGAACGACGCCGAAATGCTGTTCCTCGTCGACAATGACGAGGCCGAGCTGTTTGAATTCGACCGATTTGGCGAGCAGCGTATGGGTACCGATAACGATATCGACCGAGCCATCGGCAATGCCCTCGCGGGTTTTCTTCGCCTCCGCCGCCGGGACGAGGCGGGACAGCCGCCCGATATTGAGTGGTGTAGCGGAAAAGCGTTCGGTAAAGCTGGTATAATGCTGCCGCGCGAGCAGCGTGGTCGGGCAGACCAGCGCCACCTGCATTCCCGCCATTGCCGCGACATAGGCGGCGCGCAACGCGACCTCGGTTTTGCCGAAGCCGACATCGCCGCAGACCAGCCGGTCCATCGGCGTACCCTTGCCAAGGTCTTCGATGACTTCGGCGATGACACGGTCCTGGTCCTCGGTCTCGGCATAGGGAAAGCGGTCGACAAAGGCCGCATAATCGGTGTCCGGTTCGGCCGAGGGTGCCTTGCGCAGCGCGCGGGCGGCGGCGGTGGCGATGAGTTCGCCGGCGATCTCGCGGATGCGGTCTTTGAGTTTTGCCTTGCGCCGCTGCCAGCCTTCGCCGCCCAGCTTGTCGAGCGACGCGGTTTCGCTGCCTGCACCATAGCGCGACAGAACATCGAGATTTTCGACCGGCACATAGAGCTTGTCGCCGCCCGCATATTCGAGCGCCACGCAATCGTGCGGCGCGTTGCCGACGGGAATCGAGGTCAGGCCTTCATAGCGCCCGATGCCATGCTCGGTATGGACGACGAGATCGCCGGGCGTGAGGGTAGCGAGTTCATTCAGGAAGGCATCGGCGTCTTTCTTGCGCCGTGTTCGCCGCCGGAGCCGGTCGCCGAGCATATCCTGTTCGGTGAGAAGGGCGATATCGGGAGAAGTGAAACCGTGATCGAGCGGGATGATCGCCAGCGATACCTTACCACCCAGCGCCTGTCGCCAGCCATCGGCGAGCGCGGTTTTGCTGAGACCATGATCTGCGAGCAGCCCTTGAAGGCGTTCGCGCGAACCCTTGCTGTAGCTGCCGAGCACGACCTTTTTGCCGTCATTGCGCAATGCCTTCACGTGCGAAACGACGGCTTCGTAGATATTGGCGTTATCCTGTCGTTCCGGCGCGAAATCGCGGGCGCTCTCGATATCGAAAGCGACAACCCGGTCGCTTTCCGGTTCGCGATAGGGGCTGGTGAAGTGAAGTGGCGTTTGGGCAACGCGCTGCTCCCAGTCGTCCCGCCCCAGATAGAGCGTGGCCGGGTCGAGCGGACGATAGCTGCCGGGATCGGCGGAGCGGGCTTCCTCGCGGTTTTCATAGTAATCGGCAATGGCGTCCTGTCGCGAATCGAGGGCAGCGGGGGTGCCTGCATCGCGCACGAAAATATCCTTGCCGCCCAGATGATCGAACAGCGTCGCCAGCTTGTCTTCGAACAGCGGCAGCCAGTGTTCCATCCCGGCGAGCCGCCGCCCCTCGCTGATCGCCTGATAGAGCGGATCGCCGGTCGCGGTTGCGCCGAATATCTCGCGATAGCCGCCGCGAAACCGCTTGATGCTATCCTCGTCGAGCAGGGCTTCGGAGGCGGGGAGCAAGATGAAACTGTCGACCCCGCCCGTGGTGCGCTGGTCCGCCGGATCGAAAAGACGGAGGGACTCGATCTCGTCGCCGAAGAAATCGAGCCGCAATCCTTGGGATTCGCCGGACGGAAACAGATCGACGATGCCGCCGCGCACCGCATATTCACCTGCATCCGCCACCGTATCGGTGCGGACATAGCCATTGGCCTGAAGCAAGGCTGTCAGCCTGTCGCGGTCGACGCGCTCGCCGGGTGCGAGTTTCGCGACGAGCTGACGAATGCGAAACGGCATCAGGGTGCGCTGGGTGAGCGCGTTTACGGTGGTGACCAGCAGCTGCGGTTTGTCCGACTTGCGCTGAAGCCGATGGAGTGTGCCGAGGCGTTCGGAGGATATGCGCAGGCTGGGGCTGGCACGGTCGTAAGGCAGACAATCCCAGCCCGGAAACAGCAGGATTTCCAGCTCCGGCGCGAAATAGCCGGCGGCATCGCCAAGGCCGCGCATCGCCGCTTCGTCCGGCGCGACAAAAACCGCGCGCGCGTCCCTGCGCTGCGCGGCGCGGGCGAGG
>JBGTHW010000160.1:0-31158 GCA_041746035.1 Parasphingopyxis sp.
CGATGCGGAAATGGCGTCCGACATGCGCGCGCTCGTCCGCAGCCGCATCGCCGAGGGCGAAGAACCCGCAGCAATCCGTAGCTGGCTTGTCGAGCGCTATGGGCGCTGGATAACCTATGATCCGCCGCTCGATGCGGTAACTTGGCCGCTATGGCTGCTGCCCATCATGCTGATCGCGGCCGGCGCATGGCTGGCGCGCGGGCGTTTCCGGCCAACGGGCGGGAAAAGCTGATGGGCTGGTTCGCGGCTATCGCGCTGATCGCGCTTGTGCTGTTCTGGCTGTGGCGGCTCGCGGAGTTTCGCGGTGTGCGCCTCGAATGGCTGGGCGCGACGCTGCTTGTCGGGCTTGCCGGCTATGCCTGGCAGGGCAGCCCGGTCCTTGGCGGAAGCCCGACATCGGAACGCCGCGAAATTCCATCCGAAGGGTCCGCCGATCTCGATAGCGATCTGGTCGATCCGGCGAACAATTCGCCCGCCGCGCGCTGGACGATGATTGCCGAGAGCCGCAATCGCGTTGGCGATCACCTCAATGCCGCGCATCTGATTCGCAACGGCATCGAAACCGATCCTAATAATGCCGATCTGTGGGTGTCGCTCGGCAATGCGCTGCTGCTCCATGGCGAGGGACGGATGAACCCGGCGGCGCAACTGGCGTTCGAGCGGGCCGCGCGTCTCGATCCCGATCATCCGGGTCCGCCATTTTTCCTCGGTCTCGCGCTGGCGCAGGCGGGGCAGTTCGCTCAGGCCCAGCAGACCTGGGACGCACTATTGGCCCGCACACCCGAAGATGCGCCCTATCGCGTCGATCTCGAACAACGGCTCATCGGCCTCCAGCGCGCAATGCAGCAGCCCGCCGCGTCCTCGGGCGGCTGAGCGCCTAATTCAGCGGCATATCGAAAGCCTCGGCGACCGCTGCGTGGCGGATTTTGCCATCCGAAACGTTCAATCCTCCGGCCAGGTGGATGTTATCCGCCATCGCCTGATCCGGACCCTTGGTTGCCAATTGGATAACATAGGGCAATGTCGCGTTATTGAGAGCGAAAGTGGACGTTCGCGCGACCGCACCGGGCATATTCGCCACGCAATAATGGATGACGTTCTCCTCAATATAGACGGGATCGTCATGGGTTGTCGGGCGGGAGGTTTCGAAACATCCGCCCTGATCGATGGCAATGTCGACGATGACGGAGCCGCGCTTCATGGTGCGCAGCATCTGCCGCGTCACAAGCTTCGGTGCCGCCGCTCCCGGAACCAGCACCGCACCGATCACCAGATGCGCATCCGGTAGCGCGGCAGCGATCGCGGCGTTGGAGGCATAGCCGGTCTTGATCTTGTTGCCGAAATGCGTGTCGAGTTCGGCAAGCCGATCATTGCTGATATCGTAGATGGTGACGCTGGCGCGGAGACCCACCGCCATTTGTGCCGCATTCAGCCCTGAAACGCCGCCCCCGATAATCACGACATTGGCCGGAGGCACGCCCGGCACGCCGCCCAGCAATATGCCGCGCCCGCCCTGTTCCTTCTCCAGATAATGCGCACCGGCCTGGATGGACATGCGCCCGGCCACCTCGCTCATCGGCTTGAGCAGCGGCAGCGAGCGGTTGGGCGATGTCACCGTCTCGTAAGCGATGCAGGTCGCGCCCGACGCCATCAGCCCTTCGGTCTGCGGTCTGTCGGCGGCGAGATGGAGATACGTAAACAGGATATGCCGCGATTCGAGCATCGCAATCTCCTCCTGTTGCGGCTCTTTCACCTTCACGATCATATCGGCAGCGGCGAAGACATCGGCGGCGGTGTCGACTATGGTCGCGCCGACCGCGCGATAATCGTCATCATTGAAATCGATGCCGCTGCCGGCTTGTGTTTCGACAACAATTTCATGGCCGGCCTGGATGACATCGAAGGCCGATGGCGGGGTAAGACCGACACGATATTCGTGATTCTTGATCTCTTTGGGTATTCCGACGCGCATTTCACGCCTCCTGCAATAAGGATGATCGCCGTTCTATAGCGGCACCGGAAAGACTTGTCCTCCCATTGCGGCACGGCAATTCGCGTGATAGGGCGCGCGCTTTGCAGCGCCGAGGCCAAGAGACCCGGCAATATCCCGATACCGCCAACTCTGGAGACCGCAGCGCGCAAGCAATGAGCGACGACCGCACCACCGCCGCGACAGCCGGACCGCCGGATCGGGATAAAGCCGTTGCCAAGCTAGCGCTGGGCGCAATCGGCATCGTTTTCGGCGATATCGGAACAAGCCCGCTCTATGCGTTTCGGGAGGCCTTTGCCGGCCACCACCCGCTCTCGCTCGCGCCGATCCATATCTACGGCGTGCTGAGCCTGATTTTCTGGGCGATGATGCTGGTGGTCACCATCAAGTATGTTACGATCATCATGCGTGCGGACAATCGCGGCGAAGGGGGGAGTCTCGCTCTGCTCGCGCTGATGGGCGGACGTTCCGTCGGCAAGAAATGGTCGGCGACAATAGTCGTGCTGGCAATTATCGCGACGGCGCTCTTCTATGGCGATTCGATGATTACGCCCGCCGTCTCGGTATTGGGCGCGGTAGAGGGGCTTGCTGTCGTCAGCCCGGGCCTCACCGGTTTCATTATTCCGCTGGCACTCTTTATTCTCGTCTTCCTGTTCCTGATCCAGCGCAGCGGAACGGCACGCGTCGGCGCATTTTTCGGACCGGTCATGATGGTCTATTTTCTCACGATTTCGGTCCTGGGTATTGCGAGCATTGCTCAGAATCCGGAAATTCTGTGGGCGCTCAGCCCGCATCATGCGCTCGCTTTCTTCTTTGCCGAGCCGCTGAAAGCCTTTTTGGCGCTTGGCGCGGTGGTGCTGGCGGTTACGGGCGCGGAGGCGCTCTATGCCGATATGGGGCATTTCGGGCGCAAGCCGATTGGCGTTTCCTGGCTGGTCTTTGTGCTGCCCGCACTGCTCCTCAATTATCTCGGCCAGGGCGCGCTGGTGATGCGGGCCGGAGAAGCAGCTCTGGTCAATCCTTTTTATCTTCTCGCTCCGGCATGGTTCCAGCTGCCGCTGCTGATCATTGCTACTTTCGCCGCCATCATTGCCTGTCAGGCTGTCATCACCGGGGCTTTCTCGGTCACCCAGCAGGCGATCCAGCTCGGCTTCATGCCGCGTCTCCGCATCAGCCACACGAGCGCCTCTACCATCGGGCAGATCTACATTCCAGTCGTCAATTGGGCGCTTATGGTTATGGTGATCCTGCTGGTGCTGGTCTTCCAGAGTTCGTCCAACCTGACGGCAGCATATGGCGTGGCGGTTACCGGGGCGATGCTGCTCGATACCTGCCTGCTCTCCGTGCTGCTGTTCAGCTTCTGGAAGTGGAACAGGCTTTGGGCGGGTCTACTTGTCGGCCTGTTCTTTGTTGTCGACGGCGTCTTTTTCGCCGCGAATTTGACAAAAATCCCCGACGGCGGCTGGTTTCCGCTGGTGGTTGCTGCCGTCGCGTTCATTTTACTGACGAGCTGGGCGAAAGGCCGTTCGCTGATTATCGCCCGGATGCGTGAATCGGCGATGCCGGTACAGGTTTTCGTCAAATCCGCGGCGGGGTCGGCCACGCGAGTGCCGGGAACCGCCGTCTTCATGACGACATCGCCGGAAGGGGTGCCCCATGCGTTGCTGCATAATCTGAAGCACAACAAGGTGCTGCATGAGCGCATCATCCTGCTGACGGTGATGATTCAGGATCGGCCGCATGTCAGCGACGAGGATCGTCTGCATTATGAGGATCTCGGTTCCGGATTCTTCCGTATCGTCCTGCGATATGGCTTCATGCAGGATACCAATGTGCCGCAGGCGCTGGAACGGATAACCCAGTGCGGCCCGCCTTTCCGGATGATCGAGACGAGTTTCTTCCTTGCGCGTCAGACTCTGCTATCGTCGGAAAATCCCGGTATGGCCCCGTGGCGCGAGAAGCTCTTTGCCTGGATGCTGCGCAATGCAGAAACGGCGATGCAGTTTTTCCGCTTGCCGACCAACCGGGTGGTCGAACTGGGCAGTCAGGTCGAAATATAGGAAATCGGGTGAGCGATGCGCCGATTATCGTCACCGCGCTGATGGCGGACGCGGATTTTACCGAAGTGAATCGGTTGCGTCGGCAGCATTTTCCGCCCGATCGCAATATCGTCCCCGCGCATATCACGCTTTTCCATCATCTTCCTCCGGGCATTGCACCGGAGCTGAAATACCGCCTCAATCTGGCAACGCGTAACGTCATGCCGCCATCGGCGCAGTTGCGCGATGTTATGCTGCTGGAAAGAGGAGTTGCTTTCCGGGTCGAATCGGAAGGCCTTGGGGAAATTCGGGATGAATTGTCGGATGCCTTTGCCGGTTTGTTGACGCCGCAGGATCGACAGGGCTGGCGCGGCCATGTGACCATACAAAACAAGGTTGAGCCAGCCATAGCGAGAAAGCTTCATGCGCAACTGAAGGAAGCCTTCCGACCGCGATCGCTGGAGATCGAAGGTCTGGCGAGCTGGTATTATCGTGATGGTTGGTGGGAACCGCTGTCCCGGCATCTCTTCCGGGGATGATCAGTCGAGCTGGCCGACACCGTCGCAGCTCATGCCGAAGGCTGCGAGACCGGCATCGAGATAGGCCGCCAGCATCGGCATATCCATCAGCTGGTCCGCTGCGTCGTCTGCTTTGCCGTCCTTTGCTTCCTCCAGTGCTTCATCCCATTCATCGGCCTCGAATGTTCCGCGCCCTATCCATGCCAACGCGAGAATTTCCGGAAGCTGGTCCTCGGCCAGTTGATCCAGAATGCCTGAAATCTCGTCTTCGACCGACGTGTTTTTCTCGTCGATCATGACATCATATTCCTGATCGGTAGACACAGGCTCATTGTCATCGATTTCATTGAACGGTACTTGCGCATCCCATTCGCGGGCACGAACGATAATCCGGCAAATATCGTCGAGAGGCGTTTCGAGGTCCATAATCCAGCTCCGCTTGTTTCCTTTCCGATCAACGAGGGGCATCGCTTCCGGTTCCCTGCGCTGCCATTTCGGTTGATTCACAGCCGCTCGCTGCCTATAGGCCCCGCACGCTTTCGCGTCGCGCCGCTTTGGGCAAACACGTGGCGGAGTAGCTCAGCTGGTTAGAGCAGTGGAATCATAATCCATGTGTCGGGGGTTCAAGTCCCTCCTCCGCTACCAATTTTTGCTTTGCACAGGCCAATTATTCCCGTCTCGGCATTGCTCAATCAATGTCTATATCCGATCCATTCCCGATCCTAGCCGCACAGGGGCATCATGGCCGAACAACACCGCACCAAAATGCTCATTCTCGGATCCGGTCCCGCCGGTCTTTCCGCCGCAATCTATGGCGCGCGGGCGGGGATGGAGCCCATCGTCGTGCAGGGTATCGAGCCCGGCGGTCAGCTGACGACGACTACGGAAGTCGAGAACTATCCAGGCTTCGCGGACGTGATCCAGGGCCCGTGGCTGATGGAGCAAATGCAGAAACAGGCCGAGAATGTCGGGACAACGCTGGTCTGGGATAGCATTACCGAAGTCGATTTTTCGGAACGTCCGTTCCGGATGACCGGCGATGGCGGCGATGAGTATTTCGGCGATGTCCTGATAATCGCGACCGGCGCGCAGGCGCGCTGGCTGGGGATCGAGAGCGAGGACAAATTGCGGGGGAAGGGGCTTTCGGCCTGCGCGACCTGCGACGGCTTTTTCTTTCGCGGCAAGAAAGTGGCGGTCATCGGCGGAGGAAACACGGCGGTCGAAGAGGCGCTGTATCTGACGAATCACAGCGATGACGTCACCCTGATCCATCGCCGCGACGAACTGCGCGCGGAGAAAATCCTGCAGGACCGGCTGTTTGCCCATCCGAATATCTCCATCGACTGGGATAAGACTGTGGATAAATTTGTGGGTGGCGGGGAGCCGGAGGGTCTTGTCGCGATCGATCTCAAGGACACCAAAACCGGCGAAATATCGCAGATACCGGCGGAAGGCGGCTTTGTCGCAATTGGCCATGACCCGGCGACAGCGCTGTTCGCCGGCCATCTCGACCTCGATGAAGACAATTATATCAGGGTCGAGACCGGCAGCACCCGGACCAGCGTACCCGGCGTGTTCGCCTGTGGCGATGTTATGGATAAAATCTACCGGCAGGCGGTGACGGCAGCGGGAACCGGCTGCATGGCGGCACTCGACGCCGAGAAATATCTCGCTGGCGAGAGTTTCAAGCAGGGTTAGGGCGTTCGAACCTCTCAAGTGCGTCGAGGCAGCTTTCCACAAGCTGTTCGAAATCGCCCTGATGCGCGAAGCTATGAGCATCGGTATCGATTATATCCAGCGTGAAGCGACCCGAACCGGCCAACTCCCTCAGCGCGCCCTTCGTCCATTCATGCTCGAAACCGATGGCCGTGGCGTCGTCCTTCGCGAGCACGATATGGGCGGGGAGGGCGGTGGCGCGCATCGCGACGGCCACGCGCCCGGCGAGGCTCTCTTTGCTTTTGGGCTGGCGCAGGACTTTGCGCACACCACGCGCAGCCTTGCTGTAATCGATACCGCCGGTCAGCACACGTTTCCAGCTCGAAAAGCTGAATAGCTGATCGCGATAGTGGCGACCGATGGCGGCGGGCGGCGGCTCATTGGCGGCGGCTTCGACGATCCATGGGTTGGCGAGAATCATGGCGTCGATCCCGCTCGGTGCGCCATGCAGCATAAGCGTCGTCGCACCGTCGCACAGGCCAAAACCGATAATGCGCTCGAGAGCCGGATGCTTCTCGCGGAACGCGCCGACAGCCGCAGCCAGATCGGGCGCGCTGGCTTCGAAGCCGGGGTCTTCGCCCGAGCTATCGCCTACACCCCGGCGATCATACCGCATCGCTGGATATCCGGCCTCTGCAAGGCTCTTCGCCAGCAATGCGAAACCCCGATGCGCACCAAACCGTGTCTGACCACCTCCGGTAACGACGATGACTCCGGTTTTGGATTCACTCCGGTCCAGCGAGGCCGCAAGCACTTCGCCCGCGCAGGGAAAGGAGAACAGCTCGCGAGTCATTAAAGCCATTCCGCAATGATGTCGGCTAGTCGTCGGACCATTTCCGGGGAACCGCTCGGCTCGGCTCGGTGCCAGAGGGGGGAGCCTTCGATATGGATCTCGGCGTCCCCGCGATCGCCTGTGAGGCGGATCGTATGAACACCCGGTGCGTCTTTCGGCTCGGCATTCCGCATCGCCGAAGCGAAATTTGCGGAAACCGGATAACCGCCCAGCATCGTCGGCCCTGTTTCGAAAACCGCTTTTTGCGTGGCACTGTCGAATCCGGTATCGGTCACGGCGCGCGAGCGGATCAAATCGCGGATCAGGCGTTTGCCCTCGGTCGGCGCGAATCGTATCGTTTTTTCGCACCCGGCAGCGTGATCGAGCAAGCATCCTCCACGGAAACTCACAACAGCATCGGGCGAAGCGATCTTGGCAATGTCGTGAACCGCGACTTCCCAATCGGACCATGAAACGGCTTCGAACACCCTCTCGCTTTCGCCGGTGCCCGGCAGATCGGGAAGGTGCGTGCCAATACCATGCGCGGCGAGAGTCCGCATAAGATCGCTCAACAGTTTTCGCGTTCGATTCAGTTCTTCGAGCAGCGGAGGGATAACAAGAAGTTGCGGGCCATTTTGCGGACCGAAACTCATTAAAAATTCGTGACACCCGCCCGTGACATATTCGCCGAATCGCGGTGCGAGAGGCATTATTGGAGGGCTTTGGACCGGGTAAAGATCAGTAGGTTGCCGAAAGTTTCGAGCATTTCCGCCTCGAACTCGTCGTCCTCGATCCAGATGCCGAGCCGTTCCTCGATTTCGGTCAGCAGCCCGGCGACTGCCATCGAATCGAGCTCCGGTATCGCGCCGAACAGCTCGGTATTCTCATCGAATCCGGCGACCTGTTCCTCGCCCAGTCCGAGCACATCGACCAGCACGGCCCGAACCGTGGTTTCGACTTGCTGTGCGCCTGCAGATGCCATGAAATTCCCTTTAATGGCCCGTTTCCGCTCGCCTAGCCGCGCGCGCCGCGCCGGACAAGCCCGGACAGCGCCCTTTTCGCCAGTGCGGGCCAGCTCGCAAGACGGCCCGGATTGTAGATTTCCAGCCGGTAAAGCGGCCGTGCCTCATCCATCCAGTCCGCCTTGTAGCCTTCATTGCCTGTGCCATAATCGATAATATCGGGCCGATCACGCTCGATAACGTGGCGAAACATCGCTTCGCTCAGGATCGAACCCGGCGAAAGTGCCTTCGTTTCCTCGGTATAGGCAAGCTTGTGGATCGTCGCCCGCCCGTTTTCGACATGCCAAAGTTGCGCCGCGACGGCCTCGCCGTCTTTGTAGGCAACGCCAAGACGCAACGTCCCGGCAGTACCCTCGGCGTCGGCGAAATCGCGCATGAAACCCCATGAGCCTTCTTCGGGTTTCCAGCTTTTGGCGTAAATCGCGCGATAATCGTCCCAGCCCGATTCATCGAAATCGCGATGAATCACGATATCGAGCTTCGCCTTTTTGGCTTTGCGTTTTACGGTGTTGCGCAGCCGACTTGGCCGACTCGCCCAATAGGTTTCGAAATCGTCTGGCGGATTCAGCACCCAGTTAACTGTTGCCGGTTCAGCGAAGACCCTCCAGCCATTGGCCCTGAAGGACGCGCCTATCGGCTCAGGATCGGCAACAGGATGCAGTGTGATATGCGCGATATGCTTGAGGTTTTTGGTAATTTCGCTGCCAAGATGATCGGCCAGCCCTTCGGTTACGATATCGAAATCCAGCGTGTACCAACTGGCCAGCGCCTCGGCGTGGCTGCGCCCGGTTTGTTGCAGGAAAAGCCAGGCGGTGCCCACGGTATTGCGCGCGCGGACAATCAAAGGTTTGCCGGGGAGGTCGCAATGCGCCTGCGTGCGTCCTAACCATTCGAGCCGGTCATAAAGTTTCTGCTGGCGATCGCGGTCCAGCGCGCCATTGGCATCGCCCAAGACATCGTCCAGATTGTCGAAGAGCTTTACCTCTGCCGTCATCACGCTATCCCGTTCGGCACACCGGCGCGGCGTGCAGCGCATTTAATAACCGGAAGCCATGACGAAAGACTTAAATTTAGCAGCGAAACCACTCGATCATCTCGCGCTTTGCGGAAATGCGCAGGATGCGGCGATTATCGACAAGGCGGGCGAACTGAAATTCGCCGGACTGGATGCGGCGACCGGGGCGCTGGCGCGCTGGCTGCTTTCCTGCGATCTGCGGCAGGGGGACAGGGTTGCAAGCTGGCTGAACAAGACCCGGCTGGCCTGCATCCTGCCGCTCGCGACCGCGCGCGCCGGTCTGATCCATGTTCCGGTCAACCCGCTGCTCAAGCGGGCGCAGGTTGCGCATATTCTCGCGGACAGCGGTGCCCGGCTGCTGGTTGGCGGCAAAGCGCGGCTGGCAAGCCTCGAGAACCGCGATCTGCCCGCTGACTGCCGCATGATCGAAGAAGCCGAGGCAGGAATGGAGGGTGACGCCATGCCGCCATCCTCCGCCGATCCCGGCGACCTTGTCGCAATTCTCTACACGTCCGGATCGACCGGCAAACCCAAGGGCGTCATGCTCAGCCATGCCAATCTCTGGCTGGGGGCGATAAGCGTCGCGCATTATCTTGGCGTGTCCCGCGCCGATCATACGCTGTGCGTCCTGCCATTCAGCTTCGATTACGGGCAGAATCAGCTGTTATCGAGCTGGGCGGCGGGTGCTTCGATCACCCCGCTCGATTATCTGGTCCCGCGCGATGTCGTGAAAGCCGTGGGCCGTCATGACGTCACAATCCTGGCCGGCGTGCCGCCGCTCTGGGTGCAGCTAGTTGAAATCGAATGGTCGCCGGATATCGCCGGAAAACTTCGGATACTGACCAATACCGGCGGCAAGATGCCGGTTCCGCTCGTGCGAGGTCTGCGCGCTCTGTTTCCGCAGGCCGATCTTCATTCGATGTACGGGCTTACCGAAGCCTTTCGATCTACGACGCTCGATCCGGCGCTGGTGGATGGCAATCCCGACAGCATCGGCAAGGCGATACCCTTTGCCGAGATCATGGTGGTCAAATCCGATGGCAGCGAAGCAGGAGATGGGGAAGCTGGCGAACTCGTTCATGCTGGTCCGCTCGTCGCCCAAGGATATTGGCAGGACGCAAAACGCACGGCCCGGCGCTTCCGGGCCGCGCCAGCCTTCTCGCGCTACGGCGGCACCGCAGTCTGGTCGGGCGATACCGTGATTCGGGGAAGCGACGGACTGTTGCGGTTTGTCGGTCGCGACGATTCGATGATCAAGACAGCCGGCAACAGGGTGTCCCCGAGCGAGATCGAAGATGCCGCGGTTGCCAGCGGTTTTGTGGCGGAAGCATGCGCTTTCGGCATACCAGACGAGCGGCTCGGCGCAGCGATCGTGCTCGTCGTGAGGGGCACCAATGACAAAGACAATGACAAGCTGAAACGTTTCCTCAAGGCCGAGCTGCCTAATTTCATGCAACCGGGCGAGATTATCTGGCAAGGCGATTTGCCGCGCAATCCGAATGGCAAGCTCGATCGCACCGCAATCGAAGAGAAATGGCACACATGAAACCGACCGGACCGATCCCGGAAGTCTTTTCCGAACAGACGGGGGAGTTGCGCGTAGGTGGCTTCACGGTGTCGCAATTGGCAAAGCAATGCGGACAGACGCCATTTTACGTGTACGATCTGGCCATCGCGGAGCGACAGGTTACAAAATTTCGGGAATCGATGCCATCCGATATTCACTTGCACTATGCTGTTAAGGCTAACCCCCATAATTCTGTAATAAAACACTTTATGAAATTCGTTGATGGTCTTGACATGGCGTCCGGCGGCGAGCTGGAGCGTGTTCGCGATTGCGGTGCGGATATGCAAAATGTCAGCTTCGCCGGGCCGGGCAAGCGCGATCCCGAGATCGAGCTTGCGATAGTGCTCGGTGCAACGATCAATCTGGAATCGGAACATGAGGCGGCGCGCGCGCTCGACATCGCGCGACGCCTTGACGTCACACCAAAGCTCGCGGTTCGCGTGAATCCGGAATTCGAACTTAAGGGGTCGGGAATGAGCATGGGCGGCGGAGCCAAGCCGTTCGGTATGGATCAGGAGCGCGTACCCGAACTTGTTCGGTCGCTGCTCGATGCCCGTGCGGACTGGCGCGGTTTTCACATCTATTCGGGTTCCCAATCGCTCGATGCCGACGCCATCGCACACAGTCAGGAAGCGAGCCTTACGCTGGCCGCGGACCTGGCAGCAGAGATCGGCGCACCGCCGAAATCCGTCAATCTCGGCGGCGGCTTCGGCATTCCCTATACGGCAAACGATACACCGCTGGATGTCGCGCTTGTTGGAAAGCGGCTCGGCGAAGCGCTGGCGTCGCGTGCGGCCATCCTGTCGGAGACGCAATTCGTCATCGAACTCGGTCGCTGGCTGATCGGCGAAGCGGGGGTTTATGTCGCCCGCATTCTCGACCGCAAGGAGAGCAAGGGCGAGATTTTCCTGATCACGGATGGCGGCATGCATCATCATTTGGCGGCATCCGGAAATTTCGGAATGGTAATGAAAAGAAATTATCCTGTGTTAATCGCCAACAGAGTGGGAGAAGAGCCGGTCGAAACCGCGACCATCGTCGGGCCGCTGTGCACACCGCTCGACCGGCTTGCGCACCAGATTGCCGTTCCCGTGGCGGAAATCGGCGATTATGTAGCCGTTTTCGCGTCGGGCGCATATGGTTTAAGCGCCAGCCCGGTAAACTTCCTCAGCCATCCCGTGGCCAAGGAGATTGTGGTTAATCAGGAAAAAGTAACCATCTAAATCAACGGTAATTTAACCTTCCATAGCGCATAGCTGTCCCGATAGATGGCCGGATATGCGCGCTTCGGCAAAAGGCGCCACCGGCCTCATCATGATGAGGATCGGACGATGCGTGTAGAAAAACCTTCAAGACTGGCTTTTTGCCTTGGTGTTACGGCGTTCGCGCTGACGGGCTGTGTCGGAGGTTCCGGGCAAGAGTTACCATCGGCATCGTTTGTGAGTACGAACCAGGGACCGGGCGAGCAATACCGGATCGGGCCGCTCGACAAGCTCACGATATTTGTCTGGCGAAACCCGGAGCTTGGCGCGGAAATCCAGGTGCGCCCCGATGGCCGCATTACCACCCCGCTGATCCAGGATATGGTCGCGGTAGGCAAAACGCCGGCGATGCTTGCCGACGATATTTCGGTGATGCTCTCGCAATATATTACCGAGCCGCGAGTTTCGGTCATCGTCAATGAGTTTTCGGGCACATATGCCCAGCGGGTCCGTGTGATCGGCGCAACAGAAGAACCGGCTTCGATCCCGTATCGGGCCAATATGACACTGCTCGACGCGATGATCGCGGTCGGGGGCCTTTCGGAATTTGCTTCTGGCAACCGTGCGCGCCTCATCCGCTTCGATCGGGGGACCGGACAACAGCGGGAATACGATCTTCGCATTTCGAATCTGCTGCGGCGCGGGGACACGAGCGCCAATGTCGATCTGCAACCGGGCGACGTCATCATCATTCCCGAGAGCATGTTTTGATCGAACAGGCTGACGGCAACATTCTCGAAAAGGCGATGGGCAGAGCATGAACGGCATTTACGAAGAAGTTAGGCTCGCGCTGCACGCGATATGGCAGCGCCGCTGGCTGGCGCTTGCTGTTGCCTGGGGCGTCGCCATTCTGGGATGGCTGGTCATTGCGCTTATCCCGAACAGTTACGAATCGGAATCGCGTATTCTCGTCGATCGGCAATCGCTATTAACCAGCCAGATCGGTGCGGACGAACGCGAACAGCGGGTCAATATCGAGCGCATCCGGCAAACCCTAGCCTCGACCCGCAACCTCGAGCAGGTTGTCCGCCAGACCGAACTCGCAAGCGAGGCCATGACAGACGAGCAAGTACGCTCGCTGGCCTCCAGTCTGCGCCAGCGGGTAACCGTCGCTGCGGAGCAGAATCCCAATACATTCGGCCAGCCCGGCAATGTTTTCGAAATCACCACCAGCTGGGGCTCTCCATCGCTGTCGCGAGAGATCAATCAGAAGCTCATCGATGTTTTCGTGGAAAGCAATCTCGCCGGAAACCGCGCGGACGCCTCGCAGTCCGTGGAATTTCTGGATCGCCAGATCGAGGAACGCGGTCGCCAGCTTCAGGAACTCGAAGAGCGACGCACGCGCTTCGAGAGCCAGCTTAGCGGCCTGCTGCCCGGTGTCGGTACGATCGGCCAGCGGCTGAGTCAGGCGCGCTCGGAGCTGCGCCGGGTCGAATCGGAACTGGCAGCGGCGCAAAGCTCGCTGTCGGCTGTCCAGTCGCAGTTTGCCGGGACGCCCGCCACCGTGGAAACGCCCGGTGCCTTTATCCCGGGCAGCGCCGGACCGGCAACCGCCCAGCTCAATGCACTTCAGCAGCAGCTGGCTCAGGCGCGCTCGCGCGGCTGGACGAGCCAGCATCCCGACGTTCAGGCTCTTCAGGGCCAGATAGCGGCTGCCCGCGCCTCTGCCGCTTCGGAAAGCCGCGGCGGTGGCTCCGCCGGTCGCCGTGTCGGCGGCACGATTACCGCCAATCCGCTTCATATGTCGATGCAGTCGATGCTGGCGGATCGCCGCTCGCAGGTCGCCGCGCTGATGGCGGAACGTGACCAGCTACGCAGTGCGATGCAGCAGATCGACGAACGTCAGGCTACCGATCCGAGCGCGCTTGCCGAACAGCAGCAGGTCGATCGCGACTATCAGGCGATCCAGACCCAATATAACGATCTTGTCGCCGACCGCGAACGTGTTCGTCTGCAAGGCGATGTCGCGACCGAAACCGATAGCGAAACGTTCCGGGTCATCGATCCGCCAAGCATGCCGACTGCGCCGACTGCACCAAACCGGCCTCTATTGCTAATGCTGGTTCTCGTTGCAGCGATTGCGTTCGGAATTGGCGCGGCCTTTGCCCAGAGCCAGCTTAAAACAACTTACGCAACGGCGCGCCGGCTCGGCAATGGCACAGGTCTGCCGGTGCTCGGTGCAATCACCGAAATCGTCCGCCCCCAGGAGGCCGCCGCCCGACGCCGACTGACGCGCCGCTTTGCCGGGGGCAGCATGGCACTCGTTGCGGTATTCGGTCTGCTGCTGGCGGTCGAATTCATCCAGCGCGGCATGGCGGTTTGAGGAATAGGGACATGAATAAACACAGCTCCATCGACGCGTCGGGTTCGCTGCTTGAACGTGCGGCGCAAAAATTCGATTTCGCCGCCGCCCTTCGCAAGGCAGCGGCAGACGATTCCGTGATGCCGGTCGCCGATCGCGCGCCGGTATTTCCCGGCAATTCAACGAGCGAACCGTTCGCCGCACCGTCGACCGGTCGGCAGGGTGTTGTCGATCGCGAGCGGCTGTCCGCTGCGGGCTTTATTTTATCCGGTGAAAAGCCCGGTGCGCTCGCCGAGGAATTTCGTATCGTCAAGCGCCAGCTTCTGCTGCGTGCGGCGGGGCAGGGCGGGCAGCCGGTGAGGAATGGCCGCTTGATTCTGGTCTGCTCGGCAAAGCCGGATGAGGGCAAGACGTTCTGTTCCATCAATCTGGCGCTTTCCATGGCGCGCGAGAAAGAACTCGATGTCGTTCTCGTCGATTGCGATTTCAGCAAGCCTGAACTGGTCGCTACGATGGGACTCGAGGACGGCCCCGGTTTCCTAGACGCCATCGCCGATCCCTCCTGCGATGCGGAAAACTGTATCATCCACACCGATATTCCCAATTTCTCGATCCTCCCTGCCGGCGGCAAATCGGACGAGGCCACCGAACTGCTTGCCTCGAAACGCACCGAGCAACTGCTCGACAGGCTCATTGCCCGCAACCCGGCACGGATCATGATCTTCGATTCGCCGCCCGCGCTTTCGGCATCGCCCGCATCGGTGCTCGCGATGCAGGCCGGACAGACGATGATGGTTGTCAAGGCCGATACGACGAATGAAGCGGAACTGCGCGAAGCACTCGGCCTCCTCGATGGGTGCCAGCACATTCAGCTTCTCCTGAACAGCGTGACGTTCACGCCGAACGGCAAGCGATTCAGCACATACTACGGGTATGGGGAATAATTATGCATAATGTTTCAACATGCTATGGTTTTTTAGCGGCAGGTATCCTGCTCGCTGCGAACCCCGTGCAGGCGCAGGAGCGTCGCGTGGAGATTTCGCCCTATGTCGAAGTGCAGCAGGTTCTCGATTTCGATCTGAGCGGTACGGATGCGTTCGGGCCGGGTGAAGATGTTGTCACCTATACGTCGGTCGCTGCGGGCCTCGACGCATCTATCGCCACCCGCCGTGTCGAACTGAGCTCAAGCTATCGCTATGAGCGCCGGATCGACTGGAGCGACGATATATCCGACGAAGACGTTCATAGCGGTGTGGCCCGCGGGCGCGTGAATGTCGCGCGGGGCCTCAGTCTGGAAGCGGGTGCCCTGGCGGCGCGGGCGCGCCAGTCGATTGGCGGCAACGATCTCGGCTTCGAGACTGGCGACAATGTCAACGCCACGCAGATATATTCGGTCTATGGTGGCCCGACCGTCTCGACCCAGGCCGGTCCGCTGGAAATCGGTGCCGGTGCCCAAATCGGCTATACCCATGTCGAGGACAACGCCTCTGCCAACAGCGATCCGGGCCAGCCCGCCGTCGATTATGTCGACAATTCGACCTATTATCAGGCAACCGCCAGCGTCGGAATGTCTCCGGGTACGAGCGAGCTTCCGTTCGGCTGGATTGTTTCGGGGGCCTATGACCGCGAAGACGCCGAACAGCTCGACCAGCGCTATGAGAGCTATCAGGCACGCGTCGATGTGACGGTGCCGGTGTCGCCCGAGCTCGCCCTGCTTGGCGGCGTCGGTTACGAGAATATCGAAATCAGCCAGCGCGACGTGCTGGTGGATGGCAATGGCGAGCCGGTGCTCGACAATAATGGTCGCTTCGTCGCCGATCAGGCTTCTCCGCGCCTGCTCGCCTTCGACACGGACGGTTTCATCTACGATGCCGGTATCTTGTGGCGGCCCAGCCCGCGCCTCGAAGTGTCGGCACGCGTCGGCGAACGCTATGACACAACCTTCTACCAAGGTTCGGTCAGCTATCAGGCCAGCGAATATAGCGGTCTTCAATTCAATGTCTACAACACCATCGAAAGCTTCGGTCGCAATACGACCAGCACACTTTCGGGGCTGACCACCGATTTCACCGCCAACCGCAACGGCTTTGGCCAGTTTGGCGGTTGCGCCTTCGGCAACGGCAATTCCGGCGGCGCATGCTTCGACAGCGATTTCGCATCCCTCAACAGCGCCAATTTCCGCGCCCGCGGTGCCAGCCTGATATGGTCCGGCGGTCGCGGCCCCTGGAGCTACGGGGTTGGCGGCGCGTATGAGAATCGCCGCTATTTCGCACCGGGTACGGCGGCGAATTTCTCGCTCGATCGCGTTACCGACGAAGTCTTCGCGTTGCAGGCCAATGCCGGATACCAGCTTTCGCAGAATTCCAGCCTGGATGGTACCGTCTATGCCAACTGGTTCGAAAGTGGCATCCCCGGCGAAACCGATGTTTTCAGCAGCGGCGGGGCGGCGACTTATAACGTCAATCTCTATCGCGGCCTCAGCGCGCTGGCGTCGGCCGGTGTTTACGTCAACGATTTCGACGATGGCAGCGAGGCCGACTGGCTCGGTACGTTGCTCTTCGGCATGCGTTACGGATTCTAGGAGAGGGCCGAAGCCCTCAAAGGAAAGACAATATGTATAGTGAACATTATGGCCTGAACGGCAACCCGTTCCAGCTAACGCCAGACCCCGCGTTCTATTTCGAAAGCGAAACCCATCGGAAAGCGATGGCGTATCTCGGCTATGGGCTGGCGCAAGGCGAGGGTTTCATCGTCATTACCGGCGATATCGGCGCGGGCAAGACCACGCTGGTCGGTCACCTGATGGCGACAATCGATACCTCGCGCCTCACCGCGGCAACGATCGTCTCGACGCAGGTCGAAGGCGACGACATGCTGAGGCTGGCGGCACAACAGCTGGGCCTCCAGACCGAGGAAGCGGAAAAAGCCCAGCTTATCGATCGTATCGAGCGCTATCTGCATGTGCAGGCTCGCGAGGGCAAGCGCACATTGCTGATCGTGGATGAAGCGCAGAATCTGCCGGTATCGGCGCTCGAAGAGCTGCGGATGCTGTCCAACTTCCAGGCCGGTGGCAGGGCGCTGCTTCAGATATTCCTGCTCGGCCAGCCCGAGTTCCGGGATCGTGTAAAGACCGCGCCCAACCTCGAACAACTTCGCCAGCGGGTCATCGCGACGCATCATCTCGATCCGATGAACGCCAACGAAATCGAACCTTATATCGTGCACCGCCTGTCGCTGGCCGGCTGGCAGGGCAATCCGAAATTCGCACCGGACGCTTTCTCCGCGCTTTATCGTGCCACCGACGGTGTGCCGCGCCGCCTCAACACGCTGATGGCGCGGGTGTTGCTGTTCGGAGCCGTCGAGGAACTGGACGTTATCGACGTACGGTCGGTTTCGGCGGTACTGAACGATCTCGCTGGCGAAGAAATGGAACCGGAAGCGGAAGTTCACGAAGACGATTCGGCGCAGGAACGGCTTGAGCTTGAGCCGGTTTGCGACGCAATTGCGGAAGAGCCGGAGCAAAATCTTGAAACGGTATCCGATCCGGTGGTCGAGCAACCCCATGCTTATGCGTCGTTGACGGGAACGGAGCATTTCGGGGCGCAGGACCGACCCTCGATGGAGCCTGAAACCCGGTTTTCCGAAAACCTCGAACCCGTCCACTCCGGGGACCAGGATGAAAACAGCGAGCGCCTTGTCGCGCTCGAGATGCGCCTTGAAGAACAGGAGACCGCGCTGCGCCGCGTCTTGACGCTGCTTGTCGATTGGGTCGAGGAAGAAGAAGCGCGGCCAAACCTCGATATCGTTCGCGGTGCCGCCTGAACCATGCCGAAAGGGGCTCTATGCTCAATGCGCTATCCGTCGATGTGGAAGACTGGTTTCAGGTCGGCGCGTTCGAGAATGTTATCGAACGCGGCGAATGGGGTCGGCTGACCCATCGCGTCGAGCGCAATGGCGATGCCGTGCTTGCGCTGTTCGATAGGGCAGGGGTCAAGGCAACTTTCTTCACGCTGGGCTGGGTCGCCGAACGATATCCGGCGCTGATGCGCCGGATCGTCGACGCAGGCCATGAAATTGCCAGCCATGGCTGGGATCACCAGCGGGTATTTACCTTCGAGCCGGAAGAATTTCGCGCCGATCTGCGCCGGTCGCGCACGGCTATAGAGAATGCTGCTGGCCACAAATTGACCGGCTATCGCGCACCCAGCTTTTCTATCGATGCACGCACGCCATGGGCTCATCAAATACTCGCCGAGGAAGGCTACGATTACTCCTCCAGCGTCGCCCCGATAGCCCACGATCATTATGGCTGGCCGGAAGCCCCGCGCTTTGCCTTTTCGCCGGTGGCCGGTCACGATTTTATCGAGTTGCCCGTGACGACAGCGAAGTTTCGGGGACGAGCCCTTGCAGCGGGCGGCGGTGGCTTTTTCCGGCTGTTGCCCTATCGATTTTCGCATTGGGCGATCAGCCAGGTGAATCGCGACGAAAAGCGACCGGCGATTTTCTACTTCCACCCGTGGGAAATCGATCCCGATCAGCCGCGCGTTGCCAACGCCCCGATCAAATCGAGGCTGCGTCATTATAGCCGCCTTTCGGCTATGGAAGACAAGCTGGAAAAACTCCTGCGCGACTTCCAGTGGGGCAGGGTCGATCATGTTGTCGAGCAGCAAAAGGCGACGATCCAGTGAACGCACCGGCATCTCTGAACACCACCACACTATATGCTGCCGATTTGCGCGATCCGGACGAAGCTATGCGCCTCGCCGATTTCGTCCGCACCGCCGACGGCGGTACACCGTTCCATCTTCCGGACTGGCTGCTCGCTATCGAGGAGGGCTGTGGGCAGCAGGCGCATATGCTGGTTGCGGAGACAGGCGATACGCTGACCGGCCTGTTGCCGCTGACCGAAATGCACTCGCCCCTTTTCGGACGCGCGCTTGTTTCCAGTGGTTTTGCCGTGGGCGGAGGGATCCTCGCCAGCGACCGGAAAAGCGAAAAGCTGTTGGCCGAAGCCGGTTGGAAATTGGCCGAGCGGCTAAGTTGCCCCGAAATGGAAATGCGCGGGGGGCCAAAAATCGAGGGCTGGGAAGGCTGCGAAGGAATTTATGCTGGCTTCTCGGGCAACTTGGCCGAAGATGTGGCGACTGAGCTTAATCTCGTACCCCGCAAGCAGCGCGCAGAAATCCGCAAAGCCCTGAAAAACGATTTGACGATCGATATCGGCACAGCGCAGCGCGACCGGGATGCCCACTACAGCGTCTATGCTACAAGTGTGCGCAATCTCGGTACGCCCGTCTTCCCGCGCGCGCTTTTCGATGCCGTACTCGACCGGTTCGGCAACGATGCGGATATACTGACGGTCCGGCACAATGGCGAGGCGTTGGCATCGGTCCTCAGCCTGTATTTCGATGGCGCGGTTATGCCGTATTGGGGCGGGGGGCTGTTTGCCGCGCGTGACTTGCGCGCCAACGAAATGATGTATTTCGCGCTGACGACCCATGCGCGAGAGCGAGGCTGTACGCGATTCGATTTCGGACGCTCGAAAGTCGGCACCGGGCCTTATGCTTACAAGAAAAATTGGGGTTTCGAACCCGAGCCGCTCGTCTATTCGCGCAAGACGCAGGATGGCGTGGAACCACGGGTGATGAATCCGGACAGCCCCAAATACCGCCTGCAGGTCGCGCTCTGGAAATGTCTGCCGCTGCCTGTCGCCAACCGGCTCGGTCCGATGCTCGCCAAAGGTCTCGGCTAATGGGAGATATCCTTTTTCTGGCGCACCGCGTACCCTATCCGCCCGATCGCGGCGACAAGATACGTTCGTTCAATATCCTGAAATGGCTATGCGACAAGGCGACGGTGCATCTCGCCACCTTTGCGGATGACGACGCGGACTTGCAGCACGCAGAAGTGCTGCGACCGATGCTCGGTTCGCTCCATATCGAGAAACGCACTATATCGAAACCGGTTGGCGCGATGAAAGCCCTGACAAGCGGGAAACCGATCTCGCTGACCATGTTCGATAGCAGCGGCATTCGTGCCTTTGTGCGCCAAACGCTCGCGAAAAAGCCAGTCGAAACCATATTCGTATTTTCCGGGCAGATGGCGCAGTTTGTTCCCGATTTGCCGAGTCATATCGGTTTCGTCATGGACTTCGTCGACATGGATTCGGCGAAGTTTGCCGAATATGCACAAACGGTGTCCGGTCCGAGGAATCTGGTTCATGTGCGCGAAGGCAGGAAGCTGTTCGCTTTTGAGAAAAACATCGCCGAACGGGCCGATTACAGTCTGTTCGTGAGCACCGCAGAAACGGCTTTGTTCCGTGAACAAACCGGACTCGAATCGTCAAAAATCCGGACACTGGAAAACGGTATCGATTGCGATTTTTTTAACCCGGAAAATAGTATTCCGACCGCGAATATCGCAACAGGCGGGCCATTGCTCGTTTTCACCGGACAGATGGATTATCGCCCGAACATCGAAGCGGTAACCTCCTTCGCGCGCGAGACGCTGCCTGCCATACGTGCGGAGCGACCCGATGTCCGGTTCGCTATCGTCGGCCGTAATCCGGGTAACAATGTGCGCGAACTTGCGAACCAGAATGGGGTGATAGTGACCGGAGGAGTTCCGGATATTCGGAGCTGGCTCGTCGCCGCCGACATCGGTGTTGCGTCGCTCAGAATGGCGCGCGGCATTCAGAACAAAGTGCTGGAAGCGATGGCGATGGAAAAGCCGGTCGTCGTATCTCGACAAGCTTTCGAAGGTATCGACGCGGTGCCGGGTCGCGACCTGCTCGTCGCGAGCGATATTGCCTCCGAGGCGCAGGCGGTTCTGGAACTAATCGAGAATCCCGCGTCCGCGAAAATTATGGGCAAGTCAGCACGGACGCAGATGCTGAACCGCTATAGCTGGGGCACTACGCTTGCACCGCTGGCGGAAATGATCGGTCGTCCCTGTAATGACGCGCCCGAGACACCCGCAAAAGCAGCGGCATGACCGCGTACGGACGCATCGAACCCGCGACCCGACAGGCCGCACCCGATGTCTGGCGGGCACCTCTTATCCTGCTGGCCGCCGTATCGCTTTCCATCCTGCTATTGTTCTGGCGGGATGTAGCCGATATCGCCGCGATCTGGTGGAATAGCTCCACCTTCAATCATTGCCTGCTGATTTTGCCGATCATCGGATGGCTGGTCTGGCAGCGCCGACAGGAATTGGCGCAACTCACGCCGCAAGCATCGATGGCAGGCTTGTCCGTTGCGGCGCTCGGTGCATTGGCATGGATGCTCGGCGAGGCCGCCAGTGTCGGGCTGGGTCGGCATCTCGGCATAGTGCTGATGTTGCAGGGCGCGACTGTCTCGATACTCGGCATCACGGTCGCCCGCGGCCTTCTGTTCCCGTTATTTTACGCTTTCTTCCTCGTGCCGTTCGGCGAAGAATTCGTGCCTGCCCTGCAAATGGTGACGGCGGAGCTTTCGATGGTGCTGCTCTCGCTTGTTGGCCTGCCCGCCCATATCGAGGGCGTCTTCATCACGACGCCATCGGGCTATTTCGAGGTGGCCGAAGCCTGTTCGGGTGTGAAATTTCTGATCGCCATGGTCGCGCTTGGAGCACTGACCGCCAATCTGTGCTTCAGAAGTTGGCCGCGCCGCATCGCGTTTATGGGCGTTTGCATCGCAATCCCGATAATCGCCAATGGCATCCGCGCTTTCGGCACGATCTATATCGCCGATATTAGCGGCATCGAGTTCGCCGAAAGCTTCGATCACGTGTTCTATGGCTGGATATTTTTCGGTACCGGCATTACGCTGGTACTGGCGATAGGCTGGCGCTTTTTCGACCGCGACATCGATGCACCCGCCTTCGATCCCGCTGCATTCCGAACCGACCGTGGTCGTGGACAGCCTGCCTTTTTGACAGGCGGTATCGTTACGGCACTGGCGATTGCGCCCGTGCTCTGGATGGCAAGCGGCTCGAATGACCCGGACGCTGTCGGGGCGGTGGCGCTTCCGGAAATTGCAGGATGGCAACACACCGACAGCGCGATGGCCTATCCTTGGACGGCGACCTACGAGGGTGCCGATCGTCTGGTTTCGGGTCGCTACACCTCGAACGGACAAACCGTCGATCTCGCCATCGGCTATTTCCGCGATCAGCAGGACGGTCGGGAGCTGGTCGGTTTCGGGCAGGGCGGGCTTCCCGTCGATACCGAATGGTCCTGGGTCGAGGATAGCGCGCCGCTGGGCGGTGGTCGCGCCTATCGTATCGCCGCACCCGGCCCGGTCTATCGCGAAATCGTGCAGCACAGTTTGATTGGCGATGTGATCACGGGCAGCGATAGCCGCGCGAAGCTCGAAACCATGCGGGTTCGTCTGCTTGGCGGCGATTCGCGCGCCATCGGTGTTGTGATCTCGGCGGAGGGCCGGAATACGCGCGCCGCCATCGAGGCCTTCCTCGGTGCTGCGGGCGGCGCGGAAGCGCTGGTTGACCGCGCCCTCGTCATGCCCGACTGACCGCGCCCATGTGCGGCATTGCAGGCATCTTTCATCTGGAAACGGCCAAGCCGGTCGATCCCGCGCGGGTGAAGGCGATGACCGATACGCTTGCCCATCGCGGACCGGACGGGTCGGGCATCTGGACCGAGCAGGGCATCGGCCTTGGCCATCGCCGCCTGTCGATCATCGATATCGCAGGCAGTCCGCAGCCGATGGCGACGCCGGACGGGCGCTACGTTACCGTCTTCAATGGCGAGATCTACAATTTCCGGGAACTGCGCGAGGAGTTGCGCAAGCATGGCCATGTGTTCGTTACAGATGGCGATACCGAAGTCATCCTGCATGGCTGGCGGCAATGGGGGCCGGACTGCGTCACGCATTTCCACGGGATGTTCGCGTTCGCGCTCTATGACGTTCAGGACCGCACGCTGTTTCTTGCGCGCGACAGGCTCGGCGTAAAGCCGCTCTATTATAGCGAGATTTCGGACGGCAGCCTGATTTTCGCTTCCGAATTGAAAGGCCTGCTTGCTCATCCGCTTCTGCGCCGCAATCCCAGCGAACAGGCCGTCGAGGATTATCTCGCGCTGGGTTACGTTCCCGATGACGCCTGTTTCGTTGCGGGTGCGAAAAAGCTGCCTGCCGGGCATAGCCTGATCGCAAAGCGCGGGCAGGGCAGCCCGCAGCCCCGGCAATATTGGGATGTCGCGTTCGAGCCGCGGAGGCGGGCGGGCGGCGAAGCGGAGGAGGCAATCCTTTCGCATCTCGCCGAAGCCGTAAAGAGCCGGATGATCGCCGATGTTCCGCTCGGCGCATTCCTGTCAGGGGGCGTCGACAGCTCGACGGTCGTCGCATTGATGGCGGAGAAAAGCCGCAACGCGGTCGAAACCTGTTCGATAGGATTCGACCATCCTGATTACGACGAAACCCGCTATGCCGACCGGATTGCCGAACGCTTTGCCACGAACCACCGCAAGCGCATCGTCGCGCCGGGCGATTTCGGGTTGATCGATACGCTTGTCGACGCTTTCGATGAGCCATTCGCCGATGCCAGCGCGCTGCCGACGTACCGCGTCTGCGAACTGGCGCGCGAGAAGGTGACAGTCGCGCTGTCCGGCGATGGCGCGGACGAGGCGTTCGCGGGGTATCGTCGGCATGTGTTTCACGCGGGCGAGGAGCGGGTAAGGGGAGCGATGCCCCAAGGCATGCGATCTTCCCTGTTCGGCACTCTGGGCCGCTACTATCCGAAGATGGATTGGGCCCCTCAATTCCTGCGCGCCAAATCGACCTTTCAGGGTCTCGCGCGCTCGGGCGGCGAGGCTTATGCCGCTTCCGTCGGCGTCACGGCACCGGCCCTGCGGCAGAGCCTATACAGCGCAACGTTCAGGGCCGCTCTCCAAGGCCACCGTGCCGAGGATCGCTATGTGCACCTTATGGAGAACGCCCCGGCCGGCGATGGCCTCGGCGCGGCGCAATATGCGGATCTGAAAATCTGGCTGCCCGGCGATATTCTCACCAAGGTCGATCGCACGAGTATGGCGGTTAGTCTAGAGGCGCGCGAGCCGTTGCTCGATCATCGCCTCGTCGAATTCGCCGCAACGCTTCCGCTCGATCAGCGGGTACGGAAGGGCACTGGCAAATGGCTGATGAAAAAGGCGATGCGGAAATATCTGCCCGACGACATTCTCTATCGCAGGAAAATGGGTTTCGTGACGCCGATCAGCGACTGGTGTCGCGGGCCGCTGGCCGGTGAAGCGGACGCAATCGCGCGCGGCGGAGCACTGGCGGAAACCGGATGGTTCGACAGCGCGGCGATGGCGCGCATCGTGGCCGAACATAAATCCGGGAAAGTCGAGCATGGCCGGTTGCTGTGGCAGTTGCTAATGCTGGACAAGTCTTTGAAACGGGTGTTCGGGCTGGGGCGCTAAGCCTTGGGGTAAATCGCCTCGGTGAAATATAATCCATCGGGCGGCGCGTTCAGCCCCAAGCGATGGCGATCAGTCGCTTCCAGCGCGTCCCGCATATCCCGCGCCATCCATTTTCCGAGTCCGACCAGCGAGAGGCAGCCGACCATCGATCGCACCTGATGATGCAGGAAGGAGCGTGCTGTGGCCTCCACAATAACCTCATCGCCCTCGCGCGACACATCGAGCCGGTTCAGCGTCTTGACCGGGCTTTCGGCCTGACAGTGCGCCGACCGGAAGGTCGTGAAGTCATGCCGCCCGACCAAGCACTGCGCCGCTTCGTGCATCGCGGGTTCATCGAGCGGTTTAGGGATGCGCCACGCCTTGCCCGCATCCAGAGCGAGCGGCGCGCGGCGGTTGACGATGCGGTAGCGATAGCGGCGGGCGATGCAATCGAAGCGGGCGTGCCAGTCGTCCGCCACCGCCTCGGCGGCGATGATGACGACAGGGTGCGGGGCCATTCTGGCATTCAGCGCTTCGCCGAGCCGGAAGGCGGAAATTTCCTTGGCGATATCGACATGTGCGGCCATCGCCATGGCATGGACACCGGCGTCGGTCCGCCCGCACCCGTAAACCAGACTGTCGGTTTGGGTTATCGAATAGAGAGCCTCTTCAATGGTTTGCTGGACAGATGGCCCGTGCGGCTGGCGTTGCCATCCCATGAACGGCGCGCCGTCATATTCGATGATGAGCTTGAACCGTGTCACACCAGTTTCGCGCTCGAGGGTATCGAAAAACCGCGCAAAAGCTCGGTTGCGGACATCGGCGATTTCCCGGCACGCTGGACCAGCGTCGGGCGGATGGCTCCTTCGGCGCAGGCTATCGTGAAACTGTCGTCCAGTATGCCGCCTGGCGCTCCCGAACCCTCGACGATCTTCGCCGCCAGCAGCTTGATGCGCTCGCCTTCATATTCGACGAATGCCCCCGGCACCGGATTGAACGCCCGGATGGCCCGTTCGACGGCCACCGCGCTCTGCGAGAAATCGAGCCGGGCCTCGGCCTTGGAAATCTTCTCGGCATAGGTCGCTAGTGCATCGTCTTGGAGTTCGGGCGTATAGGCGCCGAAGTTTGCCACCAGCTCGCTGACTAGCGCGCCACCGATCTGCCCCAGCTCGTCCATCAATTCCCCAGCTGTCTTGCCGTCGATAGGCGTCGTGCGTTTTGCGAGCATCGGCCCGGTATCCAGACCGCGCTCCATCTGCATGATCGTGATGCCGATCTCTTCATCGCCCGCCAGTATCGCCCGCTGCACCGGCGCGGCGCCGCGCCCGTGGGGAAGGAGCGAGCCGTGGATATTGATGCAGCCAAGCCGCGGCGCGCCGAGGATCGCCTGATTAAGGATCAGACCGTAAGCAGCGACCACCGCGATATCCGCATCCAGCGCCGCGAACGCCGCCTTCTCCTCATCGCTCTTCAGGCTGGCCGGGGTGCGGGTTTCAATACCAAGTTCTTCCGCGCATTTTTGTACGGCGGAGGGGCGCGGCTTTTTGCCGCGTCCGGCGGGGCGCGGGGGCTGGCTATAGACGGCGATGACGTCCTGATCGCGCGCCAGCGTTTCGAGCGCAGGGACGGCGAAATCGGGGGTGCCCATGACGACTATTCTCATGGTTGGCCTTCAACAGAGTTAGACGCAAACTTGCAACCCAAACCCGTTCGGGCTGAGCCTGTCGAAGCCTCGTTCTTTTTCCGATGACAGTGCCAAAGGACAGTCCTTCGACAAGCTCAGGACGAACGGATTGGAGGACTAGCGCACTCCGCCTGTCTCCCCCTATATCCGCGCCATGGCCTCCCAGGAAATCGACCAGCTCACCCAGGCGCTTTCGCGACTCCCCGGTCTCGGCCCGCGTTCGGCGCGGCGCGCGGTACTGCATCTGATGAAGAAACGCGAAACCGCGCTCGTGCCGCTGCTCCGCGCGCTGGAGACCGTCGCCGATACGCTTTCCACTTGCGGGATCTGCGGCAATGTCGATACCAGCGATCCGTGCGGCGTCTGCACGGATCACAAGCGCGATACGCGGTCGCTCTGCGTGGTCGAGGAAGTGGCGGACCTGTGGGCGCTGGATCGCTCGCGGCTGTTTCCCGGCAAATTCCATGTACTGGGCGGGCGACTCTCCGCGCTGGATGGCGTGCGCCCCGAAGACCTCGGCATTGACACGCTGATCGCCCGCGTGTCGGACGGCGCTATCGACGAGGTCGTGCTGGCGATGAACGCGACACTGGAGGGCCAGACGACCGCGCATTATCTCGTTGAGCGACTGGAAAGCCACCCGGTGCGGATCACGCAACTGGCGCACGGGCTTCCGGTTGGCGGGGAGCTGGATTATCTGGACGAAGGGACGCTGGCGCAGGCTCTAAGGGCGCGTCGGCCGATTTCTTGAATTCCGGCCAGCTTCGGCTCTGGTATTTTATCGAGCGAACCTGCAAGATTATTGCCATGACCGAATTCATTGCTCGTCTACATATCGCGCTGTCCGACACCGATCCGTTAATTTGGCGTAAGATAGATATGCCCGTGGACGGCAATCTCAGAATGCTTCACGACGCTATTCAGCGCGCGATGGGCTGGTACGATTGTCACCTGTGGGAGTTCGAGGCCGAGGACAGGCGATATGGCCTGCCCGATCCCGATTGGCCGGATGAGACGCTGGTCGCTGCAAAAACCACCAAGCTCAAAACCCTTCTCGACAATGGCGTCACATGTTTCGAATATATCTATGACATGGGCGACGACTGGCATCACGTCCTGACCGTCGAAACCGTCGAACCGGGTCAACCCAAAACCAAATATCCGCGCTATGTCGATGGCGCGCGCCGTGCGCCGCCGGAAGATATCGGCGGCATACCGGGCTTCGAAAATTTCCTCGACGCGATTGCCGATCCCGATCATCCGGAACATCGCGAACTCACCGACTGGCATTCCGAATGTTTTGGCGATGCTTACGATCCGGAATCGTTCGACGAACGTAACGCCAAGCTGGGGCTCGGCGACCTCGCCAAGCGCCGTGCGGCGGGCAAAGCCGCCTATGCCAAACGATCGTCGACAAAATAAGAAATTCGGGCGCGCATACGTTGCCTGCGAGCGAGCGATCTTGAAAACGCCCGGTTTCGGCTATAAATTCCACCCATGGCCATTCTCCCCATCCTCGAAGTCCCCGATCCGCGCCTGAAAACAGTGTCCGAACCTGTCGATGAAATTACCGGCGAGACGCGCACGCTGATCGCGGATATGTTCGAGACGATGTATGCCGCGCCCGGCATCGGCCTCGCCGCGATCCAGGTCGGCGTGCCGCAGCGCATTCTCGTTATCGATCTGCAGGAACCGGCGGAGCACGATCACGAACATGGCGAGCATTGCGATCACGACCATGAGCCGGTGAAAGACCCGCACGTCTTCATCAATCCGGAAATCCTGGAGCCGAGCGCAACGCTGCAGACCTATGAGGAAGGCTGCCTTTCCGTCCCCGAACAATTCGCCGATGTCGAACGCCCGGACAGCTGCACCGCGCGCTGGCTGGACGAGAAGGGCGTGCCGCACGAGGAACGCCTCGAAGGCCTCCTCGCCACCTGCCTCCAGCACGAGATGGACCATCTTGAGGGGATATTGTTCATCGATCACCTGTCGCGGATGAAACGGCAAATGGTGCTGAAGAAGCTGAACAAGATGCGAAAACAGGCGGCTTAGACTGGCTCGCACACCTCACCCGCAGCACCCTACAAGTTCGAAATCGCAGTCTTGCAGTCCGCCGCGCATTCGCGGCACATTTCGGCGCAACGCTTGCAGTGATCGTTATCGTGCTTGTCGCACTCGCTTGCGCATTGATCGCAGGCCTCGGCGCATAGCTCCAGCATCTGACGCAGAATTGCTTCATTCGCGCCCGTGCGCCGCGTCGCAACCTTGAAGGCGGCATCGCAAATATCGGCGCAATCCGAACACATCCGGATACATTGCCGCATATCGCCGTCCTCGGCGGAACAGGCGTCGGCGCAGCTATTGCAGATTGCCGCACAGAACATCGCATGGCGGATCGCGGTAGCGAGCGGCTCGTTGAGATGCCCGTCGACATCGGGGTGGGCGGCGATCATTTTGGCGATGGACATGGTTTTCTCCTGTTGGTTCATTCTCTCAACAAAATCAGCGATCGACAGTTCCATGACGCAGTGTGTTGAGTGTGGGAGCGGAAAAGGCTAAGTTCGTGCTTCGTTCTTTGGGGGAATGTTTGTGGACCCGATCATTGTAACTGCTCTGGCACTTGCCGCGCTGGTCATCGGCGCAATACTTGGCTGGATAGCTGGCAGCAAAACCGCCGCACCGCTCCGCGGGGAAGTGGCGCGATTGCAGGACACCGCTGAAAAAACCGATACCGAGGGCAGGCAAACCGCGGATGCCTTGCGCCTGACGCTGGACGGTGTGCGCGACGAGCGCGATGCGGCGCAACAGGAACTGGCGGGGCTGAAAGCCGATGCGCGCAATCATGAGAAGCAAGTTGCGCTGCTGCTGGACGCGAAGGAACAGCTCAAGGCGCAATTCAGCGAGGTCTGCGCCGAAATGCTCGGCGAGGCGCAGAAGAAGTTTCTCGAACGCGCCAATGAACGCTTCGTCGAATCGGAGAAATTGAGCGACGAACGGCTCAAGCAGCTGATGCAGCCGGTCGGCGAGCGCCTAAAGGCATATGAGGACCAGGTCGGCAAGCTGGAGAAGGACCGAACCGAAGCCTATGGCAACCTCACCGGCCTAATCGATCAGATGCGGCTCGGGCAGGAAAGGGTCAGCACCGAAGCGGCGAAACTCGTCAATTCACTGCGCAATGCCCCCAAGGCACGGGGCCGCTGGGGCGAGCAACAGTTGCGCAATGTGCTCGAAAGCTGCGGGCTGTCAGAATATGCCGATTTCGAGACCGAAGTCAGCGTTAAAACCGAAGACGGCCCGCTGCGGCCCGATGCCATCATCCGAATACCGGGTGGCAATTCGCTGGTGATCGACGCCAAGGTATCGCTCAACGACTATCAGGATGCCTTCAATGCCGACGAGGACGACGGGCGAGAGTTGGCGCTGGCGCGACACTGCGCTTCGATGAAAGCGCATATCGATGGCCTGTCGCGCAAGGCCTATTGGGACCAGTTCGACAATGCCCCGGACTATGTCATCCTTTTCGTGCCCGGCGAACATTTCCTGACCGCCGCGCTGGAGCACGATTCCGGCCTCTGGGATTATGCGTTTGAAAAGAAGGTTTTGCTGGCGACGCCGACCAATCTGATCGCGATTGCCCGCACGGTCTCGGCGGTCTGGCGGCAAGAGGGGCTGGCGCGCGAGGCACAGCAGATCGGCGCGCTCGGTAAGGAAATGTACGACCGGCTGGCGGTCGCTGCGGGGCATCTGAAAACCGTTGGAACAGGCCTCACCACGGCGGTGAATAATTACAACAAGTTTGTCGGCAGTTTCGAACGCAATGTGCTGAGCACCGGGCGGCGCTTCGCCGAACTCAATATCGAAACCGGCAAGCGGGAACTGGAAGAGTTGCCGCCGGTGGAGAGTATCGCGCGGCAGCCGAATGCGCTGCCGGGGCCGGAGGATGACGATGAAGAAGAGGCGGCGGAATAAGGCAGTCAAGATATTGACCGTTGGCTGACGCAGTCGTCATTGCGAGCGCAGCGAAGCAATCCATTGTCGTGCCGCTGGATTGCTTCGCTGCGCTCGCAATGACGTAAATCGCATCGACAATCGCTAAACCCCATCCTCCGGCGACGCTGTCTGTTCGCCGCCACAGCCTTCGAGGGTACGCTCATCTTCGGTGACGGTCACTTTCGCGCTGTATTCCGCGCCGCTCATCGCGTCTTGGCAGGGTTCATAAACGATATCGATGGTCAGCCCGCCGGTCGAATAACGGCGGTCGTTACTGGTGCCCAGCGGTTCGGGTGTCGGGACGACGACGCGGCGCTGGCCGTAATCGGCGTCATAGACCATCGCATTGTCATAGATGCGGATCGTCCAGCCCGGCTCCTGTCCGACGCCGGTGAATACCGGATCTCCTTCGGGCTCCAGCTCGTCCGGCCTCTCGCTTTCGGCAGCCATGTCGGGCGGATACACCGGTGCGGTGTCGGGCGCTTCTTCGCAGCCGCCGATCGCGAAGCCGCCGATCAGGGCAAATATCAGTCCGCGCATGGGTTATTCCGCGATATAGAGCGTGTCGTCATAGACCGGCTCGCCACCGGCATAGGTGGTGGCGCACCCCGCAATCAGCAATAGCGCCAGAACCGCAAAAGCATTTTTCATCGATCCGTCCTCCGTGTGATAATCAGCCTTATACCATTTTCCGAGCGCAGCGTCAGCCTTGCAACCGGTTTCGGGATGTGTCCGTCGACAGGAGAGACCGTCCAGTCGCGCATGATCGTCGTCAGCACCATCACGGCTTCCTGCAACGCGAAAGACGCGCCGAGGCAAACGCGCGGGCCTTTGGAGAAGGGCAGGTAGGCTTTCTGTTCGGACGCCTTCGTATCGGCGCGC